>JBBTJN010000031.1:0-10292 GCA_038059415.1 Elusimicrobiota bacterium | reverse complement strand
GAGCTGCTACGTCGGTAGTAAGGTGCGAAAAATCACCGATTCGTCAGAGCTGAGGACGCTGAAAATGAGCGGTCAATGTCGGTATAGGGAACTTCGGCCGCTCAGCTGGAGGGACGCGGCTTGCCTTCCGCGGTGAGCGAGACGACCGGGCGCACTCCTTGCAGAGCCTTTAAGATCTCGGGGTCGCCCGCGGCCGTGATCGCGAGTCGTTGCGGAGAGAGGAGTTTGTTCGCGAGACGCCGGATGTCCTGCGGGGTCACGGCCGCGATTTTCGAGGGATAATTGAACCAGTCTTGCAGCGACTTATGATTGAACGCCACGGCGCCATACAACCAGTCGGCGATGCCGGCGGCATGGTCGAGAGTCCTCATGAAGGCCGAGACGAGCCCGTTCTTGGCCGCGCCCATCTCGATCTCGCCGACGAGTTCATCGCGCAGGAGGCGGACTTCCTCGAGCAAGGTGGTGAGGGCCAGATGCGTGTGTTCGTTCCGGGTATAGAGGCCGATGTTCATCATCGTGGCGTTTGGTTCGGTCGTGACCTCGGCGAAGGGGGAGTAGGCGATGCCGAGGGACTGGCGGAGTTTTTGGGTCAGGCGCGAGGCGAGGCCCCCTCCGAGGATGGCGTTCAAGACGCACAGCGGGAAATAATCGGGCGAGGCCATGGATTGGGCATCGAGGGAGATCATGCTCAGGCGGATCAACGCCTCCGTCGTACCGGGCTGCTCGACGAGCGAGATGGAATCCTGAGCCTGCAGTTCTCTCGCGGCGGCCGCGACGGCGGGCATGTTCGATGCTTTCCATGAGCCAAAAATCTTTTGGATGTCCGTCTTCATCGTAGCGATGTCCACATCGCCCGCGATGACGAGCACGGCGTTGTTTGCGGCGAAGTGGCCCGCGGTCAGCTCAGCGAGCTTCGCGGGCGTGAGGGAGTCGAGCCACTCCGGATTCGGGACGGCCGCCGACGGGTCGTCTTTGCCGAGGATGTCCGCCACGGCCGTCCGATACGTGACGGCGTCGGCATTCATCGCGCTCGCCTTCCAATAATCCTTCACTCTTACCCAGATCGCAGAGAGCTCCTCAGAGGTCCAGGCGTGGGGGCGCGTCACCATCTCGGCCATCAAATTCAGCATGGCCGACGCGCGCGCAGACGAGACGCTGCCCTGGAGAAGGGAATGATCCCAGTTATACGCAGACTGCAAGATGACGCCCTGCGATAGACGGAAATCGTTTAACGCTCTCTCGTCTTTCTCCGCGGTCCTGCTCGGCAACAACGAGGCCGCCAATTGGGTCTCGATGAGGGTCCTGGCGTCGGACGCCGTGTTCCCTTGCCGGAATACGAGCCGCGCCTGGACATCCTTCGAGCGGTGATCTTCCAGCACGATGACCCTGAGGCCGTTGGGGAGCGTGAAATCGGCCGGGGCGGAGAGCCGGATATTGGGCCATTGCGTCCGGGATAGTTTCTCAAGCAGGGCCTGCTCCGCGGCCGTCGCGGCTTCCTCAACGTTCGACGGACGATGAGCGTGCACGGGTCCGCTTTCGGCGACGGCCTTCTGCTCGGTGGGTTTCACGATTACGACCGCACGCTGGTTCTTGCCGAAGAAGGTCGTTGCCACGCGCTGGAGGTCTGCGGCGGAAACTGCTTTCCACATATTGAAGGTGTTTGTGAACTCGCCGTGGCCGATGCCGAGCGCGGAAGCCATGGCTCTGCTCGGCGCGTCGTCCCAGGTCGAGTTGAGCTGCGTCAACATCATATTGATCGCCGTGGACAACTCTTTCTTATCGATATCGCCGCGTACTATCCGGGCGAGCTCCTCATCGACGGCGGCCAGGGCGGCAGCGTGCGTCAAATCGGGACCTAAGGTGATTTGGCCCGTAACGGCGCTCGGGTCGCGCTCAACGTAGGGCAGAGATAGAGTCGTTTCTAGGGCGCTTTTCTCATCGATGACCAATCTATTAAAGAGTCGATTGGTCAGGAACTGGGCCAAAACGCCCGCGGCGTGGTAGTCGGCCGTGAGGCGCTTCGGGGCCTGCCAGCCGAAGGAGAGGAGCGGGTACGGGGCCGCGCCGGCCGAAACCTCGACGCGCGCTTCGCCGCTGAGGCCGGTCTCGGAGAGGTCGGGCTTAACGACGCCGACCGGGAGCTTCGGGATAGCCCCGAAGTGCCGTTCGACCCAGGCCCGGGTCTTATCCAGGTCGATCCCGCCCTCGATGATCATGTGAGCTTTGCCGGGGGTGTAGTGGGCGGCGATGTAGGGCTTGAGATTGTCAACCGTAGCTCTCTCGATGTCCGCTTGAATGCCGATTACATTGGAGCGGTTGCGCTCTTTCGCGAAAAGGAGTTTGTAGAGCGTGGGCGCGACGTTCGCATACGGATTGGAGTCTCCTCGGGTCTTCTCATTGAGAACGGTGCGTATTTCCCGCGCGACCTTTTCAGGGGTTAAATCGAGATGGGTCATCCGATCGGCCTCGAGCTGCAGGGCGGTCTCCAGCATGCTGATCGGCATGTTTTGCGTATACAACGTGAGGTCGCGCTGGGTCTGGGCATTGGTTTGAGCGCCCATGGTTCCGGCCATGCGAAACCAGTTCTTGATGGCGCGAGTGCCCTGAAACATCAAGTGCTCGATGAGATGGGAGAAGCCCGACTGGCCCTTGGCTTCGTCGCGTCCGCCGACGGCGTAGGCTATGGTAATGTTCGCGGTTAAATGGCCGGGCTTGCTCCAAAGCTCGACTGTCATACCGTTGGCGAGTTGGAATGCGATTTTGTCCTCGGCTACGGGTGCTGCGGCTTTGTCGGTTTGCGGCGCGTCGGCGATCTCTTTAAGACCATGGCGGTGACCGAGGTTTGTCTTGCGGCGATGGCTCGCCGCCAACGGATGAAACCCCGTCTTTGCGTATGCCCCGTTGACGGAGGCGTTTCCGGCGCCCGAAGGGCCCTCGAGGGATGCGGATTTCATGAAAACGACTTCGGCTGATGTCTTGACGCCATCGCCCTCGGTTTTGATGACCTGAGCCGTTTCCTCGCCGCCATGGAGACGGAGGCTCTCGAGGGCTGTCCTCGCCGTCCCGCCATCGTTCGGAACGTCGGCGCCGGTCGTGGGCGGCACAGACAGATGCGGACCCGCCTTTTCTAAAACGTCGACCGGTCGGACGGCGGTGATTGGAATGAGAGGAGAAAGCGGGTTGACGGAGAGGGGGGTCTTGGGGAGGAGACCTGGAAGCCCCCCCAAAACAGAGATCCCGGTTGGGCCCTCGCTCCCGAGGAGGGGCACGCCGCCGACCGCCGCGATAGGGCCGATGAGGGGGGCGCCGTTGGGCACGCTGGTCACGACGCTCAACGCGTCGGCCGGAAGCGGGGCCCAGACCAGCAAAGCGGTCAATAGACATCGGAAGGCCCGGTTGATACCAGTCATTTTAGAGGCCGTGTCCATATACCAAAAGGTAGCCTGAATTAACCGATCCCACAAGATTCCGAAGGCCCAATATCCGTTGGGCCCAATGGCCTAGATTCAATACCAGGCTAATGACACAAGGGGCCGACCTGCCCGCGTCACCGTTAGAACCGGTACGAGAGCGACAGCTTGTGGGCGGAGCCGAGGCCGCCGGAGGGAGACCAGCCGTAATCGAAGCCCAATCTCTGCAGTCCGAGACCCGCTCCGAAGGAAATTCCCGTTATTGCCGAGGAGTCGTTGCCGTTGAGGCGGCCGTCGTAGCCCGCCCGCAGGGCGGAGGAGATGCCCTGCTTCATCGGGACGCGCCACTCGAGACCGAAGCTCGGGTAGGCGGAGAGATCCCGAGGGGCGTTCAGGTCGAGAGTGACGATGAGGCCCTTGATGATCTTGAGGGCCTGGCCGAGAGTGATGATCGTGGGCAGAGGGTCGCCGAACTCGTGGAATTTAAGCCGGCCTCCGATGTTTTGGACGCTGAGCGACAGCGCGTAGGGGAAATCGCCGGGCAGCCAAGTGCGCCAGCGCGCGCCGAGGTCCACCGCGCCGGTCGAAGCGACGCCCTGTATCTTCGAGGTCACGTACTTGAGGCCGATGCCGACGTCAAGGCCGTGCGAGATCGTGGCGCCGTAGGCGAGGAGGATGGCGAGGTCCTGCGGCGTGATGCGCTCGCCGGTCGCCGTCGCGGTATTGTCGACCGCGGAGATGTTTCCGGAGTTCTGATAGAGGACGGCGAAGCCGAGCGTGCCCAGTGGGTCTTGGCGCAGGTCGCGCTCCCGTTCGTTCTGACGAACAAAGGGCGACTCGACCGGCTGGGCGTAGGCGATGAAATTCTGAAAGGTGGATTGATACGAGGCGCCGTGCGTCATCGTAGCGTGTCGGTAGCGCAGGCCGGCGAGTCCGGCGGGGTTCCAGTAGATCGCGGTCGCGTCATCGACGGCGGCGCGCACGGCCCCGCCCATGCCCGCAGCGCGGGCATCCGCGCCGAGCTTGAGAAACGCGCCGCCGCTGGTCCCCCCCTGGCTCGAGCCGAAGCCTCCCGCCGCGGCCGGAAGGGCCGCGACCATAAGCGACACGACGAATGTCGATCTTCTCATCTTTCAATCGCGAACTTGACGAGCGAGGCGGCGCCATCGTCTCCGGTGATGCGCGCGAAATAGACGCCGCTGGCGGCGCGCCGGCCGTCGGCGGTCAAGCCGTTCCAGGAGGACGACCCGGAGGAGCCGCCGTTGAACGAGAACTCGCTCACGCTTTCGCCGACGAGGTTCAGGATGCGGATGCTGCCGGACACGGGCAGGCGGTCGAAGGTGATGGCGGCGGCGTCAAAGCGGCCGCGTGTGCCCGGCTTCCAGGGGATCGGGTAGACGCGCACCTCCGCCAGCGAGGTCCCGATCGTCGTCGGCGCGAACATCGCGAACACCGAGAAATGCGGCGTGAAGAAGGTGGCGCGTCGCGAGGCGGGGTCGACGAAGGTCGGCAGCGCTTCCCAGCGGTTGACCGTGGTGTTGAGCGTGTAGACCTTGATGGCGGAGGCCGCCATCGGGGGGCTCGCGCCGTCGATGACGTTGTTGCCGTCGGAGTCGGCGTAGGGCATCGAGATGCTCGCCGAGGATCCGAGCGTCTGGGTGAACGGCGCGCCGCCGACGATCGGGACGATCTCGATGATGCTGTTGGGCACGAGAGTGAAGCCCGTCGGAGTCACGGTGAGGCCGGCGTTGAGGATGGCGGGCGTGATCGTGATCGGGTGAAGCAAAGGGTTCATGGAAACGTATAGGGTGGCGGGTGCGCTGAACGCATTGGGCGCCAGGCCGATGAGGACGGCGTCGTTGGGCGCCGGCGGCGTCACGGTGGAGATGAAGCTCCCCTGATACTCGGTGAGCGCCTGCGCCGCGCTCAAGGCCCGGTTCTGTATGCGCACGCTGTCTATGCTTCCCAGGAAGCCGAGGTCGTAGGCGGCGGCGGCCGACTGCCGGTTGCCGATCGAGATGTCATGGGAGGAGGACGTGCGCGCGGGCACTCCGGAGATCGTCGCGGCGGGCCGGCCGTTGACGTAGAGCGTGGCGGTGGACGCCACGGAGTCGTAGACGCCGATGAGATGCGTCCAAGTCCCGGCCGTAATTGAGTTCGTCGACGCGACGATGTAACTCGGCTTCGCCAAGAACCGGTACAAGCCCGCGGATATTTCGAGGGCGAAGTTCTCTCCCCCCCCGTCGCCGCGCACGACGATTCCCGCTCCGTTGGGCTGGGAGACGCTCGAGGGCTTGACCCAGGCGGAGACGGTGAGGCTATCGTTGAAGTTGAAGTCGGCCGTGTAGGGTACGCGCACGAGTCCGTTGGCGAGGCCCGAGAATGACGCGGCGCTGCCCAGGCCGGACGGACCGGCGGCGAAGGTGGGCGTGGAGACGCAGGCGGCGGCTACGCAGGCGAGGTAGGCGGTGTTTCCAAGGCCCGACGAGTCGGCCGTGGTCACGCCCGCGCCCTCGTCGAACTGCCATTGGCCTTTTGAGTCGTTGAGCGGGGTGTAGGCCGAGGGCGGGGAGGCGACCGTGGTAATCTTCGAATCGGATGTCGTTTGCGCGGAGGCGAAGGCGGCGAACGCGGTCCCATAGGACTGGTTGCCGTCGATGGAGCGCACGCGCGCGTAGTAGGTGGTGCCGGGGAAAAGTCCGGTCGCGGTCGCGATCGTCGCGTTGACGGTCAAGGTTGTGATGATGACCGCGTAGCTCGAATTCGTGGTGATCTCCAATTCGTAAAAGGTGTAGGAGGGATTGAGGTTGCCGTTCCAGGAGTAGGTGATGCTGCTTGTGTGGACGGCGCTGATTCCTCCGTCGGTGATCGTCGGGTTGTCGGCTCTCGTGAAGATGGAGGCTGCGGTGCGCGCGCCCGCGCCGTTGCCGGACACGGCCTCGACGCGGGCCGTGTACTGAGTGTTGGTCGTGAGGCCCGATTGAACGAAGGAGAGGGATCCTCCGGTGTACAGGAGCGCGCCCGCGCCATCATAAAGATTGTAGTACCGCGCGCCCAGCACGGAGGTCCAACTCCAGGTGATCGAGACGTTGTCGATGGGCGCGCCGCCAAGGCCGGGAGCGTCGGGCAACGTCGTAAACGAGGTGCTGATGAACACGGTTGCGGTCCCGCCGAACACGTCGCCGGAGCGGCCGCTGAACGCCTGGACGCGGGCGAAATAGGTCGTGCCGGCGGCGAGGCCCGGCAACGCGACCGAGCTGCCGGTGAAATCGCTCGCCAAAGTCGTCGGCGTCGAAACGCCGGTCGCGAATGTCGCGTCCTGCGAATAGCTGAGCAGATAACGCGTGTAGGCGGGGTTGCCGTTCTGGTCCCAGTTGATTAGCGCGCTGCTTACCGTGACGACGCTGGGCACGACGCTGTTGGCCAGAGGCGGGTTGGCCAAAGTGTAGATGGACGTCGCGGCGCTGAGGCCCGAACCCCAGGTATCGGTGAGTTTGAGTTTGCGGCCGACGAGCTGATTTGACGAACCGGTCAGGGACTCTGTGATGCTTGTGGTCGCGTAAACCATGTCCCCGGGCGGAGTCAAGATGGCGCCGGAGGGCGCGTCGATGAGATGGTAGAGGACGGAGGCCGAGCCCGGGGACAGGCAGACGTGAGGCGGTGTGCCCCAGCTCCAGGTGACGTCGTTGGTCGAGGTCGCGACCGCGCTCAAGGCGGGCGCGCTCGGCGGCGAGTTGTCGATCGTGACGCGGTAGGAGCTGCTCAAGCTGCTCTCGCCGTCTATGTTCTGCGCGGTGAACATCCATCGCGATGTCGCCGTGTAGGGCTCCCCCGGAGCGTAGGTGACGACGCTCGTGGTGCCGTTTATCGGGGAGCCGGAATACGAGCCCGCGCTTGTGCTGAAGGTGATGCCTGAGTCGGTGGAGTACTTGTGCATCTGGGTCGTATACTCGAGCATGATATCGTCGTCGGTGATGGTGGTATTCAGTATGCGGACGTCGTCGATCATGCCGTCGAAGTAATCGCTGTCGCCGTAGGCATTACGGCCGATCTCGAGGGTGGCGTTGTTGGGATGGTTTTGAAAGGAGTCCGTGCTGGTGGCGACCGCGGTGCCGACGAGTCGGCCGTCGATGTAAAAGCGGCGGTTGGTATTATTGTTGCGGACCAGGTGGACGAGATGCCAGCCCCCGATTAGGCCGGTTCCGAAGGTCAGGTCTGGGGAGGCGTCGCGTGAATCGAGGTGGCGCACCCCCCCGCCGCTCACGGCGAGTCCCCAGTAGCCGGAGGCGCTTTGCTGGGAGACGATGCGGCCGTCTGCGTTCGCATTGATCCAGGCCGCGAGGGTGTAGCTCGCCGGCAGGTTCCAAGAGCTGGAATTCGGCGCCGTCGCGTACCTGTTGACGCCGTTGAGCTGAAGCGCCGATGAGGACAGAAACACGGTCGTCGCGCCGGGAAGCGGCCCGATCGCGGTGATAGAGAAGCTGCTGGAGACCGTGGGCAACGTGCTCGGATTTGCCGGGCAGGCGCCGAGTTGCACCCGATTTTGCGACGTTGCGAAAGAGGTCATGACCGTGAGGTCGGAGCAGTCATTGTTGGCGGCGTCCGTGTAGGAGCACTCTCCCGTGCGCAGCGCGGCCGAGCCGTTCGCGCTGAGATAGTTGTAATACCAGGCCCGGCAGCATCCGTTCGGGCAGCCGACGGTGTATGCGCTCGAAACGATCACCTCGTAGTTGCCGTCGAACCGCCAGAGAGCTAACGTGGTCTGCGCCCGCACGCTGAGGCGGCTCTGGCCGATCTTGAGGCCGGCGGAGTCCTGCTCATCGACGACGACCAGCGGGGTCGGGTGGCTCGTGACCGAGCCCGTCGCGTAGGTGCCGTCGCACTGGAGAACCTTCGGCGTCAGGCCCGGAGCGGAGGCGAAGGCGGGCGCCGGGACAAAAAAAACCGCGACCGCGAAAGCGACGGCGGCAAGAGCCCTCGGAACGGTTCCAGGAATGGGCGTCATCCTATTAGGAGAGGCTAGCTTACGGCTGTTACGCAATCATTTCAGGCGGGAAATCAGGGCCAGGGCTTCGTCGCGGTTTTTGATTGTCCCCTCGGCCTGAGCTTCACGCACGCGTTCGAGGATCTCGCCGATGCGAGGTCCAGGCGGTATGTTGAGGGCCTTCATGACGTCGCGTCCGTCGAGGAGACGCTCGGGCGCCGGGGCGCGCGTCATATCCCGCCACCGGAGCAGGAGCGTTGATATGAGTTGAAGGTGGCGCGCGGTTTTGCGCGCAGCAGCGGTCGCGCCATAAGGTGGGGAAGCGCCGCCCGCGAATTGCGCCGGAGGGCGGCTTTTGAGGAGGCGCTTGAGGCTCGCTTCGGTCATGTAGCTCGAGTGGTCGCCCCAGCAGACGATCAGGAGGCCGGGGGCGTCCGGGCCGAGGTCGCGGAAAAAACGGTACGCGCCGCGCTCGGTGAGCGGCCCGGCGGCGGCCAGATGTCCCGGGCGCAGGTGATGGCGCACGATGGCCGACGCGGTGTCGATCTGGTCGCGCGAGAGGCGCAGGCGACGCAGAATCTTCCCGGTCGCCGCCGCCCCCTTCGTGTCGTGCTCGAAAAAACGCAGGCGGCCGTCGATCTTCCTCGCGGTCGCGGGCTTGGCGACGTCATGCAGAAGCGCCGACAACAGGAGCAGGGCCCGGAACGGGGGGCCGCCGCGCGCGGCGAAATGCGCCTCGAGGTCAGAGGCGAGCCCGGGGTAGATCGCGCGCAGATTCGTGAGAAGGAAGTCCACGCGGGCGCAGACGTCAAGCGTGTGCTTGAGCACTCCGCCCGGTCCGTAATAATTCTCGGCGCAGCGGCGGGAGGGCTCGAGCTCCGGCAATACGGTCGTCAAGAGGCCGCATTCATCCATCCTGTTGAGCCAGGGCGCGGCGCCGGGCGCGGCGAGGAGCAGAAGAAGCTCGGCGGAGACTCGTTCGGGCGCGGGCACGCCGATGAGCTTTTTGCGGCGGCCGATGGCCTTGAGGGTTTTCTCCTCGATCGACAGCCCAAGCTGGGCCGCGATGCGGAACGCGCGCAGCAGCCGCAGCGGGTCGTCGTCGAGGTTGCCCTCGACGTCCGCGCGGATGACTCCGTCGGCGAGATCTTTCAGCCCCTTGCGCGGGTCGAGGAAGGCCGTCTCGGGAAGGGACGCCGGCAGGTCGTCGACGAGCTCGAGGGCCACGGCGTTCACCGTGAAGTCGCGACGCGCGAGGTCTTCCACTATGGTCTTGCCCTGGAGTCCGGCGATGTCGATCTGATGGATGGCCTTGCCGCGCGCCGGGATCAACGCAAGACGGTAGACGGCATTCTTCTCGTCGAGCGTCACGAGCGTGCCCTGGAACGCGCGCGCGAGCCGGGCGGCGAGAGAGCGCGCGTCGGCGCAGGCGAGGTCGAGGTCGCCCAAGGGGCGGCCGAGGGCCGCATCGCGGATGGCGCCGCCGACGAGCCACGTCGGCTGGCGCGCGCAGGCGAAGATCCGCGCGAGCAGCGCGCGCGCCTCGGCGCCCAAGCGCACGCGGCGGGCGGCCATCAGGACTTCTCGGCGGCCGCGGCCGCGCGCTTCTTCAACTCTCGCTCGCGCAGCTCGCGCTTGAGAACTTTCTGGAGCGCGTTCTTGGGCAGGGAGTCCACGATCTCGACGTCGCGCGGGCGTTTGTAGGCATCGAGGCGCTCCTTGAGGAACTGGAGCAAAGCCGACTTCTCGATTGCGCGGTCCTTTTTGAGCACGACGAACGCCTTGATGACCTCGTCGCCGACCTCGTCGGGCACGCCGATGACCGCGCTTTCCTCGACGGCCTGGTTCTCGGCGATGACGGCCTCGACCTGCGCGGGGAACACCTTGAGGCCCTTCAC
>JBBTJN010000030.1:0-14210 GCA_038059415.1 Elusimicrobiota bacterium | reverse complement strand
AGGTGACCGCCAGCCTCTCGACGGAGTCACGGCCCGCCGATTCGTCAGAGCTGGACGCGCGGACTGCTCATTGACAGGCTTTATGGCGTCCGTTATACTGGCTCGGCAGGCCATGAACGCCGAGTTACGACGTGCCGAGACATGGAATTCGCGGACCGGAGCACGCGCGGCGATCGCCGCGCTATTGCTGGCCGCTGTTTTTCGCGCCGTTTGCGCCCAGGCCGTCGCGATCAGCTCCGCCGAGGGCAAAGTCCTCTTTCTGAAGTCGGGCGCCTACACCTGGGCCCAGATTTCGAGCGGCCAGGTTCTCGCGCCCGGCGACCAAATCAAGACGACGACGGGCGCGCGCGCGACCGTGACGTTCGACGACGCCTCCCGCGTGGAGCTCAATGCCGGATCGTCGTTGACCCTCAAGGAAGCCGCGCCTCGGGCGAGCGGCGTGGAGCTCAAGCTGGGATCCCTGAAGGCCTGGATTTCCAAGAGCCTCAACCGGCGCTTCTCCGTGCGCACGCCGACTGCGGTGTGTTCCGTGCGCGGGACCGAATTCGGCGTGGATGTAGACGGCTCCGGCGACACGCGCGTACGGATGTTCAGCGGCCTGCTCGCGGTCGCCGACAAGTCCGGCAACGAGGTTCTCGTCAAGGACGGGGAAAGCGTGGACGTGACGCGAGAAGGCCTCGGCCGCGTGTCGGAAGGGACGCCGCGCGAAGAGCGCGGGGATGACGACGCGCGCCGGACCGCCAAGCGCGAGGTGGGCCTGCAAATGAGCAAGGAAGAGGTCCAGGCGGCGGCGGCCGAGGAAAGCAAGCTCTCCGAGCTCCAGGAAGGCAAGGCGCTGATCGATGTCAACGGCAACCGCGTGCGCATCGAGGAGTACATCGTGCGCCCGGCCGCCAACGAGTTCAAGCTCGTGGTGCTCAACGAACGCGATGCCCGCTTCGACTACTTCTTCTATCACGGCACCTTCAATCAAGCTCTGCCGACGGACATGTCCGTCGCCCTGCGCCAGATCTCGGGGTGCATTGGCGCGGCGTGCGACTACTTCCTGACTTCCTACCGGACCGGACGCTCCAACACTCAGGACAACATGATTGAGAATGCGAGTGGTGGGCATCAAGTCGACGTCAACAACAACACCGTGGCCGCCGACAGGGTCGAGGCGGCGTATGATCCCGCGACGGCCGCGTTCGTTTCCATCAACGTCGGAGCGCCGGGCGTGAATACCAGTCCCTCGGGAACGGGCTCGCTGCTCAATACGCCCTTCTATCAAACGATCTTTAACAACTACACGCTCTCTTTTAACGGCGTTGAGCACGGGAAGTGGATACCCAGCGGGACGGCGCCCGTCTTGACCGATGCGACAAATCCGGGATGTACCGGGTTGGCTGGAGGGTGCGCCCTGAGCGTGGATGCAAGTCTCGGTCAAATCACCCAATCCTCCGGTGGTACCTATACGACCATCCAAACCGCTCCCGGGTGCGCTCCTCCGGACTGCACCTATAACGAAATTGGAGAAGGCATCTTCCACGATGTCGTGTACGCCGCCAATGGCGCGGGAGACGTGTGGGAGAAGTACGACAGCTACGTCATCAACGACGCCGGCAAGATCGCGAAGACCGGCGACTTTGCCGGCGCGACCTTCGGCGGGACCGCTTTCAAAACGACCCTGCTCGGCTGGAACTTTCAGACTATCGTGACCGCCTCCGAGTTCGGCGGGCGCAAGATCGACCTTGTCGTTGAACCGAAGATTTTCATCCAATCGGGGCTGATTCCCTAAACCATTACCTCGTGAGAAAACATTTATTCCGCGCCGCCGTCCTGCTTGCCGCCGCCCTGCCCGCCTCCGCGGTCGAGTGGACGCCCGTGCTCAACGCGTCCGTGGCGGGCGGCCAGTACTTTTTCCAGGGCCAACGCGGCAGCCTCGGCGGCAACGCGGCGGCGAACGCGGCGGGCCTGGCCAAGTTCAACGAGCGCTGGAGCCTGCTGCCGATGTACGGTGTCTCCTACCGCGGGACCAAGGGCGTGGACGACGGCGTCGCCGCCGGGACCTTGTTCCAGCAGCAGATGGACCACACGGTGTCCGTGACCGGAATTCGGAAATTCGCGAGCTCGACCTGGCGCGTGAAACCGTCGGCCGGCTACAAGCGGGAGTTCCTGAAGGAGACGCGCGACGAGTCCTGGGGCAAGGGCCTGTTCGACTACGAGAAGGTCTCGGCCGGCGTTGAGTTTGAGAACGTATATAAAGAACCGTTCTCCTTGCGGGCTGGGCTCGACGTGTTCCGGGTACGCTTCCCGAGCTACGAGTCGCTCGAGTCGCGTTCGGGCGTGGATCCGTTGGGCAGCCCTCTCGGCCGCGAGCTCGCCTCGAAGCATACTCTCGATACCTATAACTGGCAGGCTTCGATTTCCGGCAACCGTCCCTGGCCTTTCGCCGATCCCAAAGTCGTGCTTTCAGGTTCCTACTCGTTGCTCTACAAGGACTTTCTGGACCAGCGCATCGTGCAGGCCACGGGGCAGTTCGCGGACATCTCGCGCCGCGATTTCATGCAGTCCCTGGCGGGCACGATCTCGCGTCCCATCCCGGTGCGCGTAATCGGGGCCAATGGACGCCTCGACCTGAGTCTGGGCCTGAACTTCTCCTGCAACTTCTCCAACCAGAACGGCTTCGACGCGACCTTCGCCAAGTTCCTCGACGACGCCTACAGCTACTGGACCCTCGGGGCCGGTCCGGGTGCGACGCTGTCGTGGGGGGAC
Source organism: Elusimicrobiota bacterium (assembly GCA_038059415.1). Taxonomy (GTDB): domain Bacteria; phylum Elusimicrobiota; class Elusimicrobia; order UBA1565; family UBA9628; genus GWA2-66-18. Next base: position 11,456 of record JBBTJN010000030.1, on the reverse strand, counting down.
AAAAAGGCTCCGACCTGGGCCTCGACGTCCTTGCGCTGGACCCGCCAGACTTATCTCGGCCGCCTCATTCAGGACGAGGTCGGCGTGTACGGCGCGGCCAAGCAACGACACGACCGCTACGCGTTCTCGGCGGCGTACGGCTACCCGATCGCGCCCAAGCTCACCATGACCTTCCGCACGAACATACTTTGGGCGGCGTCGAACCATCAATACCAGAAGAACTACTCATACACGTACCGCGCGATGAACTACCTGCTCGGCGTCGCTTATGAATTATAGCTGCTGGAGGTCTAAAGGTGTGACGTTTGTCTCCCGTCATCGTTATCCTCCGTTTAAGCCGTACGCCTTTCTCGCGGCCCTCGGGCTGGCGCTGGCGTTTTGGCTATTTCCGGCTTCCTCTTCGGCCGGCGTGATCACGGCATTGCCTTACACGAATGTGTCGGCCAACAGCTTGACGGCCAACTGGAGCACGAGCTTCGCGGGAGGAACCGTCTACCAGTTGCGGATATCAACGGATGCCTTCGCGACCGTCAATTCCATCAGTACCACGACCAACGCTAATTTCTTCTTCGGCGGCCTCTTCCCCGCCGCGACCTATGAGGTCCGCGTGTCCACCGATTTTACGGGCGTTCCCTTCACCAGCCTCGGGATGGCCACGACTCCGTCCGCCGCGGGCGGCTCGATTGGTTTTAATTTCAGCAGCGGCGCCGGCGGCGCGGTGATTGCCAGCGCCAACGGCCAGAATGAGATGGGCTTGGGCGTGCTCGTCGATCCGATTTCCGGCGGCGGCCCCTACGCCTACGTCATCTTCGCCTCCACGCCCGGCGCGACCGGAGCGCGCAATATTCAGCATGACACGGCGGGCGTTATCGCGATAGCGCGCTACGATTCGAACGCAACGATGATCTCTTCGCGGACCGTGGCCATCGACTCGAAAGGCGGCTTCGCTCGGGATGACGCGGGTAATATTTACGTGGCGGAAACCGATAGGAGCCTGGGGAGCAACTCGCGGTGGATCAGCAAGTACTCAGCCAATCTGAGCCCGCTGAGCTCCAGGGTATTGTCCGGCGCGGATTTCGTGGAACTCGGTCCCATGATTTCCACCGGGACCTCTATTTTTTCCCTGCTCGAGGACGGCAACGACGCTACCGTCAAGATCGTCAATTACGATTCCAATCTCGTGGCCGTGGCGACGGCGGCCGCGTACAGCTTGGGCGGCAATCCCGTCAAGGGTCACGGCATGGCCCGAGACGGCTTCGGGGGATACCTGTATGTGCTCGTCTCCTCCGGCACCCCGAACGCCCCGGTGCATCTGCTGAAGTATCCGGCCGTCAATCCCGGGGTGTTCAACGCGGCGGCGGCCGTCGTTGATGCGATCATCCCGGGCTTGACCAAGCGGCAGCACCCTCGCGTCGCTTTTTCCGCGGGCAAGGTCTACGTCGCGTTCACGGATGTTCCGGGCGCGAATATTTTCGTGCGCGAATATAACCAGAGCCTCGGCTACACCGGGTTTTCCTCGACGATCACCAACGTGACGGCGCCTTTCGGCATGCCCAGCCTCGCCATCGAGGCTGACGGCACGAGCGTCCTCGTGGCGGGAACCGTCTACACCGGCGGCGGCGGCGACTACCTGGTGATGAAATATGACGCCAACAACGGCCTGGCTTTTGTTTCCTCGGCGACCTTCAATAGCCCCACCTACCTGCCCGATCAGGTCAGCGGCCTGGCGGTCGGACCGTCAGGCGATGTTTATGTCACGGGAGCTTCCTCGAATACGATCTCCGATGCCAACGCCGTGACGATGAAGTTCGCCATGGGCGCCGGGGGCGGCGCGGCCGGGGCGGTTTCGTCGGCGCCGTACACGAGCGTTTCCACCACCAGCTTTATCGCCAATTGGAATACGAACTTTGTGAGTGGAACCGTCTACGACCTGCAGATTTCGACGAACGGCTTTGTGTCGATCAATTTCCAAGCGGCTACGACCGGCGACAATTTTTCTTTTAGCGGCCTTCTCCCCGCCACGACGTACGAGGTCCGTGTGTCCACCACGGGAGGCGCTGGGCCGTTCACGCAACTGGGCGTCGTCGCGACTTTGGGAGCGGGCATCTCGATCTCCGGTATCGTCGCGTACACGGGACTGGAGCCCGGCGAGATCCGAGTCGAGGCGTATACCTCCTCGGCCTGCACCGGCATTCCCGCTTCGTCCCAGGTTTTGTCCAACGTGCCCTTCCAGTCCTACTATCTGCCCGTGGGGGCCGGCACCTTTTACGTGCGGGCGTATGTGGATACGCTCGGCGGCGGCAATTACCGGACCTGGCTGGATCAGGCAACGATCGGACCGGTTACTCTGGTTGCTTCGTCCGACACCGGCAGGGACTTCTCAATTGCCGTCGACTCGCAGGCTCCCAACAGCCCCCTGGGCCTTTCCGCGTCTCCCAGCGCTGGCCAGGTCTTTCTGAGCTGGGCGGCGCCGACTACCAACACCGAGGGCTCCGCGCTTCAGGATTTGCGCGGCTATATCATACGAAGAAGCACCGGCGCCTCCGGCCTCGATCTTGCCGGTTCGCCCGAGGCTCCGATCTCCAGCGGGTCCTTGACCTTCACAGATTTCTCCCCGGTTCCCGGCGTTATCAATATTTACAATGTGATTGCCGTCGACTTCGCGCGCAACCAGTCGGCGCCGTCGGCGTCGGCGTCCGTGTCCGAGAGCGCGGGCGGTTCGGGAGGCGCGATCACCGGCCACATCAGCTCTTTTACGGCCACGACATCCGGAACGTACCGCGTGCGACTGTCCAGCACGTCCTTGGGGACGTTTATCTCTGAAAGCAATCAGGAGTACTACAGCTTTTCCGGCCTTTCCACAGGAACCTATTTCGTGAGCGGTTTCCGGGATCTTAACGAGAACGGCATTCAGGACAACTTCGAGCCCGCGGGCCTGTTCGGGGGGATGAACAACAATCCTTATCCGATCTATGTTTTCGGCGCGAACTCGTCGTTGGCGGATATCACCCTGTGCGATCGTTCGCTGCTGCAGGTCGGCGCTCCAGTGAGCGACTCGTTGCAGTTGAGCGACTGCCCGGCGCGCGACGCGGGTCCAGACCGCTTCACTCATCTTCTTGCCTTTGAGGCGGGAACGGGCTCGGCCGGCTCGGTTTCCTTAGGGACCGCTCTGACCATCTCCATGAGCCAGATCGATGCGGGCAACGGCGACGTCCACGACAGTCGGCTTATCGTCCTTGGCCCCAACGGCCAAATCCTCGCCGACAACAGCTCGCCGGGCGGGGCATCCGTGAGTCTGACGCCCAACGCAACAGGCGTCTACGTTGTCGAGCCGACCTCCTTTTATGGTTTTTCCACGGGCGCCTACTCCGTGACGATGGACGCTGGCGCCTCGGGCTTGGCCACGGACGGGATATACGGCACGCTGTCGTATACTGGCAGCCAAACCGGCGCCATCGTCGTGCGCTTCTTTACCAACTCAAGCTTCTCGGGAGTGCCCGTGGCCACGATGAGCGTGGCCGCTTCGTCGGGTTCCGTGAGCGGCCTCGCCTTCGATAAACGCTATTTGCCGATGGGCACCTATTTCGTTGATGCCTTCCGCGACACCTCCGGTTTCGGGTTCAACCCGGTTTATCAGGCTTATGGGAAATGCAACGCCGGCGGGCTGGTTGTGCTCAACGGCGGAGCTCCTCTCGTCGACATCGGGAGTTGCGCGCTGGCCGATCCCGTGGCGGCCGTCGGCGCCGGCAGCGGTTCGATCTCCGGCGTCATAGCCTACAACGGGAGCCTGTCGGCGACGACGATCCGGACGTCTCTTTTCGCGCTCGGCGGCGATGTCCCGGTGCAGTCGCTGGCCACCGTTTTTACGCCTTCCATGCCGTACAGCTTCACCGCCCTCCCCGCGGGAAGCTACCGGATTAAGGCGTTCGCCGACGTGAACGGAAACTTCGTGCCGGACGCGGACGAGGAGATGGCGCTCTCCTCGGCCGCGGGAATCAATCTCCAGGACAATGTCGGCCTTTCCGCGCAAAACCTCACGCTCTGCGACCGGAGCGCCATCGCGGACGGCGTTCCCATGACGGTCGATTTGACGACGACGGACTGCCCGGCCGCGGATCGCGCCGGGGCCTTCATGAAGATGGTCACCTTCAGCGGCACGCGCGGCCAGTCCGTGACCATCAACGCCATCGCGCAGAACTTCTACGGAACCTTTCTCGCCCTCTATGATCCCGAGGGCGACCTGGTGGCCACCAACGACGGCGCGAGCGACGGCAACGCGAGCATCGCGGAGTTTGAGTTGCCTCTTGACGGCCTTTACACGATCGGGGCCTCGCCCTACGCGCCCGGCGTCACCGGCAAGATCGAACTGTCTTTCGCGGCTTCCAATGGCGCCGTGGGCTCGATTGCGGGCGATGTCGACTATCAGGGCACGCAGGGCGGCCGCATCACGGTGGGTCTCTTTGACTCTCCGAGCTTTTCTTCGAGCAGCTTTATTGATTCGCGGGTCTTGATCTCGACGCGCAATTTCCTCTTCAGCAATCTTTTCGCTGGCAGTTCGTATTACCTGGGCGCGTTTGTGGACGTGAACTTCAACGACAACCCGGATCAGGGCGAGGACAAGGCCTTCTTCGGCGACACATCCGCGAGTCCGATCTTCCTTGGGTCCGGTCAAAACGTGACGGGGGCGTCCATCATTATCAGCGCTTCCACCGTGTCCGTCGCCGGCGCTTCCTATCTGACCGGCAGCGTGTTTTACGGCGGAGCTCAAACGGGCCAATTGATCCTTGAGTTTTGGGCCGGCGCCCAGTTCTTCGGCCGGCCGGTCGCCGTGCGCAACATCCCCTCGGGGATCGTCCTGAGCTCCGCGGCCTACGACGTGTCCCTTCCGGGAGGGGTGAACTACTTCGTGCGCGCTTTCCTGGATGTCAACGGCGATTTCATCCCCAATCCCAGCGAGCCCAATGGAGTCTACTCGCCCAACGACCAGGGTGCTGCGCCCATCTACGTGCCCGCCGGCCAGACGCTTCTGGGCATCAACGTGGCGATGCGCGATCCCGGCCAGACATCCGGCGGCGCGATCGCCGGCGAAGGCACCGCGGTTATTACGAACACCTCCATTTCCGCCGGCCTGCCTTTCTCGCTGAGCGTTGTTTATACCGCCGGAGCCACCGGCATACAGCCGGGAGGAAAGGTCGGCATGACGGTCCCGCCAGGTTTCCCCTTCCCCCTCGATTCGATCTTCTCATCCAGCATCACGGCGCGCAGCGGCGCCGCGCTCTCCGCGGTCAATTACTCCGGCCCCTCGGTGTTCGTGACTTTGGCCTCTGCCTTGCTTCCGGGAGCGACCGTTGGCTTTGAGTGGTCGAACGTTTTCGCGCCCTGCGCGGTCGGCGCGGCGACCTTCACCGTGACCTCCGTATCGGACGGCACGGGCGCGCCCGCGCCGTTGTTTGGCGGCTCTCCGTCCGTGCCCGTCGTCGCCGGCTCGGCCGTTTTCTTCCAGCTCAGCTCGTCCTACTTCTCGGTCAAGGAGGGCGTCTTGTCGGATATCAACTACCTCCAATCGCGTGACTCCTGCGGCACCGAGGTCCCGCTCACGCTCGCCCATACCGTGGACCTGAGGGGCACGTACTATAACACCGCCTTGAGCCAGTTCTCGCTTGACGCGGATGTGGGGCTGACCACGGGCACGGCGGTGTCCACGGCGTCGGCCATCGCGGTGGACTTCGAGATCGGACAGTCCTCGCGTCCCTTCTTCCTGGTCTGCGCCTCGACGGGCTTTAAGAACCTCGAGGTCCACTACAACCTGCTCTCCGACACGACCTTCTACTTCGGCCTGAGCGCGCTGCCGGGCAACGCCCTCGGCGGGGTCTTCGTGTCCACGACCCCGGGCGTGACCGCGCTTTCAAGCGCGACGATCTCGCTTGGCGCGGCCGGCCTGACCAATCAGGTTTTCATCGGATTTACGCTCGGCGACCCGCAGCAGTCCTGGCGCGTCTTGTTCTCCTCCATTCCCTTCAAGCCGGGCGTGCCCCCGACGCCGGTCTGGGAGCTTTGGGGCTACGGCCAGACCAATCCCGGCGCGATCGCCTGGGATGGGCGCTTCAACCCCTGGATCAACGGCGGCGCCCGCGTGCCCAACGGCCTGTACTACGGACGCGTGGAGGTCGGAGGCGGAGGAGGGGTCAAGGATGACTCGCTTCGGGTCATCGTGAGCCTGCCGAGCTTCGCAGGCCACATTTTCGACCCCGCCGTGACGCCCAATCCGCCCCTGAGAGGCGTGCAGCTGCGCGTCTACGGTCCGTCGGGCTCTTTTACGGCCGTGACGGGGGCCGACGGTTCGTATTCCCTGCCGGGTCTGGGCGCGGGCGCCTACCGTCTGAACCTGTCCCTTGCCGACTATGTCGACGCGGTGGTGGATATGACCCTCAACGCCGCGGGCGATGCAACGGCGTTTACCGCGCGCTCGGTGGGCGTGGCGGTCTCCTCGAACGCCACGGGTGGGCTAGACGTCTTCCTCAGCCGCGCGCCGCGCCTGATCGTGGTGCCCTCGATTGATCCTTTGATCTCGGCTGAGGCCTTTGACCAGTGGGGCAGTCTCCAGGTTCGTTCTTCGACAGGGGCCAACTCGAACACGATTTACGGCCCGATGCGCTTGAAGTCGGGCACGACGACCTTCGACGACGGCGGGCAGTGGGACCCCTCGACGCAGCAGTTCGTGGAGAAGACTTTGCTGGCTTTCAATGTGACGGTCGGAACCTACAGCGTGGTGGCCGACGTCTCCGGATATTCGAGGTCCACGGGCACGGTGTTCGTGGGCGCGAGCGGCGCACGCCTCGACCTTCCGGCCTTCACGCGCAAGACGGTCGTGACCGGGCAGGTCTTCGTCAGCCCCAACCTCTATGGAACGAATGTCTCGGTCGTTGCCGTGCCGTTGACCACGGCCGCAGTCGAAAGTGGATTTGCCAACGTCTACCTTAATCCGGGCACGACCTCGGCCGTGTACACGATGGGGGGGTTGGACGCGGGCTCCTACATGCTGCGCGCCAACGCGCAGGGCCTCTCGGCGGTCAGCCTCGGTCCGGTCACGTTGCCCGCGAGCGGCACGCTGGCGGGACAGGATTTCCCCGTTTTCGGCGCCGGCGCGTCCATCTTCGGCACAGTCACGATAGCCGGTTCGCCTTCCGTTTTGGACGGCACGGCGCTGTACATGAACGCCTGGGCGCCCGGCTCCTTCAACTTCGGCTCCACCGTGGTCTATACGGTCGCAGGGAGCGCCGCATATGCCATGCTCGGCCTTGACGCGAGCGCGACCTACCAGCTTTATGTCAACGTTCAGAATAACGGAGGCAAGAGCGAGTACGATATCCCCGGCGGTTTCCCGAAGTTGGTTTGGCCGTCCGCAACCGCGCAGAACTTCACTTTATCTCAGGCTTCGGGCGTGGTCGCCGGCACCATCCATCTGCAGGCGGGCGCCTCGGACTTCCTCAGCGTCGAGCTCTACGGCCGCACGCTCGCCGCACTTCGTCCCGAGCGCGTCGGCCAAACGTTTGTGGAAGTCTCGACGGCCTTGCCCGGTTTCAGCTGCGGAGGCTTGCCGGCAAGCAACCCTTCATCATCGCCGGCTGCGGGCTATTGCCCACTGAACATGTCCTCGGCGACTTTCTTGGTGACCGGCGTCAACACCGAGACGCTTGAGCTTTCCTTTCTTCATAAGACCTCGGGCCAGTCCTCGAAGCAGATTCTCTCTATCGTCAACGGAGCGACGGTGACGTTTGCCGCCGACCTCAGCAGCCAGACCTTTTCGATCTCGGGCTCGATCGTCAATCAGATCACCGGGGCGATGTTCAATACCAATGCGAAGATCGTCGCTAACGCTCCGCTGATCGCCCCGACCGGCTACCCCGCCGCTATTTCCTCGACGACAGCGCGCGTGAGCGCCGTCCGCCAGGACATCGACTCCTTCGGCGTGGCGATCTCGACCGTATTTAGTCCGCTGACGAGCCGCGTAGGCTTCCTCAACACGGCCGGGGGCTTCATTATCCCGAACGTTCCGAAGGGCGTCTACTTCGTGCGCACGACGGACCTGCGCTCCTGCGCGACCTGCGCGGTTCTCGTGCCCTCGGTCGGCAAGGTGGTCTCCGTCGCCGGCGCTTCGGTGTCGAGCGTGACGCTCACTCTCTCGGACGGCTACTCGGTATCGGGCAGCCTCAGCCTCGATGACGACATCCAGGATGCCCAGATATTCGACGTTTCGGTGGTGAACCGCCGCCAAGAGGTCGTGAGTTCCCTTGTGGTTTATCTGGGCGACCTCAATTCGGGAGTGGTCGCCAATACGGTCGACTATGCCTTCACGAATTTGCCCGCGGGAGAGTTCTACACGCTGAGCGTGCGCGGCCGGAACTTCCCCGTTAAGTATGCGGGTCGTCCGATCAGGTTTCCGGACGCGGCGCTCTCGCCCAACGGTCTTCAGTCGAGCCTCACTGGTCAAAACGTGCTGCTGCGCAGAGCGGCCTATATCGTGGGCCGTTTCAAGGACGGAGGCACCGGGGAGATGATTCGGGCCGCGAACGCGACCTTGCTCGCCCCGAACTTCGGCATTAAGGCGACCGCCAACCCGTGGACGGAGGGCGGCTTCGTGACGGCCGCCTCCTCGATGTCCGCCCGTCCGATCGAGGGCGACGGCTACTTCCGCGTCGGCCCGCTCCTCCCCGACATCTCCTACGACCTCCGCCTGGCGCAGGCGACGTGGGACCCCAACTTCCTGGCCGCGGGCAGCCAGAACTACGCGCCGGTGACCATCAGCGGCCTGAAGCCGACCCCCGGAGAAATTCGCGACGTCGGCGTGATTGCGCTCGGCCAGGGCCAGTCCGTCACCGGCGTCGTGCGCTCGACGGCGACCGGCCAGGCGCTGGGCAACATCAAGGTCACGGCGCGCCCGTCCTTTGGCGGCGACGTCGATCTCGTCGTGCAGACCTTCACCAACTCGCAGGGCGCTTACTCCTTGTGGGTGTCGAGCGCGGTTTCCAACCAATTCAGCCTCGTCGCGGCGCCTCGCGACGGCAACCTGGCCAGCGACGGTCTCTACTACCGCCAGGTTTCTTTAAGAAACGTCAACCTGCAGACCCAGACCACCGCGGACTTCCTGTTGACTCCGCTGCTCGTCGTGGTCACCGGCCAGATCGTCGTGGCAGACGCGGCGACGGGGGGCGTGCTCAGCTATCCGTTCGGCGATAAGCGCGGCTTCCCGGCGGCCGCCGTCAACCTGAAGCCTGCCGGCACGGTTTCCAACAACCCGCTTGGCGACATCGAGGTGACCACCGACGAGCGCGGCGTGTTCAGCGTGCCCGGCCTCTCCACCGGCATCTATGTCTTGCATGCGACGAGCCTCGGCTACGCGGTGTACAACGCCACCGTTGAGGTCGTGGGCGCGTCCTTCTCCATCTTTACCGGCTCGAACACCGCCACTGCGGGCGTGCTCACTTTGGTGCGCGGCGCGACGGTGACGGGCCGCATCTTAAAGAGCGACGGCACCGCGCCGAACTCGACGGAGATCGTGGGCGTTGCGGCGGCCAACTTCAGTGCGGGCGAGTTCGTCGCGGGCAGCGTCGAGACGGATGCCGCAGCAAAGACAGTCAGTGCCTACACCATCTCCGGCTTCAAGATCGGCATCGCTTATGACATCGTCCTTCTCTCCGGCGCGAGCGGCAAGGAGGTCTCGTTCCCGCCGGAAGGAGCGGGCGTCCTGTTTAGCGCGTCGCAGTCCACCGCGACGATGACGTTCAACCTGACCTACCGCCCGGCCACGCTCGACTGCCTTGCAACGGCGAAGGCGCTCGACGCGGCGCGCAGCCGGTTCCTCGTGCAGGTCGACTGCCTCAAGCCCCTGCGTCAGGAGAGTGCTGCCGACGACGATCTGGCCGCGATCTTGACTGTCTCGACTTTCACGCAGGCGGGCGCAGCACTCGTCTCTCCCAACGGGACCGGTGCTTTGAACTCGCACTCGAACTCCACTAACCGTCGTCGCCTGACGGCGATCTACACGCTTGCGGCAAACGAGGCCAGGTTCTCGCTGCGCATCCGCGCCTCGGCGGCCGAGGTGGACCCTCGCACCGGCGATCACTTCTCGATCGACAAGGTTTTTGATTTCTATGCGGGCCTCGATGCGTCCGCCGATGGCCGCGTGACGAACATCGACGGCGGCGTCGTCGAGATGTCGCCGTCGGCTCAGGACGAGCTCCTCGGCCTCGACGAGCGCTCGCGCATCGACCTGCCGCCCGGCGCCTTCGGCGAGGGCTCGGACAGCCTGGCCGACGCCTCGGTCGTCGCCCTGACGACGACGGCGGTCAACGTCTCCATGACCAAGGGCCGCGATCAAAAGCTCGCCAAGGCGCTCAGCCTCTCCGTGCGCGGCTACGCGCCCGCGGCCCTCGAGGTCGCCGACGTCCAGTCCGCCTTCCCGGCTGAGATGTGGGCCGCGATGAGCACGTACCGCACGCAGGCCTCCACGACACAGGTCGGCGGCGCGAACCCGATCTCGGCCTTCTACAGCATCTTCTTGCCCGCCGGCATCCGCCACCAGCTCAAGCAGCGTGCCGATCTGACGCTGTCCTACAGCCTCGTCGCCTCGACCGGGACGGCCGACGACAAGATACAGATATGGTTCTACAACGCGACCCTGGGCCGCTTCGTGCCCGAGACCACCAACCGCCGCCTGGACACGGTCAATAAGACCGTGACCGTCAGCGTGGACCATTTCTCGACCTTCGTCGTGCTCGATTCGACGCCGGTCCTGACCATCGGAGCGTCTTTTGGCGGAAACGATATCGCGGTCGCCAACTTCCCGAACCCGGCCGACTGCATCAGCCACTCCAACATCGCCATCAACAGCACCCTGTTCGGCGGCGCCGGCACCCACGCGCCCTTCGTCGGCACGATGCTGCGAGCCTCGATCCCGCTCAGCGGCACGGCTGCGGACCTCCGCTACAACATCTACACCGTCGCCGGTATGAAGATCCGCACGATCGAGCAGGGCTCGGTGCCGGCCGGCCAGACCTACTACACGCCGTGGGACTGTAGAAACGATTCCGGGCAGACCGTCGCCAGCGGCGTGTACATCGGAGAGGTCGTCCACGGCGGGCGCCGCAAGTTCTTTAAGATCGCCATTATCAGGGGGAGCGGCCTGTGAGATGTAAAAACAGCGCCTTCCTGCTGTTGTCTCTTCTTGTTCAGGCGCCGTCCGCGTCGGCCCGGTCCTCGGAGGCCGGCGCTTCCGGCGCGCAGTTCCTCAAGCTCGGCGCAGGCGCGCGTGCGGGCGCTATGGCCGATGCCTTTACCGCGATCGCCGACGACGCTTATGGCGCCTACTACAATCCCGCGGGCCTGGCCCGCCTGCCGCGTCCGCAGTTCGGCGGCGCGCACTCCGCTTTGTTCCAGGGCGTCAGCTACCAGAGCCT
>JBBTJN010000029.1:0-13612 GCA_038059415.1 Elusimicrobiota bacterium | reverse complement strand
GCGGCCTCCACCGAGATCGGCCAGGGCACGAACACGATGTTCGCCCAGGTCGCGTCCGACGCCCTGGGCGTACCCGCGTCCTGGTTCCACATTGAGACGCCCGACACGCACAAGGTCCCCGACTCGGGACCCACCGTGGCCTCGCGTACCTGCATGATCGTCGGCGGACTGGTCAGCCGCGCGACGCATGAGCTCAAGCGCGCGTTCGAGAACGAGTATGGACGAGTGCCCAAGACGCCGGCGGATCTCAAAAAGGCGGCGGCCGCACTTTGCGCCGGCGCGCCCGCGCGCCGCTTCGAGGCGCAGTACGAGAATCCCCCGGACGTGACCTGGGACGACGCCACCTATCGCGGCGACGCATACGGAGTCTACTCCTACGCGGCAATCGTCGTGGATCTCGAGATCGACAAGCTCACCTGCGCGGTGCGCGTCAACAAGGTCACGACCGCCCAGGACATCGGCAAGGCGATCAACCCGCTGCTCGCCGAGGGCCAAATCATCGGAGGCTCAACGCAGGGCCTCGGCTGGGCGCTGCTCGAGGAACCGATTTTTAAAGACGGCGTCATGATCAACTCCCAACTCACGAACTACGTCATCCCGACGAGTCTCGATGCGCCGCCCTTCGAGGTGATCCTCGTGGAGAAGCCGTACTCTCGCGGACCGTTCGGCGCCAAGGGCCTAGGCGAACTGCCTATGGACATTCCCGGCCCGGCCGTCGCCGCCGCAGTCAAGCACGCGACCGGCCGCCTTATTGCGACCTTACCCCAAACACCGGAACGCATCAACTCGTCCCTGAAATGATCAAGCTCACCGTCAACGGCAAGAAAAAAACATTCCGAGGAGCGCCGTTCACGCGGCTCCTCGACGTCCTTCGCGCGTATTTCGCTCTCACCGGCGCTAAGGAAGGCTGCGGCGAGGGCGAGTGCGGCGCCTGCACGGTGCTCCTCGACGGCGAGCCGGTCAACTCCTGTCTCATTCCCGTCTGCCAGGCCGGGGGCCGCAAAATCGAGACGGTCGAGTCCCTGGGAACGCCGGAGGATCTCTCGAAGCTCCAGGCCGGGTTCCTCGCCTGCGGCGGCACGCAGTGCGGCTTCTGCACGCCGGGCATGCTGATGAGCGCGCACGCGCATCTGAAGTCAGGCGGAAAGTGCGACGACGAATCGGTCCGTACCGCGCTGTCCGGAAACCTGTGCCGCTGCACCGGTTATCAGAATATCGTGAAATCCGTGATCTCCGCGGCGAGGGGAAAGAGAAAGTGAGGGGCGACGCGAAGTCGATGACCGTACTGTCGCCGCGCTCAGCCGCCGAGGCCGTAAAGACCTATGCCAAGGCCCCGGCCGCAATCCCGCTCGCGGGCGGAACCGACCTCATGGTCAGCTGGAACCTGGGCCTGCTCAACGGCCGGGCCGTGCTCGACCTGTCGCACGTCCGAGAGTGGCGCGAGATCCATGTCGTAAACGACGGCGTGGATATCGGCAGCCTTGTCACACACGCCCAAATTCAGGCGCACCCGATCCTCAAAAAACGTTTTCCCCTCCTCGCCGCCGCGTGCGCGACCGTGGGCGCCGCGCAGATCCAGAACCGCGGCACGATCGGCGGGAACATCGCCAATGCCTCGCCGGCAGGAGACACGTTTCCCGCGCTCTCCGTGTATGAGGCGACCGTGCGCGTGATCGGCTCCGCAGGACGCCGAGCCATCCCGATATCCGAGATATTCGCGGGGGTCAAAAAGACGACGCTCAAGCCCGGAGAACTGATCGAAGCCGTCTTTCTCCCGTTCGTCAAGACGCCGACGCGATGCGTTTTCACGAAGGTCGGAACGCGCGCTGCGCAGGCGATATCAAAAACGGTGTTTGCCGGCCTGCTTTGGAACGGCACAGACGGAGCGCTTCAAGAAGTACGGCTTGCGTTCGGGAGCATGGCGCCGACCGTCCGACGGCTCTATGCCGCCGAAGCGTTCCTGCGAGGGCGACGGCTCAACGACGTCTCAATGGCCGCCGCCGCGCAATTGCTGACGACCGACCTTTCGCCCATCGACGATTTCCGTTCAACCCGGGAATATCGACTGCAAGCATCTCGAAATCTGCTGATCGCTTTCTTGAAGGGAACGGCGAAATGAAACCCCGCCTCACTCTCGCCCCGAAGTCCGTCAAATCCGCCTTCGCGCCTCTGACGCGGCAAAATCTCCTTCATATGCGACGCTACCCCGGCGACGCATTCGCCCGACAACCCGTGCACACCGTGTATGGCGGCGCGCATCTGTTCAAATCGGACTCGGCGCAGAAGCTCGGGGAGGCGGCCCTGCGCGCGCTTTCGCGCTATGCTCCCGACGCGGCAACCTTTGGCGACGCATTGAGTCTAAATGAGGAATTTTCTCATAAGGTGTACGACCGCGTCGTCGAGAAACTCAAGCGCGAGCCCGTCGAGGACTTCCGCATCGATTTCGAGGACGGCTACGGCAACCGCCCCGATGAGGAGGAGGACGGCCACGCGTTCGCCGCGGCCGAGGAGGTCGCCAAAGGCCTCGCCGAAGGCACGTTACCTCCGTTCATCGGCATCAGAATCAAGACGTTCACAAATCAATTGTCCGTTCGCTCGGCCCGTACCATGGATATTTTTCTGACGACCTTGATCCGCGCGGCCAGGGGCCGCCTTCCCGATCCTTTCTATGTGACCCTGCCCAAAGTCGTTCATCCCGGCCAGGCCGCCGCGCTCCACACGCTGCTCAACGCGTTCGAGAAAAAGAAGAAACTCAAGCCCAACACGATCAAGGTCGAACTCATGATCGAGACGCCGCAGTCGATCATCGGCTTTGGCGGCGCCGTCCCCCTGCGCGAGACGGTGAACGCGCTCCTCGGCCGCTGCGCGAGCGCGCACTTCGGCGCCTACGACTACACCGCCTCGTGCAACATCACCGCCGCGCACCAAGGCATGGAGCATCAGTCCTGCGACTTCGCCAGGCACGTCATGCAGGCCGCCCTCGCGGGCACCGGCGTGAACATATCCGACGGCGCCACGAACGTGCTGCCCGTAGGGCCCCATCGGCCGTCGGCCGACGGATCTCTGCCATACGAGCGGGACCGCGAGAATATCAAAGCCGTGCGCCGCGCGTGGAAGCTGCACTATGACCACGCAACGCGTTCGCTCGTGAACGGTTTTTATCAGGGTTGGGACCTCCACCCCGCCCAACTCCCGACGCGCTACGCCGCCGTGTACGCCTTCTTCCTCGGCGGTCTGACTCCCGCGACCGCACGCTTGAGGAACTTCCTGGAGAATGCGGCTCGGGCGACGCTCGTCGGCGACCTGTTCGACGACGCCGCGACCGGGCAGGGCCTCCTCAACTACTTCCTCCGCGCCCGCAACTGCGGCGCGATCACGCAGGCCGAGGCCTGCGCGACGGGGCTTACGCCCGCCGAGCTCGCCTCGCGTTCATTTGTCACGATTCTCGAAGGGAGGTGCAAATGACCCCGCGCAGCTTTATTCTCTCGCCTCGTTGAGGTTTACGAGGATCATGTCGGTCGGCGCCGGGACCTCGGTCACGACGCGGCCGCGCAGAAACTCATCGAGGCGACCGGTCGCCGGGTCCAGCCGCGCGACCGCATCCAAGGTCGCCGCCGTCAGCAGCACGGGATGACCGCGCCGGCCTTTGTGCACCGGGACCGCGTCGCCCGGGGAGGCGGCCAGCGTGCGCCATACGCGCAGATCGAAGACCGGCATATCCACGTGTATGACGAAGGAGCGGGCGCGCGCAGTCGCCTTGAGCAACGCCTGCAGAGAGGCGAGCGCCTCGCCCTCGGGGTCGGCCGTGACCCAGTTCACCCGCGGCGACAAGTCCCGGCAGCGGTCGAGCCACTCTTCCTGTATCGCGATGTCGATGTTCTCAGGCGCGGTCACGGTCGCGAGGAAGCCGACCTGGGCCTCGAGCAAGGTCTTGCCGTCGTACGGGCCCCACGCCTTGGGCCCACCCGCGCGCTTGCCTTGGCCTGCGGCGAGAAGGCGCACGCGAAGGCCGCTCATACGGGGACGTCAACCTTTGCCGGGGCGGGGCGGTACGCCCACTTTTCGAGCAACTCGGCGGCGACGGCGACGGCGATCGCCTTCGGGTTCTTCGACGGAATCTTGCGTCCGATCGGGCAGCGCATGCGAGCGTCCCACAGCGCCCGGCGCGGCGACGGCAGCCGCGAGCGGAACACCCGGGCCTTGTGCATCGAGCCGATCAGGCCTAGGTAGCCGAGCGGCTTGTCGAGGAGCGTATCAATGAGCTGAAAATCCAGCTCGTGATCGTGCGTCATAACGCAGGCCGCGTCGAGGAAACCGTAGCCCGCGGCCGCGGCCAGCGGCTGCGGCTGCGCGCGCAGGAGCTTCGTCTTGGCTGGAAACGCCGCGGGCTGCGCCCACTGCGGACGCTCGTCATAGACGACAACCTCGAGGTCCAGGCCGTCGAGTGTCGCCGCCAGCGCCCGCGCGACGTGCCCGGCGCCAAAGATATGGACCGCTTTACGCCGTGCGCACGGCTCGAAGAAAATCGTCGCCTTGCCGCCGCAGCACTGCCCCATCTCCCGGCACAGCGTGTATTCCTTCAGGAAAGCCTCGGGGCGGGCGGCATCGAGCAGACGGCGGGCCTCGGCGAGAACCCCGGCCTCGAAGCGCCCTCCGCCGATCGTTCCGGAGAAGCCGTTCGCCCACACCCACATCTTGGCGCCGGGCGTCTGGGGGGCGGACCCGACGACCTTCGCGAGCGTGCACATCACGCCCGGGCGCGGCAGATCTCCGGCCAGTTCCGAGAGGGCGAGCGGTTCCATGACGGAATTCTACTTAATTGCTAGACTCGCGCTCATGCGTCCTCCTTTGCTCATCAAAAACGCGCTGCGCGTGGCGACGATGGACGACGCCGACACCGAGCTCGAAGACGCGGACATCCTGATCAAGGGCCGCGTCATCCTTGCGGTCGGCAAAGGCCTCGAATCCGAAGGCGCGCGGGTCCTCGATGCGCGCGGCTGCGTCGTGATCCCGGGCATGGTCAACACTCACCATCACCTGTGCCAGACGCTCACACGGGCGACCCCCGCCGCCCAGGACGACAAGCTCTTCGATTGGCTCGTCTATCACTATCGGGTCTGGCGTCACCTGACGCCGGAGTACGCGGCCCTCGGCGCGCAGATAGGACTGGGCGAACTCCTTCTGACCGGCTGCACGACCTCGACCGACCACACCTATCTCTATCCCCGCGGCCTGACGGGGCTCGTGGACGCGCAGATCGAGGCGGCGCGCTCGCTTGGCATCCGCTTCTGCCCCACGCGCGGTTCCATGTCGATCGGCGCGTCAAGAGGCGGCCTGCCTCCCGACGACTGCACCGAGTCGGAGGAGGATATCCTACGCGACGGCGAACGCCTGATCAAAGAGCATCACGACAAAGGCCCGTACGCCATGACCCAGATCGGATTGGCGCCATGCGCCCCGTTCTCGGTGTCCACAAACCTTATGAAGGAAACCGCGGCGCAGGCCAAGCGGTGGGGCGTGCGCATTCACACCCATCTCTGCGAGACATTGGACGAAGAGGCTTATTGTCTCGAGAAGTACAAGCTCCGTCCGATCGACTTCCTCGAATCGTTGGGTTGGATCAATGACAACGTTTGGCTCGCGCACATGGTTCATGTCAACGACGACGAGACCAGGCGCTTGGCCAAGGCGAAAGTCGGGATCGCTCACTGCCCTTCCTCCAATCTCCGATTGGGCTCGGGCGTTGCGCCCGTCCGGAAATATCTCGACGCGGGCATAGCGGTTGGATTGGCCGTGGATGGCTCAGCGTCCAACGATACTTCCGACATGCTGGCCGAAGCCCGGCAAGCGATGCTCGTTCATCGCGTGAAGTCCGGCGTCTCGTCGATGCCTGCGAGGCAAGCGCTGCGTATGGCCACCCGCGGCGGCGCCGTCGTCGTCGGCCGCGACGACATCGGCCAGATTGCCGCCGGCAAGGCCGCCGACCTCGCGATCTTCGATGTCAACCGCCTCGACTACGCAGGCTCGGCCGGCGACCCGGTCGCCTCGCTCCTCTTCTGCGGCGTGGGCCATCGCGCGAAGTGGACCATCGTCAACGGCCGAATCGTCGTCGAAAACGGCATCCTCAAAAACCTCGACGAGGGCGAGACGACGCGCAAAGCCAACGCCGCCTGCCTCGACCTCCTGCGCAAAGCCGGCGCGATTTCCTAAATGAAGGAGATCCGCGTCTGCGCCGCGCGTTTTCGCGCAATGGCGCAAGCCGAGCTCGCCGCGATTCCTCTTCAGGTGCGGGCGTTGCTCGTCAACGTCACGATCGAGGTCCGGGACAAGCCCGGCCCCGAGGCCGAGGCTATGGACGAGGAAGAGGAGGACCTCCTCGGCCTGTACTGCGGCCCCGAGCGCGCGGACTTTCTCAGCGGCGCGGCGAGCGGCCAATTGCCCGCGAAAGTTTATTTATACCAGCGCAACCTCGAGGATTCGGTCGGCAGCCTCTCACAGCTCCGCAAAGAAATCCGCCTGACCTTACGCCACGAGTTGGCCCACCACTTCGGTTTCGACGACGACGAGCTCGAGCGCGTCTGGCCCGAAGGCGCATAATGGCGTCACTCAAGCCTCACCGTAATATCGTAGGATTTCCAACATGACCGCTCCCTCCTCTTTAAACTCCACGACCTCGCAGGTCAGGCCCGGACTCGAAGGAGTCGTCGCCACCGAGACCAAGCTCTCGATGGTCGACGGCCAGAACGGCGTGCTCATCATCGCCGGCTACCCGATCGAGGAGATCGCGGGCAAGGTCTCGCTCGAGGAGCTGGCGATGCTTCTCTGGACCGGCCACCTCCCGATGAAGGAAGAGGCGCCCAGCATCCAGCATGACCTCGCGACCTATCGCGCGCTGCGCCCCGAGACGCTCGAGATCATCAAAACCTCGCGCAACGCCCCGCCGATAGACGCCCTGCGCATGGCCTGCGCCACGCTCTCGCTCGACGTGTCCAACCCCAACGACATCTCACCCGCCTGCGACCTGGCGCTCGCCAAGCGCCTGCTCTCGCGCTTCCCGACCGTGATCGCGGCGCACTCGCGTCTGCGCGCCGGCCTCGAGCCGATCGCGCCCAGATCCGACCTCAGCCTCGCCGCGAACTTTCTCTACATGACCTTCGGGACCGAACCCGATCCCATGGCCGCGAAGGCGCTCGAAACCTACTGGGTCGCCGTCTCCGATCACGGCATGAATGCCTCGACCTTCACGGCCCGCGTGATCGCGTCCACCCGCTCCGACATGGTGAGCGCCGTGACCGGCGCGGTTGGTGCGCTCAAGGGCCCGTTGCATGGGGGCGCGCCCGGCCCCGTCCTCGACATGCTCGTAGACATCAAGACCGCGGGCAAGGCCGAGGCCTGGCTGCGCAAGGAAATCGCGGAGGGCCGGCGCATCATGGGCTTCGGCCACCGCGTCTACAAAGTGCGCGACCCGCGCGCCGAGGTGCTCGCCAAGACCGCCTCCGAGATGGCCGGCACCCACCTACAGAATACGAAGCTCTACGACCTCGCCCGCGCCGTCGAGAAGACCGCGGTCAAGGTGCTCGCAGATCTCAAGCCCGGCCGCAACCTCAAGACCAACGTCGAGTTCTACACGGCGCTGGTCCTACAGTCGATAGGCCTTCAGCCGGATCAATTCGTCTCGATGTTCGCCTGCGGCCGCGCGGCCGGTTGGTGCGCGCACGTGATGGAACAGCACGCCCAGGACCGGCTGATCCGCCCTCAGTCCCTGTACGTGGGACCGAAGGGCCTCAAGCTCGACCGCTAGTCGACGATCCGGCGGCCTTTCAGGTAGCGCTTGCGCCAATAGTCGCTGTACATGCTTTCCTGGCGAACGCCTTCGCCGGAGTTTGCCTGATGGATGAATATTCCATTGTTGACGTAGATCGCGACGTGGCCGATCTTGCGACCGCCCTTGGCGCCCGAAAAGAACACGAGGTCCGCCATGCGCAGGTCGCGCGAGGACCCGACTTCCTCTCCCTCGATCGCCATGGCCTCGGAGCTGCGGGGCAGCGCAACCTCGTGCGCCAAGAAGACCTTCCCGACGAAGTCGGAGCAGTCCTTGGGAACGGGATGCTTCGAGTCCTCCTCGGGCAGATATGACCTTGCCGTGCGGATGAGCGCCTTCGCCAACGGCGAGGCCGCGGGCGCAGAGACCCGGCGCGCCTTGCCCCCTGCGCAGCCGGCCGCGGCGAGAATTCCGACGAGGAGCCAAATGCCCGTTTTCATCGACGCAATGATACTAATTCAAGGGTATAATCACCGTGTGACCGTTGATATGGCAGACGTGTCCGCCAAACAAATCACCGAACGCCGCGCAGCGGCGATCGGAACTCTATTGATGGGCCGTCGCGCCTTCGCGCTGCTGAAAGCCGGACGTCTGCCGAAGGGCGACGCGATCAGCCTCGCCCAGGCGGCCGGCGTAATGGCCGCGAAACGAACGCCCGATCTGTTGCCGTTGTGCCACCCGTTGTCTCTCGATTGCGTTGACGTTGAAATCACGCTCGATTCTTCTCTCCCCGGCGCGCATGTCCGCTGCACCGCCTCGGTAGCGGCGAAGACCGGTGTGGAAATGGAAGCGCTGACAGGCGCCATGGCCGCGCTGCTCTGCCTATACGACGTGTTGAAGCCCGTCGATCCGATTCTCGAAATCGTCGACGTTCGATTGGAATACAAATCGGGGGGGAAGAAAGGGTTCTGGAAACATCCCAAAACGAAGCTGCCGGCGAAGCCGGCGGGGAAAGTCGCGAAGCTCGGGCCCGCGGCCGTCATCACGGTGAGCGACCGCGCGTTTAAAAAGATTTACCGCGACACGTCGGGGCCGGCTTTGGCCTCCGGCCTTCAACGGATGGGGTTCACGGTTAAAAAACGCATGATAAGCCCGGATGATCAAACGACCATCGAAACCCATATCCGCCGCGCGGCGCGCGGCGTCAACGTCGTCGTGCTGACAGGCGGCACCGGCCTCTCTTGCCGCGACGTGACCCCGGAGGCCGTGATGGCGGTCTGCGACCGCCTGATCCCCGGCATCGGCGAATCTTTGCGCGCCTCCGGCGGACCGGCGACGGCGGCGCTGTCTCGCTCGGTCGCCGGCCAACTGGGGAAGTGCGTGATCGTCGCTTTGCCGGGAAGCGGGGGCGGAGTGCGCGACGGTTTATGCGTCCTGGCGGATTTATTGCCGCATGCCGTACATATCGCCGCCGGCGGCGACCATGTCCATGAAGCGTAAAATCGAGCTCTACGGCCGCCTGCGCGACGCCGGCCTCGGTCGCGCCGTCAGCGTCGATCTCCCGAAGTCAGCGACCGCGCGTCAGGCGTTATCCGCTTTGAATACGGTGTTCGGAAAAAAATCCGATCTTCTACGGGGTTGCGTTCTCGCGACCGGCGACGAAATCCTGTCTTCCTCGGACGAGCTCCCTTCCGGACCGCTCGCCGTCCTCCCCCCGGTATGCGGAGGATGACCCGCGTCACGAAGTCCCGCCTCGACCCCGCGGCGCTGTGCCGCGCCGTGTCATCGCCCAAGCACGGGGCCGTCGCATCCTTCATCGGGACGGTCCGCTCTACGCACGCAGGCCGTCGAGTCCGCGCCGTCACGTACGACTGCTTCACGCCCCTCGCGCGCAAGGAGCTCGCTCGCATCAAGACCGAGGCGGAACGCCGATGGCCCGTCCACGTCGGCGTCGAGCACCGGATCGGAAGATTGAACGTCGGGCAAGCCAGCGTGGCCATCGCCGCCGGATCCGGCCACCGCGCCGAGGCCTTCGCTGCCTGCCGCTTCGTCATCGAGGAGATCAAGCGCCGCGTGCCCGTCTGGAAGAAAGAGCACTACGCGACCGGCGACGGCCGCTGGCTCGCCGGCTGCGCGCTGCACCGCCCGTTCAAGAGATCCCTATGAAGATCCGCTGCGAGCTCACCTTCAACGGGGAAACTCGCAAGCCCTACCTTGTCTCCGGTCCGAGCGAGCCCGACGACCACCTGGCGCACCGCATCGCGGCCTTCATTCTATTTTGGAATGATCAGGCCATGGTGGACGCCTCGACGAAGACGCCCGCGCTCGCCAACTTCGAGTTCCTCCCCGACCTGCTCGCGGTCAACGACGCGGGAGAGGCCACGGTCTGGATCGAGTGCGGCAGCGTCACGATGAACAAGCTCACCAAGGTCACGCGGCGCATGCCGCGGGCGCGCATCGTGATCATGAAGGAAAACGAACGCTCGGCCGCGGACCTGCGCCGGGATCTCCTCGATCAATTCGACCGCCCAGAACGCGTCGAGATTCTGGCCTGGCCGGGGAACTCCTACAAGGTTTGGGCGAAAACCGTTGGCGACTCGATCGAGGCCTTCGGCGAGGCCGATGGACGCTCGATCAACGGCGTGGTCAACGAGCAGATGGTCGTTGTCGAGTTCAAGCCGTTTTGAGGTAGAATACTCCTATGAACCTTCCCGCCCTCGCCATGGCCTTCGGCGTCACCTGGACGCCCGTTCCCGTCCCGGTTGCGAAAGTCGTCCAGGTGGTTGACAATCCCGTGGCGGCGTCCGGCACGGAGTGGACCTACGACGCGTCCGCCGTCTTCGACGCGTCCGGCGCGGCGCGGACCTGGGACGAGGCGCTCGATGACCTCGCGACGGCGCGCGTCGTCGCCGTGGGTGAGCAACACGACGATGCCGCGCACCACAAAATCCAAGCCGAGGTCCTCTCCGGACTCGCCAAGCGCACGCCGCGCCTGGCGGTGGCCTTCGAGATGGTGGGCTACGAGGACCAGGCGGTGCTCGACTCGTTTATGTCGGGCGCTCTCCCCGAGACCGACTTCGCCGTCTGGTGGAAGACCAACTGGGGCTTCGACTTCGCCATATACAAGCCGATTTTCGACGCGGCGAAAGCGGCGGGCGTTCCCGCCTACGGCCTCAACGCCCCGCGCGACGTGGTCAAGTCCGTCAGCAAGAGAGGCCTCGCGAGCCTGACGCCGGCCGAGCGGGCGCGCATACCCGCGACGATCGCCGAAAGCTCCGACGAACGCTATCGCCAATACGTTCTCGATTCGGTGTCCGGCCACGGCGCCCCGCCCGAGGCCGTCGCGCGCATGGTCGAGGCCATGGCGGTGTGGAACGAGACGATGGGCGAGAAGGTCGCCAATCTCACAGCCGAAGGCCGCACGGTCCTGGTCATCGCCGGCCAAGGTCATGTCCTCTTTAAGGCCGGCATCCCCGAAAGCGCCGCACGCCGCGGCGCCGCGCCGATCAAGGTGCTCCTCCCGTTCCCAGACAAGCCCCAGGCCGACGATCTCGTGCTCGCGGACTGGTTTCGCGTCACACCCTAAACGGATAGGGCCTATTGCCGCACCGGAACGTCAGCGAGCCTTGAGGACTAGCCACAGCGCCCTCTCGGGGCCGTCGAGAACGGCGTCCTTCCCGTCGTAGCCGTACACCGCCTCGATGCGCAACGGCGACTTCCCAATCAAATCCGCCAGCTCCGCCGCGCTGTAGGAGCGCAAATCGTACGACGACTCGAGGACCGTCTCCGTCTTCCCCTTCGGCGTGGCCACGAAGTTGATGATGAGCTCGCGGCGCGTCGCGGGCACGGCGGGAATGCTCATCACGATATGTTTGACGCGCCGTCCGCCCCGGCGGCACTCCCACACCTCCTCGTCGGGCTCGTCCTGTCCGTAGATGGACAGATCAAGCCCCAGGACGAATATCCCTCCCGGTTCAAGCGCCCCCGCCATCAATTTCAAATGGGCGAGAGCCGCGCGCTCGCTCATCAGGTGACGGAAGGTCGAGAGCACGTTGAAAATCAGCCCGAAGCGCCGCGTGGGACGATAGACCGTCATCTCGCCGCGCGCGAGCTTGACGCGTTTGCCCCAGCCCGCGAGGCGCTGGCGAGTGAAAGCGATCATGCCGGGCGCCAGGTCATAGCCCTCGACCTTCCAGCTCCGCCGCAGCAGCCCCGCGAGATACCGGCCCGTGCCGCACGCCGGCTCCAAAGCCGTCTTGATCCCGCAGCCGTGCATCTCGGCCAGATGCGTCAGCAGCCAGACCTCGTCGTCGGTGCCCTCGGCGTGGACCAGGTCGTAGAGCGCCGCGTCGGCGTAGATCGAGGGGAGCCGGCTCAAGAAACCGCGGGAGCGGCCGTCATGCGCCGGGCGGGCCCCGTGATCGCAACGCCCTCAAGGCGCAGGCTCTCCAGCAGGTCGAGCAGGACCGCCTCCTGTGCGTCCATGTAGTCGCCGTAGTCCGACCCGCGCACATAGAACACCAGCTCGAACTCAAGCGCCCCGTCGCGCACGCCGGCCATGTGCGAGCGTTCAAGCCGCGCGTTCCGGGCCTTGCCCACCGCCGCGCGCCCGTGACCGGGAATCTTCTTCAAGATAGAGGGCGAGGTGTCGCCGGGCAGGCAGAAAGCGATCAGCGACCGGCGCTCGGTGAGCTGCTTGAAGTTCTGAATACGTTGGCCGGTCAAAGTTGCGTTCGGGAACACGAGAAGTTCGCCGTTGATCGAACGCACGCGCGTCGTCTTCACGCCGATGTGCTCGACCGTGCCGAAGAGGTCGCCGACCTTGATCACGTCCCCGACGACAAACGGCTTGTCCAGATAGATCGCGACCGCCGAGAACAAATCGCCGAGCACCGCCTGGGCGGCTAAGGCGACGGCGATGCCCGAAATGCCGAGGCCGGCAATCATCGAGGTGACATTGAACCCCAGGTTGCTCAGCACGAACAAGGACGCGCCCACCCATATAAAACCCTGCGCGGCGAAAGTCACCGTCGCCGCGGTAGCGCGACGCGTCACGTCGGCGCCGTCGGCCAGGATCATCTTCCCGACGCCGTGCGCGACCGCCGCCTGAAGCATGGTCACGAGCCGGTAAGCGACCAAGGGCATGACGACGATGTACAGGCCGCGATCAAACCGGCCCTGGACTTCGAGCGGCCTAAGGGCCGCATAGAGCGCCACCATGTAGCACTCGGGCGCCCTCACCTTTCCCAGCATCTCCATGACCAGGTCTTCGACATGAGTCGTCGCCGGCGCCCGCAGGCGATTGATGATGATCCGCCGCGCCAGCAGGAAGCCCCACAGCACGCCGAGGAAGGTCGCGGCCGCGAGCAGATACTGGGAGACCGAGTTGCCGAGATAGTCGTGATGGAGAAGCGGGAAGTGCGGCATGAGCCTATTATGCCTCACTTGATTCAGGGCGGTCCACCTCTACTGCGAAAAGCCGCCAATCTTGGACCATACGACCTATTGAGCGCGGACAACCCCGGATCTTGACCGGATACATAAGACTCTGCGCCGCCATCCGCTACAATACTTTGTGATGACGCTAGTTTCTCTCGACGGATCGCGCCGCAAGATCGTGGCCTCCGTGATCGCGCAGGTGATCTCCCCCTCGCAGATGGCCATGGCTCTCCAGCTCATGGCCGCCGAAAAACCCGGCCGCACCGCCCCCGTGCCGGAAGAAATCCTGTTCTGGCTGCGCCTGAACATGCCCGTCGCCGCCGGCAAGATCGACGCGATCCTCCACCCCGCCGACTAACCCAGAAAATCCGGTAAGCCCTGCCCCCGACGTAGGTAGCTTCACCGAAATGG
>JBBTJN010000028.1:0-21092 GCA_038059415.1 Elusimicrobiota bacterium | reverse complement strand
TCTACGGCAAAGAGCTCCTGCGCCTGAAGGACCGCAAGGACGCGGAGTTCTGCTTCTCGCCGACGGCCGAAGAGGTCGTCACCGATCTCGTGCGCCGCGAGATCCGCTCCTGGCGGCAGCTGCCGACCATGCTTTACCAGATCGGGCTCAAATTCCGCGATGAGATTCGCCCGCGCTTCGGCGTGATGCGCGCGCGCGAGTTCCTCATGAAGGACGCGTACTCCTTCCACGCCGATGAGGCGGATGCGACCGCTTACTACAAGACGATTTACAATGCGTACAAACGTATATTCTTGCGCTGCGGCCTCAAGTTCAAGCCCGTCGAGGCCCAGTCGGGCGCCATTGGAGGCTCGTACTCTCATGAGTTCATGGTGCTGGCCGAGACCGGCGAGGAGACGATCGTCTCCTGCATGAAGTGCGACTACGGCGCGAACATCGAGCGCGCCGAGATCAAGGACGCATTTGTCGCCCCTGATGCGGGGGATTTCAAGCCAATCGTGGAATTCGACACGCATGGGAAAACGACGGTTGCGGATGTGGCCGACTTGCTCTCCAGGCGCCAGGTCGACTTCTTGAAGACGCAGCTGTACATGATCGACGGCAAGGTTCCGGTGATCGCGCTCATGCGCGGCGACCATGAATTGCACGAATCCAAGCTCGCATCCGCGGTCGGGGCGCCGAATCTCTACCGCGCCACCCCGGCCCAGTACGAGCAGGTCATGGGCTGCAAGGTCGGCTTCGCGGGGCCGCAGGGGCATTGCGACGTCGCGATCTACTGCGACTTCGCGACGCGCGCGGTGCTCAACGGCGTGAGCGGCGCCAACAAAGACGGCTTCCATACGGACAACTTCAACATCGCCCGCGATCTGCCCGCCATCAAGGGCTTCTTCGACCTGCGCTGCGCGACCCTTGCGGACGCCTGTCCCCGGTGCGGCGGAAAAACAGAATTCTTCAAAGGCATCGAGGTCGGCCACACCTTCAAACTCGGCACGAGGTATTCGACGTCCATGAAGGCCGAATATTTGGACAAGGCGCAGAAGCCCCAGGTCATGGTCATGGGCTGCTACGGCATCGGCGTGTCCCGCGTCGTCGCCGCCGCCATTGAACAGGGCCACGACAAGGACGGCATACTCTGGCCCAGCGAAATCGCCCCTTTTCAGTGCGCCGTCGTCGTCATCGACGAGGCGGATGACGCGCGCGTGCGTCCTGCGGCGGACGCATTGACCAAGGCTCTCGAGGCTAAAGG
Source organism: Elusimicrobiota bacterium (assembly GCA_038059415.1). Taxonomy (GTDB): domain Bacteria; phylum Elusimicrobiota; class Elusimicrobia; order UBA1565; family UBA9628; genus GWA2-66-18. The sequence continues at coordinate 19,846 of JBBTJN010000028.1, read as the reverse complement.
CTTCGACGTGCTCGAGGATGACCGCGACGGCAAGCCGGGTGTGAAGTTCAAGGACATCGACTTGATCGGCATCCCCCATCGCTTCGTAGTCTCAACGCGAATGCTCGATGCCGGGCACGTCGAGTACAAGAAGCGCGGAGAAGCCGCAACCGCGAACTGGAATCTTGACGAAGCGGTCGACAAGTTCGAGGCGCTGCTCGGCGGCTCCTAAAACGGACGCGCGAGGTCCATTGACGCAACCCCCTCCCCGCGCGTTATATGGTATACTCACCCTGCTCGATATCCTCGGCATGGGGGGCGAGCTTTCTTAAGGAGTGGCTGCAGTTTGAGCCACTTTTTTTATTGAGCAAAACTATGGACGCTAAAGAGATCGAAGCGCTTCTCAACCCCCTCATTGAGCAGGAAGGCGGCGAGTTGGTGGATCTGCAGTGGCGCCGTGAGGGCCATCAGTGGGTCCTGCGTCTGTTTCTCGACAAGCCGACGGGAATCACGCTTGATGACTGCGCCTATTTCTCGGACCGCGTCGGCGCGACGCTTGATGAGGGCGACAAGATTGCCCAGTCGTACGTGCTGGAAGTGTCTTCGCCCGGGCTCGACCGCGTGATCAAGAAGGACAAGGATTTCGCGCGCTTTTCGGGAAAGCCCGTGAAGCTGAGGCTCAAATTTCCCGAGAACGGTCAACGCAAATTCTCCGGGGTGCTGAAGGGTTTGAACGAGGGCAAGGTGTCGGTCCAGGTGGACAAGGACATCAAGGCGTTCGCGCGCGAGAACATCGACGAGCTCCGGCTCGACGACTCGGCCGCGGCTGATTTCGGGGAGGACTAATTCCATGAGCAAATCCGAGCTGATGACGGCGTTGGAGCAGATCGCGCGCGAGAAAAATATTCCCGTTGATGAAATTTTGTCCATGATCGAAGGCGCTGTCGTTTCCTCGTTGCGCAAGCATGTCGGTAAGAACGCGGATATTCGGGCGACTATCGACCGAGAGAGCGGAGTCTTCTCCGCTGTCGTGGCGAAGAAGATCGTCGAGACCGTGGTCGATCCCGAACTCGAGCTCACCGAGGCCGACGCGCAGAAGATCAAGATGGGCGCGAAGGTGGGCGACGAGCTGATCTATCCCGCTCCCGCCGCTGATTTCGCCCGCATCGCCGCGCAGACCGCCAAGCAGGTGCTGACCCAACGCGTGCGCGAGGTCGAGCGCGACAAGCTGTACGAGGAGTTCAAGCCGAAGGAGGGCGAGATCGTCTCGGGCGCCGTGCACCGTTTCGTCGAGCGCAGCATCATCGTGGACCTCGGCAAGACCGAGGGCGTGCTGCCGCCTCGTGAACAGATCAGGCGCGAGCGCTACAATATCGGTTCCAATGTGCGGGCTGTCATTCTCCGGGTGGACAAATCCCAGCGCGGGCCCGCGGTCGTACTCTCTCGCGCGGCCGATATGTTCCTGCAGCGCCTGATGGAAATGGAAGTCCCGGAGATCGCGGACAAGACCGTCGAGATCGTGCGCATCGTGCGCGACCCGGGCTTTCGCGCCAAGGTGATCGTCAAATCCAACGATCCCCGAGTGGATGCGATCGGCTCGTGCGTCGGCCTGCGCGGCTCGCGCATCCGCTCGATCATGAACGAAGTCGCCGGCGAGCGCATCGACCTGATCGCCTTCGCCGAGGGCGTCGAGGAATCCCTCGCCGCGGCGCTTGCGCCCGCGAAGGTCTCGTCGGTGCAGGTCATGGATCCCGAGAACCGGATCGCCGAGGTGCTCGTTGCCGAGGAGCAGTTGGCGCTGGCGATCGGCAAGGACGGACAGAACGTCCGCCTTGCGCAGAAGCTCACTGGTTGGACCCTCGAGGTCAAGGCCGAACCCGCCGCGCCGAAGGCGGCCGAGGCGGCGTCCGGCGCCGACGCGTCGCTGTCCACGCTTGAGGGCGTGGGCCCGAAGACGCTGGAAACCTTGGTCAAGGCCGGCATTGCCGACGCCGCCAAGCTCGCGCAGTGCACGGTCGAGTCGTTGACCGCCCTGTCGGGCATCGGCGAGAAGATCGCGGCCAAGATTATCGCGAACGCGAAGGCCGTGTCGAAGGAGAAATCGAAGGCCTAGGTCCCGCCTAGGTCCCTTCCAAAATGCTATAATCCCTGACGGACGACAGCTACATGGAAAAGAAGATTACAAAAAAGACTCCGGTGAAGAAACCGGCGGCCGCTAAGACGGCGGGCCCCAAGGCGAAGGCCGCCCAGGAGAAGGGCGCTTCCAAGAGGACCGTCGCCGAGGTTCGCACCAAGCAGGAAGAGGGATCGATCGCGCCCCCGTCGTCGAATTTGGTGTCCGCGTTCGCAATGTTCAAGAAGCGCAATGTCTCGACCGCCGGCCCGACCGTGACGCGCCTTGCCGCGGGCGCCTCGTTGCCCAAACCGCCGGTCCCGAAGCCTCTCGTCGCTCCCGTCCCGGTCGCCGCCCCTCCCGTTGCGCCCGCCGTCGCGCTTGCCCCCATCGTCGCGAAGCCTGCCGTTGCCGGCGCGTCGAAGCCCCTCGCCCCCGGCGCCTTGCCGCCGAAGCCCGCCGCCGGCGCTCCGAGCGCCCCCGTGGAGCCCAAACCCGCCGTCTCCGGCGCGCCGCCGGCCGCCAAGCCCCCGGCCGCTGGCGCCTTGCCGCCGATGCCGTCCAAGCCCGGCACCTCCGGACCGCAGAAGCCCGTTATCCTTCGCCCCGGCGCGATTACGATCCGCCCGCAGATGACGCCTCGTCCCGGCTCTCCTCGCCCCTCGATGCCCGGTCAGCGCCCCGGCACGGGTCACCGTCCCGGCGGCGGCCAGCATCGTCCGCAGCCACAGAACAGACCGTCGTCCGCCGTGGCCAAGCCGCCTGAGCCGGGCGCCAAGCCCGAGCTCAAGAAGATTAAGGTGTCTTCGATGATCACCGTCCGCGAGCTCTCCGAGAAGATGGAGCTCAAGACGAACGACGTCATCAAGAAATTGATGGGTCTGGGCATCTTCGCGACGATCAATCAGCGCCTCGAGACCGAGGCCGCGCAGGTTGTCGCCTCCGACTTCGGCTTTGAGCTCGAGATCGTCGCAATGTACAAAGAAGAGGAGCTTGCGGTCGTCAAGGCGGAGAAGGAGGATCCCGCCAAGCTCAGACTCCGCCCTCCCGTGGTCACGATCATGGGTCACGTCGACCATGGCAAAACCTCCTTGCTCGACGCCATCCGCTCCGCCAAAGTGGCTGAAGGCGAATCAGGCGGCATCACACAGCATATCGGCGCCTACAAGGTTAAGAGCGACAAGGGTGAAATCGTGTTCCTCGACACGCCCGGTCACGAGGCTTTCACCGCGATGCGCGCGCGCGGCGCCAAGGTGACCGACATCGTCATCCTCGTCGTTTCCTCCACTGACGGCATCATGCCCCAGACCGTCGAGGCCATCGACCACGCGAAGGCGGCCGCCGTGCCGATCGTCGTAGCCGTCAATAAGATCGATCTTCCCGGCGCAAACCCGCAGAAGATCCGTCAGGATCTCTCGGCCCTCGGCCTCCAGCCCGAAGAGTGGGGCGGCAAGACGATTTTCGTCGACGTCTCGGCGAAGAAGCGCCTGAACCTCGACAAACTTCTTGAGAGCTTGGCTCTGCAGGCCGAAATCCTCGAACTCAAGGCCAACCCCGACCGCCCCGCCTACGGCGCGGTCCTCGAGGCCAAGATGGACCCCAAGCGCGGCGCCGTCTCGACCGTGCTTGTTCAGGCCGGCACGCTCAAGCTCGGCGACGCGTTTGTCGCGGGCCTCGCGCACGGAAAGGTCAAGGCGCTGCTCGACGACACCGGCAAGCGCATCGAGTCGGCGGGTCCCGCCACGCCCGTCGAGATACTCGGCATCATGGGCACTCCCCAGGCCGGCGATTCTTTCACCGTCGTCGATAACGAGAAGGCCGCGCGCGACATCGCTGAAAAGCGCCGCCTCACCCACCGTGAGCAGACGATGGCCCACCAGAAGCACATGACGCTCGTGGGCCTGCGCTCTGCTCTCAACTCCGGGCAGTCCAAGGCCAAGGACCTGAACATCCTTCTCAAGGTGGACATGCAGGGCTCACTCCAGGCCCTGCGCGACTCGCTCGAGGGGCTGTCCACCACCGAGTGCCGCGTGAGAATCATCCACGGTGCCATGGGCAACGTCAACGAGTCCGATATCCTGCTCGCGTCAGCCTCCGACGCGGTCACGCTCCTGTTCCATACCGAGATCGAGCCGCGCGCGTCCGAGCTCGCCGAGCGCGAGGGCGTCGAGGTCCGCAAGTATCAGGTCATCTACGACCTCATCGGGGACGTGAAAGCGGCGCTCGAAGGCCTGCTCGCGCCCGAGATTGTCGACGTCGTCGTCGGCAAGGGCGAGGTGAAGGCGTTGTTCCAGGTCAAAACCGGCACGATCGCCGGCTGCGCCATCCGCGACGGCAAGATCACTCGCGGCGGCCACATCCGAGTGGTCCGCGACGGCGATGTTCTTTACACCGGCAAGGTCACCACTCTTCGCCACTTCAAGGACGACGTCAAGGAAGTGGAGAAGGGCATGGAGTGCGGAATCGGCATCGAGGGTTTCAACGGCGTCGCCGTCGGAGATCTTCTCGAGTTCTTCGTCAAGGAATCGCGCACGCGCCGCCTCTCTCAATCGCCGCAGTAAGGCGCGGCGATTGAATCTCTTTTAGATATGTACGAGCGCAACGACCGTCTTCGTGAGCTTTATAAGGAGCTCGTCTCGACGCATATGCGCGAGGTCAAGGACCCCGGGTTGGTCGGATTTATCACGGTCACGGACGTGGATCTGTCCCGCGACCGAAAAACGCTTAAGGTTTTCTACTCGATTATGGGTACGGACGCGGAGCGTGAGCGCGCCGCCGACGCCCTGGAGCGCGCCGCCCCGTACCTGCGCGAACTCATCAAGAAGAAGGTCTCGGTGAAGACGATCCCGAACCTCATCTTCGTCTACGACAACACGCCGAAGAAGGCGTCGCGCATCGACGAGCTCCTTAACAAGCTCGAGCGCGAAAGGGGTCAGTGACGCACGCGGACTTCCCCGTCGCGGGGATGCTCCTCATCGACAAGCCCGCGGGCTGGACCTCGCATGACTGTGTGGCCGTCCTGCGCAAGCTCTTCCCCCGCAACACCAAGGTCGGCCATACCGGCACTCTCGATCCCCTCGCCACGGGACTCCTCGTCGTTTTGATCGGCCCCTGCACGAAGCTCCAAGCTCGCTTGCAGGGCATGGACAAGGCCTATTCCGGTACGATCCGCCTGGGTGTTAAGACCGACACCGGAGACATCACCGGCAAGACGACCGAGCGACAAACCGTCCCCGAGCTCGACCTCGTGCGACTCAAGGCCGAACTCGCCGCGCTCGTCGGCAGCGTGTCGGCCCCCGCTCCCGCCTACTCCGCGGTCAAGCATCGGGGCCGCCCGCTCTACGAGTACGCTCGCAAAGGCTTCGATGTTCCCGTCAAGCCGCGCACGACCGTCGTGCACTCCTGGGAGGCGCTGTCGTGGGCCGTGCCGGAGTTGTCCCATCGCCTGCATTGCGCGAGCGGCACCTATGTGCGGACCTTGGCCGAGATCCTGGGCGAAAAGCTCGGCTGCGGCGGCACGGTTTCCGCCTTGCGCCGCGAGTCCGTGGGCCCCTTTCTTCTCGCCGATGCGCTGCCGCTCGACGCGCTGCGCGCGCTGCCGTCCGCTGCGCTCGCAGCACTCCTGACGGCCTCCTTGCCGGTCCTTGAGGCCGCGCTCAAGGCGAAGCCTTGAAGACGCTGCGCGGACGCGTCGTGCGCGGCGACGGGATGGGGCGCAAGCTCGGATTTCCCACGGCCAATATCAAGATTGCCGCCTCCTCGCGCCCCCCGCGCGGAGTCTGGAAGGTGCTCGCGCGCGGCACGACGTTGGGTGAGCGCGTCGGGGCCTGCAACGTCGGCGTGCGTCCCACCGTCGGCGGCGCGCGGCTCGTCGTCGAGGTCCACATACCGGGATTTCGCGGGAATCTCTACGGACGGACTCTCAGCGTGAGGTTCCTCTCCAAGATACGTTGCGAGCGCCGGTTTGCCTCCCGCGGCGCGCTGAAGGCCCAGATTCGCAAGGATGTGTCGTCCTTGACCCGCGGGCCCGCCTAAGGGCGTTGTCGGGATTAGATTGACGCAGGCTTGGGCCGCGTCGACAGGACTGCGGCGCAAAAGGTCGCGCAGAGCGGCCGCTAGTATCGGACGCGGAAGGCTGAGGAAGCTCCGGATGGGATCGTGTCGATGGGTTCGAAGGCGATTCCTTGGAGGCCGCTCGCCGCGTCCTTGGCCGATCCGGTGACAAGGATCTCCCAGGACTTGGCGGTGTCTTCCCCGAGGTTGCTCGCCGCGTTGACCTCGCTGCCGAAGACGTCGTGGTCGCCGATCTTGAGCATCTTGCCGAAGCCGATGCCCACGCAGAGCAGTATCTTCTCCGCGTCGGACTTGTCGTTATTGTAGCCCAGGGCCGCGTTCTGCATATCGACGGCGCACTCGATGGCCTTGTCCGGCGTGCGGAAGATCACCAACAGGCTGTCCCCTTCCGTCTTGAGCAAGATCCCGTCGTGGTGGTCGATGTACGGCACGAAGAGCCGCTCCGATTCGGAGATGATCTGCAGAAAATGAATGATCCCGAATTCGGCGACGTGGCGCGAGAAGCCCGAGAGGTCGGTGAACATCACCGCCCATTCCTCGCCGAAAAGGTTCCAGATCCTTTTGTCAACTGCGGCCTTGTCCGCGCCGGGCCTGAGGCGCTCCGCGATGAGCTTCTCTAGCCGGTCCTGCGACGCTCCTGATCCCACCTGTGTTACGAAAGTCATAGATTCTCCTCCGGTCGTCTTGAGTTCAATGATCTTCCATTCTAATATCGCCGGCCGAAGGAAAACCGTAAAGCTCACGAAAGACCGCCAGCGTGAAATCCTCGAGGGCGGACGGGTCCGCCCCGGCGCCGGTCATGACATACGGTAGCTGAGCACGATCTCGGAGCCGGGCTTCGCGCCGGTCAAGTAGCCTGACGAAATAGGAGAAAGCAGCCCGCTTCCCGCCGTGACCAGATTCATAGGCACAAAGGTAGCTTCTCTTTCGGGATTAATCAAGGGTCGATTTTCCGCGCGCCGGAGTCCTTGCCGCCGCCTTTCTTGCGCCCGGGCCAGTCCTGTCGATTAGATAGGACTTATGGGGTAGCGCCGGGGTAGGCCATAATCATCTTTTGACAGGCCCAAAGCCCCTGTCAAAATAGGTCCTTGTCTTTTACGCTCAGTATAACTCGGCCCGACGAACCATGATCAAGACTCTACGCAAAATTTTCGCTTCCTTCCTGGCCATATGCTGCGCCTGCCTGCCCGTCGACGCGGCGACGCTGCGCTCGAGCCTGCCGTCGGTGAGCGCGGTGCCGAGCGCCGTGTCCGTTTTTTCCTGGCTGGTCGTGCCTGCGTCTGCTCTCGCGCTGGAGGTCCACGCCCGGCCCCTGCCGGTCGTATCCCCGGCCGCCGGGTCTCTGCTCCAAGATGAGCTCTCGGCGACCGTCGAAAAGATAGTCCATTCCGAAAAAGCCTCCGGCGCCGTTCTCGATAAGCTCTACAGCGGGAGCACCGCGAAGACCGAAACTGAGCGCCTGCCGAACACGGACCTCCCCAAAAGTCTGGGCGGTCGGGGTGCGGCGGCGTTGTCTGCGAAGGAGGCACCCGCCCAGGGCCCACTGACGCGGATTGAGGCGAATCCTCGTTGGGCCGACGTCCGGGGCCGGTTCCTAGTCAAAGATCTTTCCCGACGATCCTCCGATCTCACGATTCCCCAAGCAACACGCCTGGCCGCGTTCGTCGCCCGATCATTGCTCCCCTCCCAACTCGATGACGCAAGCATGACGAATATCTTCGTCGTCACCGACTTCAGACAAGCCGCCCTCATCGCCGAAAGCCGCTCCGGGGAAGTGCGGCGCATCCAACGCGGCAGCATCATGGTGGACACGGACGTCGACGGCAAGTATCGCAGCATCTTCATCTTGCGTGCGGCTCTGGATTACCAATTGGCTCCTCCGCCCGGGTTTATCCCTCCCTCGCTGACCTCGCAGACGGCGCCCATCCCGGTCCGACGAACACGACCTAGGCGCTTGGGAAATCTCGTGCCCCACGACGCGACTATATTCGTGGGAGGCATCACATCTGTTTCCGCGGAGCCTGCCGAGGGTTTTTTCGCCGCCGCGACCCAGAGCGAACTCCAGAGCCTGGGCCGCAAGCTTCTGCCGGCCGCGCAAGCCAAGATATGGATATATCGAACGCCCGACGCCAGGTCGCAATCCTATTTCAAATTCGGCTACCTGTCGGAAGATCGCCCGACCGCCACGGCCTACGAAGATAAGTTCAAGATCGCCACGGGCATCGGCACGAGCCATTCCCCCGATTCGGATGGCGGCGCGGAAGCCTCCCTGCTTTGGCTGGGAGATGAGATGCAGGGAATGCTGGCCAGTTATCTGTCCGATGTCTCCAAGCCCGATCTGACCTTGGAGGATTTAGAACGCCATCAAGGCTTCATTCAACGCCTCAACCGACGTGAGGTCTACGTCGGACGCATTGACCAGACCCACGCCCTGACCCAGGAGGGCTTCGACGGCCTGACGACCGACCCGGCGATCTATCGGCGCGTCTACAGCCCAACGATGGACAACATCCTCTTGGAGCATCTCAACCCGTCTAATACACCGAGAAAAACTCGGGGGCAGTACTCCTTTGTTTTCGCCTCGTCCCGAGGCTGCGGACAAGGATGTTCCATCTGTCCTACGGGAGGTCTCTCCCCCTTCCAAGCTTTTTCGGCACAGCGCATCATGCGCGAACTCGCCAAGATCGCCGAACACATCCGGGTCCGGCCCGGAGAAGTCATAGAACTCTTCTTCCTCGACAGCAACTTCAACCACGATCCGAGACGCATCATCGAGCTGGCCGATCTCCTCGATCATAGCCCGCTCAAGAGCCTTTTCCACTTCTACTGCCGCCACAACAGCGTGTCGGGCTTCCTGAAGCCGGACGCCTCCGGAGCGCTGGTTGCCAATCTGGAGCTCATCGATGCTTATGTCCGATTGGGCATCTCGCCGGTGTTCCTCGGCATCGACGCTTACGATGACGCCGGCATCAAAACGCTCAAGACGAACACGCGCCGGCTGGCCCGCTTCGGCGCCCAAACGCGGCCGACCTATACTTTCGCCGAACTGCGCGGCCTTATCCGCGCCTTTGAGGCCCGCAAACTTCCAGTGCGCGGGTTCGCTCTGGTCGGCAATCCCTGGGTCAGCGACTTAAATCGTCTCGACAGCTATTACAATCTGTTCGAGCTTTGGCTGGAGAACCCCCATTTTACGATCGACTCGGGCATGGAGACATACCTGCGCCTCAAGCCGATGGCGGGAGCCCCGATTACGGAAGTTTCCGAGGCGATGCAGCGTCCGCCGCTCGCCGGTTACGACAAAGACCTCTATACCGCGGGACGATTCTCCGCGCGCGGCCCCCTGGGGGAGATGGACGAACTGCCGGAAATGCAGAGGTTCTTCCAATCCTTGCTGTTCCCCCGGCGCGGCTTCAACATCGAAAATGTGATCTCTCGATTTCGGGAAGGCATCGCCCAGGTGCGCCGGAAGGCGGCCATGGTCTACGACGATCCTAAGGCGGCCGACAACGACAGGCAGCGCGCCGGACATATCTTGCGCAAATTGGCGGCGCGAGACGCCCAACTCGGAGATTACCTTCGCGAACATGAGCACGTCGGCCCGCGGATCAACGCATGGTACGGACTTCTCCCGGGATGGCTGCGGTCCCTGGGACCCCGCAAACTTCGCCCGAACGCACTGCCCTCTCTCATCAAGGATATGTCCGTCTTCGCAGGGATCTACCGCAACCTGTCCCCCTTGGAGCGCAACTTCCAGGATCACGAGGCTGAAAACCAAGCTTCCAGCCTGATCTTGGGTCTGAGGCGGCTCCTCGGAGAGAAGCCTGATTCTTCCATTGTGATGGGCAGCCTGTCTTTCCAGACGGGCTACGCCCCGGAGATTGCAGACCTTAGGCCCGGAGCTCCCCACACCATCAAGGACCTCGACCGTTATATCAAAGAGAACCTGGGGGAGGCCGTCCTGGAGGCTAAGGATCGCCCGGATGTCCGATTCGTCATCGTTGAGGGCGACGGCCAGGAGGCGCGCAAAAAGCTGGAAATCGCCGGCTGGCAATTGGGCCAGGCTTTGCCGAAGGTCGTGGGCTTTCACCGCTTCTATAAGGCCGTCACGCCGGAGGGGCTGTCCGCGCTCGTGGCCCTGCATATCAACGGTCGGGACCGTCTGATCCATATCCAGAGCTTCTTCAAGCTCCTGGGCGTCTCCCCTGAGAGAATTCTCACAATGGAAGGCTTCCGTTCCTGGAAAAGAGAATATTTGGCGACGTTCCGTGGTCTGGGATATATTCCCGACGCCGTGGTCTACGGCATGACCTGGAACGCGGTTGAAGCCCTTCTGTCAAGGGACCCGTCCCTGAACCGGGAGTCCCCGCAGGTCAAAGATTTCTTCAAATATTTCTCCCGGCCCAAGCCCGAGGAAACGCCGGACAACGATATCGCCATGAGGCCGATGAAGGTCGTCGAGTTGGCCGACGGGCGCAGGATATGGTTCTTCCTGGACCTCTACGGCAAGCTCGGAGGAGACCTTATGGCGGCTCTCCAAGAGCACGGTGTCCGCGCGCGCAATATCACGGCCTTGGGAACGGCAGGCTCCCTTGACCCGGCGTCGCACGTGGGCGATTGGTACACCCCGACGAAGACTATCGAAGAGAACGGCATCGCACGGGAAATCTCCGTGCTCACCCAGATCCCCGGCATACCGGGCGACGATGCGCACAGCCATGTGGCCACGCCCAATCTGGAAACGCAGGAATGGCTCGATAACGCCCGGGCCCGAGGCGTCAAGAAAGTCGAGGTGGAGTTCAAGTACATCCTCGAGCAGTTCCAGAAATACCCCGGAGAACACTATCGCGTCGCTCATGCCGTATCGGATGTCATGGTCGGTCCCAACCACAAGGACCTCACCGAAACCTCGGCGTGGGACATACCGAACGCGACGCAGAACATCGGGAAAATACTGGACGCCATGCTCAATCTTCGACCCGACGAACAGGTCAGGATCAAATCGCTCAGGACCCTGCCTTTCGTCGAACTCCCGCCGGAGCACGATGACCACGGGGGCCCTCCCGCCCAGATCGAGCGCCCGCTCTCCGTCGATCAGGAAGCCGGCGTGTCACGATTGGCATCCGAGTTGGCCGCCGGCCCTATTAACGGCAGCCGCTACGCCTCCGAAGCCGGATATCTCCGAACTTTCTCCGGTTGGGCGACAGCCCTGTTCGGCCGGGACGCCAACCCCACCCGGGCCATGGTGAGATTGCTGATGTCCATAGCCCTTTGGGCGAACGGCGCGGGCGCGGCCGTCGTAAACCAGGATTTTTTAAAGAACATGACCATCCTCGGCAACCACCTCTATGTTGCACACTACCGCGCGTTGCTGCCTTCCGAACGCAGGGATCTCTCCGATCTCCGAGCCCGCTTGGGGATCGTGTCCGTCCGCAGGCGTGCCGAGATCGAGTTCGACCGCCCCCAGCCGCCGTCCGCCGACATCAAGGAGCCTGGAGTCAAATGGAGCCAGTTTTCCGAACTCATTCCCGGAAACTTGGGGCGGGCCGTGCGCGAGGTCATGGATTTCATCGCGCCCAGAGACTTGGCTATCCTCGGATTCCCGTCTGTCGCGCAACGCTGGGCGCTCTCGCCTCGCCTACGAGGCATTCTCTCTCGTTTCTATGCGGAGATCGTTCGCATGGACGCTCAGCCCTCGCCGCCGGCTCCAGGCGCGGTATGGGAGCTGGCTCTGAGGCTGACCGGAGGCAACGCGTACGAGGCCATGGAAATATTGGGCGGCATCGTCGGGCAGTTTAAGGTGCCGTTACGGTACGTGGAGCGCCATATTCTGCCGTCGCATCCGGAAGCGGCTGGAGCGGATGCGGACTTCGCCCAGGCCGCCCGGGCATTCCTCCTGATGGGCAGCATTCACGAAAAGAGCGTCCAGCGCTTCAAGCGCAGCGCTCTATATCCCAAAGAAATAGAGATCGATTCTCCTAAATTCTGGCATTTCTACGGAGCCGGACTGCTGGGCTGCCGCCTGCGCCCATACTCCCGCGTCACGGCGAGGGTCGTGGGCACCCTCATCGCGATTGGTTACGAGGCCACGACCTTCCCTTTCAATTTTAATGCCGGCCTGACGCATCCGCGCAGGTTGGTTCATGTGGCGCGCGAAAACGTCGCCGATTCCTTGAGAGATATCCGCAATCAGTCCCAGGGGCATGCCTTCGGCCGCGGCATCACGCCGGACGCTTCGCCTCCCATCGGATTTACTCCGGCGCGCTCCGGTCCGATTGGCGCGTTGCTCACCGCGACGGCCGCCGTCGGGAGATTCCACTGGTTTTGGCTCTGGTGGAAAATCGGTCCTCCTGCCCGAGACGTGTGGCGTTCGTTCCGAGATCGGATCAGGCAGGCGGGCGGGCAGGACCTCGGGCCGGCCGTGGTCGATCCCAGAAGGTTTTTCTCCCGCCTGCGGGTTTTCGGCTGGTCCGGCCGGCTTCACCTCTCCCCCCACGACATGGCGCTTTCAGATGAAAGCGCTCTTCAGGAAGCCCGAGACCTTTTCGCGACCCACATCAGATCCGACGCGGCCGCAAAGGCCGCCTTTGAGCGCTTTCTAGGCCGGGCAGTGCGCTACAATCGCGGCAAGCGTTTCATGAAACTGCATAATATGCTGGCCTACCACCTTCGCGAAGGTTCACTCCAGGCCCCCCCGCGCTCGCGGCCTACTACGACAACCTCGCGCACAACGATGAGGCCCTCGCCGCGGCGCACGCGGCCCAGGACCGCGTCATGGAAACCCTCGATCAGGTTTCTCGACAGGTCATTACGGAGGCCAACCTCTCCACGGCGCCGGGGCGCCGCGCGCTGGGAGTTCTGGTCTTCGGCAGCTACGCCGACGGCGCCGCCCGTCCAGGCAGCGACATCGACATTCAAATCGTGACAGAGAACGCAGCGACCCCGGGCCGCGGACTGCCCGATCGCCTGCGCGAAGAATGGGCGAAGCGCGGCACCGGAATCGACCTCGACATCATTTCATTGACCTATGTCCCGCCCGATCCGGGTCTGCTGATTCGACTCCATCCCGAGGCGATCCGCGTGTTTTCTCCGTATCCAGGAATGGCCGGCGCCCTCAGCCACGTTCCCCCGCAAACCTCCCGGCCCGTCGCCCGCATGACCCCCGTGGGACGGTTGCTGCGTGCGATGTGCGTCGGCGCCCTGGAGATGTTCCTGCGGCTCGGAGACATGTTGGACCGCAAGGGCCTTGCACCGACACAGGGGAAACGCTAGCGGCCGGAGGTTTCGCCGGGGCGCACGGCGAACGCGGCGTTGAGGCCGGGGAGTTTCCCTGAGGGATAGCCGATCGGTTTTGCCGGTGTTAGACCAGCAGGCTTGACTCCTCGCCAGGGAATGGCTGTAGCCACTCCCTGGAAAGCTTGAGCCCGTCTCCCGAGCGTCCTGGAGGACGCCCGTTCCGGCGGAGCGGACCGGAGGGAAGCGCTGAGCGTGGTCCGGGCCGCCCAAAGCTCACCAGCCCCGATTGTCGTGCGAACTGCCGTTGAGATCGATCGGTAGTAAGCCGCCGTCGGCGACGACGGACACGACGACCAATTGCTTCCTTAGGGACCGAGGAGACACGCCCCCCCCAAGCTGGCATTCACATCCCTTTGCACGTCGATGACGTTGCACGAGCCGTCGCGGTTTAAATCCGACGTGCAGGCCGCAACCCCCAGACCCTGATTGACCTGCAATTGCACGTCCACCACGTTGGTCGACCAATCACGGTTGAGATCGCAGGCCGAATAGACTCTCAGCGCCAGGATAGCGGAGCCCGTGCCGCTCGCGTTGGAGGCGCTAAAGGCCACGCTTGAAGTCGCGGCGGTCGTGGGCGTGCCGGAGATAAGGCCGGTCGTGGTGCTGACCGACAATCCCGCCGGCAGGCCCGACGCGCTGAATCTCGTGGGACTATTGGAGGCCGTAATTTGGTAGGTCAGCGCGGTTGCGACCGTGCCGGTCGAATTCAGCGCGCTGGTGATGACCGGGGAACTCCCGCTCAACGGCGCCAATGCCCCCCGATAAACAGCGCCATCGGTCCCGGGCCAGCCTTTCGCGCTGAGGTTGATGGCTCCTGTTGCTGCGGGGCTGTTGGCAGCCGGATAATAATCGCTGTTCAACAGGGGATCTGCCTCGACACCGGAATTTTCCCACCCGGGGGCATAATTGGACTTTGTTTGTTCGAAATAACCGCTCGACTTAAAAGCCGCCAAGGAATTAAAGCTGGTGCGACTGGTGCCATTTTCCCAATTGTAAAAAAACGCGACTGTACTGGGAGTCGACCTAAAATACACGTTGCCGTCTAAAATCGCCGATCCATCATGCACGCGAGAACCTCGCCCCATCATATGGTCTTCGGTTTGAATGAAGATGTTGTTGTACACTTCATGGGGAACGCCCGGGGCCAGAGTCTCATCATAATCAAACCCGATGCCGTCTGGAACGAAGCTGGCATTCACCGCCTTCCCGATTAGGACCGTGTTATTGTAAATCTTCCAGGGGTCCATATCGACGGTGCCATGCGTTCCAAAGGCTCTGTTGTGTATTTTCCCATCACCTCCCGCCTGTAGAAATAAAGGATCCCCCGGCCGGAAGTGTAAATGCCTTTTTCTGAGATCGATAATATTGTGATGGACGTATTTTGTTCCTAAATAAGCTGCATTTGCATTGCCCGCGCCATCTCTGTCAAACGATTTGGAACAATTAATGACCTTGTTATAGGCCATATCCACATTCCCATAATCCGTGTCCAGCTGGAGGACATCGTCCCTTATATCAAAAAAGTTATTATGATGGATACTAAAATTATTGCCTCCGCCTCCAATAGCATCCATCACGTTGCGGATGGTAGAATTCATTATAGTAACATTCTCGCTGCCATGCAGCACAAATGCAGACACCTCCATAGCATGCGCAGTAAACGGACTGCTCTTTATGTCGCGAAATGCCAGCCATTCGGGGAAATAACCGTTTGCTGTAATATTATTAAAAACTAAATCATGCGCTTCTTGAAGTGTGTATATAAATGTCGACCCTCCCAATACGGTTACATTGCTCACATTAATATGGTGGCCGGAAGAAAATCGTAAAGCATTGTTGCGATATTTAACGGTCACCCCATCCAAATCTATGTAGGAAACATTGTTCTCAAAATCTATAACCTGAGCACTACGCACGATAAAAATACTATTTTGTCCTGGGTTTAGAGTAGCGGGTATCAGATAGCCCATTTGTTCCTCTAGGTCGCTACGCACAAGTCGTATATAAATCTTCTGGTCGGAACTATTCCAGAATACACCAGGGCCAAGATATTTGCTTCCTGTTCCTGGCCAGAGCTGATTGTCAGAAGCAAGGTCTTCGTAGCTCTCATAAGCGATAAGATGCGTAGTGGTATTGCCTTCGGTAAGATAGGCATGCAGGCCACCATTAACAAGATTAGGATAAGTTTTAGTTGAACAATAAATGTTCCTACCGCTATCCCAAACAACCCAGTTGTTGTTGGGAACAGATCTAAATTCGGGGAAGCCTCCATCAATCACGGGAACTTCATTTGCGTAATTTTTAATAGTAATATGCTGCGCATTCGTGCCAGAAGTACTAATATTAATGACGCCGGTCTCGTTATAGTTTCCACCTCGTAAATACAATGTATCTCCGGCAGAAAGCTTTCCAACACTGTTTCCCAATGTCCTCCATGGCAGCGATAGTGTACCGCTATTAGTATCATTGCCGTTGACCGGATCCGCATAGTAGTTGTAGGCCAAAACGTCGCCTGCTCCCATGCAGATAAGCATCCACGTCATGCATGCGGCAGCAATCAATCGGCGCATCTTGCCTCCGTTCGAATTCGATTGATACCGTACACCATAATTCCCATTTAGTCAATAGAACGAAGGATAAAATACGATAAATTGTTGGCCAAGTGCCAAGGGTCCAAGGGATCAAGTGTCAACGGCGTGACCTCACGAGGCGAGCGCCGAAGTCGCTCCAGCGAGTGCCCGGGACGGCGAAGTAGCGGTACGCGCAGCGGAGGCGCCTGGCACCGGTGTTCCAGGAGCCGCCCCGGCCGACCCGGTACGAGCCCGCTCCCTCATACGCGCTACCGTCCGTCGGAGCACCCGCGTAAGAGCCTTCGTACTTGTCTTGCATCCACTCCCACACGTTTCCGAACATATCTCGCAAGCCGAACTTGTTCGCCCCTTTCTTTCCCACCGTATGGGTGACCGCAGCAAGACGCGCAGCTTGGCGATTTTGACCTTCGCGCGCGCGTGTTCCGACTGGTCGCGCTCGCTGTCGCGGATGCGCTCCCAGGGTCCGGGTCAGGTAGGGAATAATGTTGTAAAATAAAGATGTGAGTAAAATTATTGCAATCTGCGTCTTCTCCCTGTTTATAGCGACGCAAGGCCCGGCGGAAACTGCGGGGCCTCTTCATCTTGACGTTCAAGAAACGCTGCTTGGGAAAACCCCATTTGCCACAAAGGCTCTAATTTCCCTCAAGTCGGCGTCGCTAGAGGATGATGCGGACGTCGCCTTTCCCGAAATCAGCAACTGGCAATTCCAGTTCTTCGACTCGAACCATGTAAAAGTGGATTTTATCCAGGGTCGCGGCACGCCAAGCTTTACCAGTTTTCTCTGGCGTGGTATTACCCATGATGGGACAATACTTGAAGACGGTTTTTATTTAGTGCGTTTTATATGGAACGACACCTCTGGCGTAACCCACACGACACCCGCTGCCGACCTGAGCGTTCTCACGCCGCCTGGGATGCAGGAGCTGGTGAAAATGGGTGTCAATTTCGCATTTCACAAAAACGATGCCATTTTAAGGCTTCCGGAGAGCCTGACTTTCCCGCAGGGACAAGTGACGCTCATGCCAACTTCACTCAATGTTTTAACTGCGGTCGCAGACTTTTTACTTAAACATCACGATAATATCCTGGAAATCCATGGCTACACCGACAATACCGGAACCGACGCAGTCAACGAACGAATATCGTCCATGCGCGCACATGCCGTCTACCGTTTCTTAGTTGAAAAAGGCCTCGACCCGACACGAATGACTTACGCCGGGTTTGGCGCACTCAATCCCATCGCTAGCAACGCTGCAGAAGGACCTCGCGCCAAAAATCGCCGTGTCGAAATTGCGATGAAAAATGCAGGTGCTTGAATATTCTGGGATCAGAATCGTTCTCGATTCCAATGAAGTCGCGCTCAGCCGCACTCAGGCGGTTCCAGACGCGCTTGGGCGCGCTGCTCGCGGCGATGAACTCCGCTGTACCTCGCGCCGTCAAACGCCGCCAAATGGAATTTCGCAGAGGTTGACCCCCACCACTTGTTTAGGGGAGGCAACGACAAGTCAGTCTATTTCTTGCGCCGACGCAGCAGGCGCATGCCGAAGTTCTCCGACGCGAAAGGCTCCGCGCCAATTCCGGCCGACGGCTCATAGGCCTCTTGGAGCCAGGCCGCCAACGCTTGCGCGTAGTCCCGGCCGAAGTAACGCGCTCCCAGGCCCGAGGTATCCGAATGGATTAGCATCACGAAGTCGGGCGGTGTCCGCTGAAAGGCCGCGAGAATTGCCGGCTCGCCAAACAGCTCGACTTCTACTGGCAGCAGCGCTCCATATGGGACCGAGTTTCGCCGCTTGGTAAGGTAGTTAAGCATCAGCCCTTCGGGGATCACAGCCAGCGTGGCGCCGGGCGGGACGCGCGCCTCTATCAACGCGAAAGCCTCAACAGTAGAGCGCGCGGAACTGACATCGTAGAATCGGTCATGCCCGCTTCCTATGGCCACCGTCGCCTCGCCCACGACGCGCGCTGTCATGCGCACCACGGAGCCGGCCCAGATGACAAGGCAAGCGCCCATCGCGGCCGCAAAGTGCCCACCGCTCGCCCCGCCAGCCGCCAGCCTCAATGGAATCCGGTCCAGTAGGACGAAGGCCACCAGTGCTACGGCCGGGAAGCTCAGCACGAAACCGTACTGGTAGATTCGGGTATTGAGGATGATTTTAGCCAGCAGTCCCAACGCGAATGCGGAAAAAAGAAAACTCATCTTGGCATGGGCGTTTGCTTCTTTCGTTCGCGCGAAACGGGCCAGCCTCAAATCATCAATCACCACGACCAGCGCGAGAAAAGACATGCCGAGCGCCGCTTCGTGGAACAAACCAGGCCACAACTGCAAGCCTATGAGGAGCCCCCCTGCCGTCGTTGCGGCGAGAGCCCAACTCGCCGCCGCCCCAGCCTTTCGCCGGCTCAGCCAGATATCGGCTATGGCAAGCGCCGACAGAAAGCCTGCCGTCTTGGCGAAAGCGCCGAACGCCTGCGCCAGTCGGAGACCCGGATTATCAAACCCGGCGCACCAAAGGTAGAACGGATTCGGGTTGACGCCCATGCGCAACGCATAGAACGCCGGTCCCAGCACTCCACGTGCCGCCCCATTGAGGCCCAGTCGCGGCGCTAAAAGTAAAGCGGCCGCCGCCACCGGCGACGCCAACGCGCAAGTGAGGAGAGTGAGTTCGGGGAAAAGTGATCGCCGTCTCTCCAGCGAGGGCCGGCGCAAGCACACCGCCGCGTAGCAGGCCGCAGCCGCCGCAACGAAGATCTCCACTTTGGTCAAAAACGTCAGACCAAGAAGGGCTCCCGCAGCCGCGATTCGCACGTTGGAGGGCCGCTCCAAGTGGAACGATAGGCATAAGATCGCCGAAAGAGAAAGCAGTAATCCGTGCGTGGCGGCATGCGAGTAGGGTGTTATGAAATTAAAGTTTCCCATGTCGCCCAGACGCGAAAAGCCTAGCAGAGCTACAACCAGCGCACAGGTTGCCGTCGCGACCCAACGCCCCGCGAGCTTCCTGCCAATGGCGTAAAGCAGCGCCAGGGAAACGGCCAAGAGAATAAAGTTGGCGAAAATGAGCGTATCGAAACAAACGCCAAAGGCCTTGAAAAATAGCGCGTTAAGATAAGGCGACAAGGAGCCGTGCACGCTGGCCAAGTCGCGATAGAGCACATCCCCCTCAGACAGCCTCCAGGCAGCGTAAAGTTCGCGCCCGCTGTCGAGCCAAGCGTCCGTCCATTTGCGCCAGGTCAGCGCGCTTAGGCCGGCCAGACAAGCCCCGATCAGCGCGGGAGCGGCAAAGCGCGGCGTCAGGAGCATGCGCATGGGCTAGAATAGCATTCGTCCGGGAGGGCCAAGCTGCCGATCGGAGCCGTGGCGGCTGCGATCACGGCGTCGGTGATGAGTGTACGTCTTCAGGATTAAACCTGCTTAACATGTATCACTTCTATCATCCTTATCGCTAGAGCGGCGGGGGTTACGAAGGAGAAGGTAGACCGGCGCTAACGGCGGGAGCCTTCGCCGGGGCGCACGGCGAACGCGGCGTTGAGGCCGATCAACGTGAAAGTTGCCAGCAGCAGGCAGACCGAGAGCGCGTTGATCTCGGGCGTGATGACGAAATTCATCATCGAGTAGATCTTGATGGGCAGGGTCACGATGCCGTGACCTTACCCCCGAAAACTGGTCCAGCTAAATGTTAGCTTTTGACCAGACCATGGGGGTAAGGTCAGCTCGATGAAAATAGGGTGGGGATCAATGGCGCGGTAGCACAGCCGTGCCAGCCCGCATGCGCGATTGCCGAATCTGTTCGTCACGGCATGC
>JBBTJN010000027.1:34681-75305 GCA_038059415.1 Elusimicrobiota bacterium | reverse complement strand
CGCGCACCGAGCACCTGACCTACATCTGCACCAAGGACAAGGAAGCGGTCGGCCCGACCAACAATTGGATGTCGCCCGAAGAGGGATATCAGAAGGCTCGCGAAATCTTGAAAGGCTCGATGGTCGGCCATACCTTGTACGTCATCCCGTTCTCGATGGGCCCTATCGGATCCCCGTTCTCGAAGATCGGCGTCGAGCTCACCGACTCCATCTACGTCGTCTTGAACATGCGCATCATGACGCGTATCGGCCAGGCCGTCCTTGACCAATTGGGGACCGACGGCGAATTCGTCAAATGCCTGCACTCCAAGGCCGACCTCGACGTCAATAAGCGCATGATCCTCCATTTCCCCGAGGACAACACGATCTGGTCCGTAGGCTCGGCCTACGGCGGCAATGCGTTGCTTGGGAAGAAGTGCCTGGCCCTGCGCATCGCCTCATGGCAGGCGCGCAAGGAAGGCTGGATGGCGGAGCACATGCTCATCCTCGGCGTGGAGCAAAACGGCAAGACCGAATATGTGGTCGCCGCCTTCCCCTCGGCCTGCGGCAAGACCAACCTCGCCATGATCGTCCCACCGGAGGGGCTGAAGGGCAAGGGCCTAAAGATTTGGACCGTCGGCGATGACATCGCCTGGCTGCGGGTGGGTCCCGACGGCCGCCTATGGGCCTGCAATCCCGAGGCCGGCTTCTTCGGCGTCGCGCCGGGGACCAACTCGAAGTCCAACCCGAACGCGATCAAGACCGTCCAAAAGAACACGATTTTCACGAACGTGCTCCTGGGCGACGACCTGAGCGTGTGGTGGGAGGATGGCGAGGGCGCGCCCCCCGCCTCCGGCACCAATTGGGAAGGCAGGCCCTGGAAGCCCGACTTCAAGGACAAGAACGGCAGGCCCCTCCTGGGAGCGCACCCGAACAGCCGCTTCACCGCGCCGGCCGGTCAATGCCCGTCGATCGCGCCGAACTGGGAGGACCCGAAGGGCGTTCCGATCTCCGCCGTTATCTTCGGCGGCCGCCGCGAGCGCCTGGCGCCTCTCGTGTTCGAGTCCCTGGACTGGAACCACGGCGTCTACCTCGGCTCGACCGTCGCGTCCGAGCGCACCGCGGCCGCCGAAGGCTCGGTCGGCGAGATTCGCCGCGATCCCATGGCCATGCTCCCGTTCTGCGGCTACAACATGGGCGAATATTTCGGGCATTGGATCGAAATGGGCGCGAAAATCCCCAAGCCGCCCAAGATATTTCACGTCAACTGGTTCCGTAAGGACGCGAACGGGAAGTTCCTGTGGCCCGGCTACGGCGAGAACCTGCGCGTGCTCGAGTGGATCCTCGCCCGCGCGCGCGGCGAAGGCAAGGCCGACAAGACGCCCATCGGCTACCTGCCGACCAAGGATGCCATCGACCTGACCGGCCTCAACCTGACCGCCGGAGCGATGGATCAGCTCCTGGCGGTCAAGCCCGAGGAATGGGCCGGCGAGCTTGACGGCGTGAAAACCTTCTTCGAGAAGTTCGGCGCCCAGCTCCCCAAAGAACTTTGGAGCCAGTTCAACGCTCTGAAGGACCGGCTCAAGAGCAAGGTCACGGCCTAACTCAGCCATTGTACGAACTCGAGATCGTCCGCTTCCTCGCGGAACTGCTCGTCATACTGCTCAGCGCCAAGCTGTTCGGCGAGCTCGCCGAGCGCCTGGGCCAGCCCGCCGTCCTTGGCGAGCTGATCGGCGGAGTCGTCCTCGGCACCGGCATTTTCGCTTTCTTCCACCTCAACGACCCCACCCTCGCTTTGATGTCCGATATCGGCGTAATCCTGCTCCTGTTCGAGACCGGCATCCACAGCGACCTGGGCCAACTGCTCAAGGCCGGCCCGACCGCATCTGCCGTCGCGACGATCGGCGTCGTCATTCCGTTCGCGCTCGGCTGGGGCCTGATGACGGCCCTCGGCAAGCCCGGCATGGAGGCTGTTGTCGTCGGCGCCGCGCTGACGGCCACGAGCGTCGGCATCACCGCGCGCGTGCTCTCCGACATGGGCAAGCTCCACCTGCCCGAGGCGCAGATCGTCCTCGGCGCCGCCGTCATCGACGATGTGATGGGCATCATCATCCTCTCCGCCGTGCAGGGCATCGCGATCTCTGGCGCCTTACAATGGGGCGGCGTGATCAGGACGATTATGCTCTCGGCGGGCTTCCTTGCCGCCGCCCTTTGGCTCGGGCCGCACCTGTCGAACACGTTCGTCAAGATCGTCCACCGTATGCGCGTGCGCGGCGTTCTCGTCGGAATGGCCGTGTGCTTCGCCTTCGCGATGGCGCTTGCCGCCCACGCGCTCGGCACGGCCATGATCGTCGGCGCTTTCACCGCTGGCATCCTGCTCGCTCGCACGGACAAGAAGGAAGACATCGACGAGACCGTCCGTCCGATCGTCGACATTTTCGCGCCCGTGTTCTTCGTCATGGTCGGCGCCAAGGTGGACCTCTCGGTGTTCAATTCTTCCACCGCGGAGAACCGCGCGGTGCTCGGGCTCGCCGCCCTCCTCATTCTCGCGGCCGTCGTGGGCAAGATCGTCAGCGCGCTGGCCGTGCGCGACCGCAAGCTCAACCGCTGGGCCGTCGGCTTCGGCATGATCCCGCGCGGCGAGGTCGGCCTCATCTTCGCACAGATCGGGCTCACGTCGGGCATCATCGAACCGGCGCTGTATGCCGCCATCGTCGCGATGGTGATCGTCACCACCTTCCTCGCGCCGCCGCTCCTTAAAAAATCGCTGAGCTAGGCGCAGGCCGACAAGGTCTTCTCAAGGCGGCTTTCCAGCTCCTTCGCCGCCGCCGCATCTTTTATGCCCCCGATATTGATGCGCACATTCTCCGCCGCGCACAGCGCCGCAGCTTTAAGAAGATGAATCGCGCAATTGATGTCCGAGGCCACCGCCGAACCGGCCAGAGGAGCCGCCTGCTTCGCGACCGCGAGCGCCCCGGCCGCGATCTGCGCGGTCTTAAACGGCACCTCCGCCGCGTGAATCAGCGCCGCCTGCATCTTCGCGGGCCGCGATGCGTCATCCTTCGGCAGCGACATCGCCTCCATGAACCGGTCAAAGGCGGCCGCGTCGTCCGCCGCGAGGCGGTCGAACGTCGCGCGCATATCGCCGAGCGCCTTGTGCGCCGCGGCGAGCGCCGGGCGCTTGGCCTCTTCGAGTTTCTTCGACCTCAAGGTGATGCCGATCGCCATCTCGCCCAGGCCGCAACCCATGGCGCCAGAGATCGCCGCCGCCGAACCGCCGCCCGGGGTCGCCTCCGTGTTGGACAGGGCTTCGCCAATGACACGTCCCGCAGCAATCCAGCCCATCGTCGCTCCCAGCGCGCCGACGGCCTCAAGGCGATTCTCGAGAATCTGGACCTCAGGGTTGAAATTTTCCAGCTGAAGCGCCTCGATCGCGAAATCCACGAGCGCCTGGCGCGGCAGGAGGCCGACGATCTCGGTGCCCGTGATCCGGGCCTTGTGCTCGCCGGCGAGCGCCCTCGTCGTCGCGAGGACCTTCGCCATAGAAGTTTTCTTATAATCCGTCAGCACGGTCGAGATCTGCACCTGCTTGCGCACGGCGAGATCGATCTCCTTGCCCCGCACCGCCGGGAGGCCGCCGCCGGACGCGCGCACGCGCTTGGCGATGTCTTTGCCGGCGGTCATGTCGTGCGTATCCAAGTTCAGATTGAAGTTCACGATCTGCTGCCGTGCTCCGACCGCGACGGCGCCCGCGGTCGGATGAACGGCGTTCGGTCCGAAGTCAGGCGTTCGGCTTTCATCCTTGCCGATCAAATCCTTCAAGCCTTCAAACTGTCCTTTCCGCACGTTGGCCAGGTCCTTGCGCTCCGGCCGCCGCGCCGCATGGTCGTAGAGATAGGTCGGAATTTTCAGCTCGTTGCCGATTCGGGCCGCCAACCTCTCAGCCAGCTTCACGCACTCCTCGATCGTCACGCCCGAGACCGGAATAAACGGGATTACGTCGACGGCCCCCATGCGCGGGTGCTCGCCCTTATGAACGTTGAGGTCGATAAGTTCCGCGGCCGTTTTCGCCACGCGAAAGCAGGCCTCCACGCACGCATCCGGCGCGCCTACGAATGAAAGAACGCATCTATGATGGTCGGAGTCGGTCTCAACGTCGAGAATCGCGACCCCGGCCGACCTCGCCGCCTCCACCACCTTCGCCACCTTGGCGGTATCCCGTCCTTCTGAAAAATTAGGCACGCATTCCACAAGCTGCATATTATCTCCTTGGCTCAGGCCCGCGACCGTCTAGGATTTCAGCACCAACGTCTTCGGCTGCGTAAATTCTTCCATGGCGTATCTCACACCCTCGCGGCCGAGGCCGGAATCCTTGTCGCCTCCGTAGGGCATCACGTCGGAGCGGAAGGACGGGATGTCGTTGACGATGAGACCGCCGACGAGAAGACGTTCGAAAGCGCGGTGGATGAACGCTAAATCATTCGTGAAGATGCCTGCCTGCAGGCCGTAGCGCGAATTCGCCATGCGCTCGAGCGCGTCCTCGCGGCTCGTCACGACGTCCAGGGTCGCAACGGGACCGAAGGCCTCCTTGCAGGACAGTTGGCAGTCGGCGGGAACGCCTTCCAGAAGCGAGGGCGGGATGAGCAAGCCCTTGCGCGGGCCGCCCGTCCAAAGCCTGGCGCCCTTGCCGACGGCTTCCTTGAGCCATTCCTCGATGCGGATCGCGGACTTCTCGTCGATCATGGGGCCGACATCAGTCTTCTCATCCATCGGGTCCCCGATGACGAGGAGTTTGATATTTTCGACAAGAAGGCGGCGAAATTCGACATGCACCGCCTGTTCGACATAGATGCGTTGGACCGAGATGCACACCTGTCCTGAGTAGCAGAAGGCGCCCCAGGCGCAGCGCGCGGCGGCCCAGGGCAAATCAGCGTCGTTGCCGACAAAGACAGCGGCATTGCCGCCGAGTTCGAGGCAGGACCGCGCCTTCACGGCGAGTCCTTTGAGCTTCCAGCCGACCGCGGTCGAACCCGTAAAGGAGAATATTCGGAATTGCTCGTCGCGGACGAGGGCCTCGGCGGCCGGAAGCGGACCGGCCACGATGATCGCGGCCTCGGCGGGCCAACCCGCGTCCACGAGCAGGCCTACGAGTTTCTCGGCCGTCTTGGGGCACCTGGGATCGGGCTTGAGCACGAAGGGCAGGCCGACCGCGACGGCCGGAGCGACCTTATGCGCGACGAGGTTCAAGGGAAAGTTAAACGGCGTGATGAACAACGCCGGGCCGCGCGGCACGCGCTTGACCAGGGCATAGCGGCCCTCGGTGTTCGCGTCGAGGTCGAGCGGGAGGACCTCCCCGATGATGCGGCGCGCCTCTTCGCCCGCCCAACGCAAGGTGAAGGCACCGCGCGCGGCCTCGCGGCGGGCCTCCTTCAGCGGCTTGCCAACCTCGGAGCAGATCAGACGCGCAAAGTCCTCGGCCGAGGCCTCAAGAGCCTCGGCGGCCTTGAGCAGTATCTTCGCGCGGGCATATGAAGGCAAAGCGGCTGTCGCGGCCATGGCGGCCGCGCAACGCGCGGCCACAGCAGTCGCGGACGCCTCATCAGTTAGTTCAACTCGAACCATTTCAACCATGTTTTTATATTCCTGAAGTCTTTCGCGAGATGGTCCGGCTTCGAGGCGCGCAATTCCTTCCATGTCGAGTAACCGGTCCCGACACCGATGGTTTTGAAGCCCGCCCTCTTGCCCGCGATCACGTCGAAAGGGGTGTCTCCGATGACATACACATCTTTTGCCGTAAACGACGTGTGGGCAAACTTCTTGGCGCGGATAACGGCCTTTCTTAGTAAAGCGTGACGATGAAATGCGTCCGAGCCGTAGCCGCCGAACAGGAAGTAGGCATTGAAACCGGAGGGCTCGAGCTTGATGCGGGCGCCCTTTTCCATGTTGCCCGTCCCAAGACCGAGTAAAACGCGCCTGTCTCGGCCAAGATGTTTCAGGAGAACCTTGAGGCCCAGCGGGACATGATAAGTGCGGTTGCGGAGGGCGGACTTGACATAGTACGGCAAAAACCTTAGGTACATCTGATGCAGCCGTTCCACGGCGGCGCGGGTCGGCTTCTTCCCCGTCGCGACGCGGTAGGTTTCTCCAAAGTTATAGAGATCGGTGCGTCCGGCCAGCGACAGCTCGGAGCACGCGTGCTTTTTGCCGTAGAGCTTTTGCGCCGCGCGGTTGAGCGCCTTGCGCCCAGCGCCGCCGCCGCGGATCAAGGTCCCGTCGATGTCGAAGAGGAGGACTTTCACGCGGCCTTCCAGGCGATCTCGCCGCGCTTCATGACCCAACGAGTGCGCGCAGCGCCGAACCAGTATGCGAGCTCGCGATGGTCTGAAGCATCGAAGCAGGCGATATCGGCAACCTTCCCGGGTTCAAGCGAGCCGTGCGTCGCGCCCAGGCCTAGCGCGTGCGCGCCGTTGATGGTGGAAGCCGCCAGCGCTTCCGCCGGGCTCATTTTCATCTGGGTACAGGCGATCGAGACGATCATGCGCATGTCGAAGCAGGGGCAGGTGCCGGGATTGAAATCGGTGGCGAGCGCCACGGCCGCCCCGCCGTCGAGCAGGCGGCGCGCGGGTGGATAGGGCTTGCCTAGGAAATAGTTCGACCCGGGCACGAGGCAGGCGACGGTCTTGGAGGTCGAAAGCGCGGGAAGATCGCCCTCCTCGACGCAGTCGAGGTGATCGACCGTGACGGCACCGAGCTTGAGCGCGGCGCTTAAGGAACCCATCCTCGAAAGTTGTTCAGAGTGAACCTTGAGCTTAAGGCCCGCCTTGGCGCCGGCGCCGGCGATGCGCTGAAGATCGGCCAGGTCAAAGTAGCCCTTCTCGCAGAAGAGATCCACGAACACGGCGAGCCTCTCCCCGGCCACGCGCGGGATCATCATATCGCAGATCCTCTCCACGAACTCATCCTTGCGGCCCTTGAACTCGGGCGGGACGGCGTGCGCGCCGAGGAAGGTCGGCACGATCTCAAGCGGCCCGCGCGAAGAGACCGTGCGCATCGCGCGCAGGAGCTTGAGTTCATTGTCGAGGTCGAGACCGTAGCCGGACTTGGCCTCGATCGTCGTCGTGCCGCAGGACACGAAATCAAGAGCGCGCATGCGCAGGCCGGCGGTCAGGTCTGCCTCTTTGGCGCCGCGAACCCCGTTGACCGTAGACAGGATACCGCCGCCGCGCTGAGCGATCTCGGCATAGCTCTTACCGGCGATGCGCGCCTCGAAGTCATCGAGGCGGGGTCCTACGAAAACGGGGTGCGTGTGCGCGTCGACGAAGCCGGGCAGGAGCACGCGACCTTCCGCGCTGATGATCTTCGCGCCCTTGGCCAACGGGTCGGTCAGCACGGCGGCCTTGGGCCCGGCCGCGACGATCTTGCCCTTTTCGATGAGCACCGCGCCATCGCGCAGAAGGCCGAGCGTGTCCTTGTCCTTGCCCGCGCGCGGCCCATCGGGGCCCGCCATGGTCAGGATTTCGGAGGCATTGAGGATCAAAGTCGCCACAGACGCATTCTACGAAATACGCTCCTGGCGCGGCGCCCTGGGCCGCGACTAGCGAAAATTCTTGAACTGAAGGTCGAGGTCGAACTTGCCGACCTTGAGCACGTTCATCGCGGACTGAAGTTCGTCCTTCGACTTGCTCGACACGCGCAGCTGGCCATCCTGAATCTGGGCGTTGACCTTGAGCTTGGCTTCTTTTATAGCCGCCTGCATCAGTTTGGCCTTGTCGGTCGGGATGCCTGACTGGATCACGGACTCGAGCCGCGCGGTCTGACCTAGGGCGGCCTCGGGCTTGCCCTTGGTGAAGTTCTTGAGCGGCAGGCCGCGCTTGGCCAGGCGCGTCATCAGGACGTCATAGACCTGCTCCACCTTGAATTCATCACTCGCGCGCACGATCATTTTCTTGTCCTTCACCACGAGTTCGATTGTCACGTTCGCGGTCTTCAAGTCGAAGCGGTTCTGAATCTCCTTGATCGCCACTGCGATGACCTCGGAGACCAGGTTCAGGTCCACATCGGAAACACAGTCGAAAGAATAGTCGCCGGCCATGATTACCTCGCCATCGGGATTTTGAGAGATCGATGCTTGCGCGCGAACGCCTTGGCCTGCGGGTAGCCCGCGTCGAAATGCCGCACGACCCCCAGGCCTGGGTCGTTTGTTAATACGCGCTGGAGGCGTGCTTCCATCGCCTTCGTGCCGTCGGCGACGGTGACTTGGCCGGCGTGAAGCGAGTAGCCCATGCCGACGCCGCCGCCATGGTGCAAGCTCACCCACGAGGCGCCGGAAGCGGTGTTGAGCAAAGCGTTCAAGATCGGCCAGTCAGCCACCGCGTCGGAGCCGTCGAGCATGGCCTCAGTCTCGCGGTTGGGGCTCGCCACCGAGCCGCAGTCGAGATGATCGCGGCCGATCACGATCGGCGCGCCGACCTTCTTCTTTTTGACGAGCCAATTCAGGCGCGAGCCCATCTCGGCGCGCTCGCCATAGCCTAACCAGCAGATTCGGGCCGGCAGGCCCTGGAACGCGACCTTCCGGCCGGCCAACTCGATCCAGCGCTTAAGACCCTCGTTCTTGGGGAAGGCAGCTAAAACCTCGCGGTCGGTCACGCGAATATCTTCGGGGTCTCCCGACAACGCGGCCCAACGGAAAGGCCCCTTCCCTTCACAGAACAGAGGACGAATGTATTCCGGAACGAAACCGGGAATATTAAATGCGTTCTTCACGCCCGCTTCGACGGCACGGGCACGGATATTATTCCCGTAGTCAAAAGTGACGGCACCTTGCTTCTGCAGGACCAGCATCGCTTCGACGTGGCGTCCCATCGATGAGATCGATTTTTTGACGTACTCTGTAGGATTTTTATTTCTGAGTTGAACGGCCGTGCCGACATCGTAGCCCCGTGGTATATAGCCATACAAGGGATCATGCGCGGAGGTTTGATCGGTGAGAATATCAACGGGGAATCGTCGTTTGGCCAGCTCCGGAAGGATTTCCGCCGCGTTTCCCAACAATCCGACAGAAAGGGATTCCCCTCGTTCCTTAGCCCGGCTCACGCACTCGAGTGCCTTATTAAGATCTTCCTCGATGACGTCGATGTAGCGCGTCTTGAGCCGGAAGCGCAGGCGCGTCGGGTCCACCTCGATGCCGAGGAAGGCGGCGCCGTTCATCGTAGCCGCCAACGGCTGAGCCCCGCCCATCCCGCCCAGGCCCGCCGTCACGACAAGGCGCCCGGCGAGGCTACCGCCAAAGTGCTTGCGGCCCGCCTGAGCGAAGGTCTCGTACGTGCCCTGTAGAATTCCCTGCGTGCCGATGTATATCCAGGAGCCGGCCGTCATCTGGCCGTACATCATGAGCCCCTTCTTGTCGAGCTCGTCGAAATGGTCCCAGTTCGCCCACTTGCCGACGAGGTTCGAGTTCGCGATAAGCACACGCGGTGCCTGGTCGTGGGTCTTGAACACCGCGATTGGCTTGCCGGACTGCACGAGCAAGGTCTCGTCGTTTTCGAGCACCTTCAGGGAGGCGACAATCTTATCGTAGCAGGCCCAGTTGCGCGCGGCCTTGCCCCGACCACCGTACACGACGAGATCCTGCGGCCGCTCGGCCACCTCGGCATCGAGGTTGTTCATAAGCATGCGCAGGGCGGCTTCCTGCTGCCAGCCCTTACAAGACATCTTCCGCCCGCGTGCCGCTCGAATCGTTCTCATGGTCTCATGGTGTCAGGCCTACCGGTATTTGCGGTATTTCTCACGATTGACCATCCGGAATACCGCAAATACCGGTAGGCCTGACACCATACCCTTAGTCGAAAGCTCCGGACAAGATTAGCTCGCGGGCGGTTTCGAGCTTGCCGGAGAGGACTTCATCGCCGCGAGAGGCCTTCACCTTCGACCGAAGAACGGCCAGCCCCTCCTCGACACCCTTGCCCGACTTGAGCGGGCGGTGGAACTCGATCGCCTGGGCGGCGCAGACAAGCTCGATAGCGACGACCTGCGCCGCGTTCCAGACGACCTTCTTAAATTTGAGGGCGGACCACATTCCCATCGAGACGAAATCTTCCTTGTTCGCGGAGGTCGGCACCGAATCGGCCGAGGCCGGATGCGCGAGCGTCTTGTTCTCGGAGGCGAGCGCCGCGGCGGCGTATTGGGCGATCATGAAACCGGACTCCACACCCGGGTCGCAGGCGAGGAAGGGCTTCAGGTGCGGCGCGGTTCCGGCCGTGACCTGGAAAGTGCGGCGCTCGGAGATGTTGGCAAGAGCCGTGAGCGCGCCCGCGGCGGAGTCGAAGGCGAACGACAGGGCCTGGCCGTGGAAGTTGCCTCCGGAGATGACGCGACCGTTGGCCACTAGAGGGTTGTCGGTGACCGAACCGAGCTCGACCGCAACGACGCGGCGAGCCTCCGCCAGACGGTCTCGGACGGCGCCATGGACCTGGGGCGCGCAGCGCAAGGAGTAGGAGTCCTGGACGCGAGGGTCACCGACGACGTGGGACTTTCGGATCTCGGAACCGGCCAAAAGACGCCGTAAAGAACGCGCGGTTTCTATTTGGCCGGGATGCGGCTTCAGGCGCGAAATCGCCTCGTCATACGGTGAGGGCGTGCCGGTGAGCGCGTCGAGAGAGGCCGCGCACGCCAAGTTGGAAACGCGATACACGCTTTCAGCGGCCAGCAGCGCCAGGCCGCCGACTGACTGCATCGCCTGGGTGCCGTTCAAGAGAGCGAGGCCCTCTTTCGCCGACAGCAAGAAGGGCTTGAGGCCCGCGCGCTTGAGCGCGCCGGCGGCCGGCATCCGGCGGCCGCGATAAAGCACTTCCCCCTCGCCGATCACGGCCAACGCCATATGAGCCTGCGGAGCGAGGTCTCCGCTAGCGCCGACGGATCCCCGACTGGGAATCAACGGAATAATATTTTTGTCGAGCATGCGCGCCAAATGGCGCACCAGCGCCGGACGGACGCCGGAAAAGCCCCGACTCAACTCGTTGACGCGAAGGAATAGTATCGCGCGCGCCTCTGAAGGATGAAGCGGCTCGCCGACCCCGCAAGCGTGGGACAGCACGAGATTGCGCTGCATCTGGGCGAGGCGTTTGGTGGAAATGCGCGTCGAGGCCAGCTCGCCAAAGCCGGTGTTGACGCCATAGATCGTCTTGCCCGACGCCATGGCGGTCTCAAGCACGCGCCGCGAGGCGGCAACGCGGCGCAAGGCCGAAGACGGGAGGACCGTCTTCCGTCCGGCGACGGCGACGCAAGACAGCTGTTCGAGCGTGAGGCTTGAGCCCAGCTTAAACGAGTTCGAGGGCAATGGCCACGGCCTCCCCGCCGCCGAGACAGATGCCGGCGATGCCGCGCTTGCCGCCGCGGATTTTTAAAGCGTTGATCAGGGTGACGAGGATGCGCGCGCCCGAAGCGCCGAGTGGATGTCCGAGAGCGACCGCCCCGCCGTGAACATTGACTTTTTCGTGGGGTAAATTCGCGAGCTTCGCCACGGCGAGGGTCACCACGGCGAACGCTTCGTTGACCTCGAACAGGTCCACACAATCGACGGTCCAACCGACTTTCTTCAAGAGCTTGTCGACGGCACCCGCGGGAGCAGTGGTAAACCACTTGGGCTCCTGGCTGTGAGTCGCCCAGCCGACGACGCGCGCGAGCGGATTTTTCCCGGACGCGCCCTTCGCCGATGACAGCACGAGCGCCGCCGCGCCGTCGTTGAGCTTGGATGCGTTGGCGGCGGTGATGGTTCCATCCTTCTGGAACGCGGGACGCAGCTTGCCGATCTTGTCGAGCTTGGCGCGGCCGGGCTCCTCGTCGAGCTCAATGCCGTCGATCGCGACGATCTCGCTCTTGAACCAGCCCTTGGCGACGGCTTCCTGAGCGCGTTCGTACGAACGGACCGCCCAGGCGTCCTGCATCTCGCGGGTGAGTCCGTGCTCCTTGGCGCACAGTTCGCCGCAGTCGCCCATATGCACGCCGTCGTAAGGATCCACCAGGCCGTCGCGGAGCACCGCGTCGAGAAGCTTCGCATCGCCGTAACGATAGCCGGAGCGGGCCTTGTCGAGGAGATAAGGCGCCTTCGACATGGACTCCATGCCGCCGGCCAGGCCGAAATCCTGCTCGCCGAGGGCGATTCCTTGGGAGACCATCATAACGGCCTTCATGCCCGAGCCGCAGACCTTGTTGACCGTGGTCGCACCCACGCAGACAGGGATGCCGGCGGCGATCGCGGCCATGCGCGCCGGCGCCTGGCCGATGCCGGCCGGGATCACGCAGCCGAGCACGACTTCGCCAAGCTCTTCGACTTTCACGCCGGACTTCGCCAGCGCATCGGCGATGGCCTTGGAGGCCAATTGGGGCGCCGTGTAATTGGCGAAGATGCCGTTGATGGAGCCGATGGGGGTGCGGGAGGCGGAGAGGACGAGAATGTCGTTCATGGCAGGTCCTTTACGAGTAGTAGACGAATCGGGCGGCAAGGCCGCAGAGCACCGCGGCGACGGCGCCCATGTAGAAAGTAAATGCGGTCAGGTCGAACAGGCGACGGCGGCGCAGAAAGAACATCACCCCAAGCCAACCCGCCGCGAGCGCGCTCGCGCCGAGCAGAGTCGGAAATAAGAAGCACAAAGCCAGCACAAGGCGCTCCGCCATGGCGAGATACTTCTCGTCGTCGCCGGGGTAATCCGTCCCGTGAAGGTCCATCTCCAGGAAGTAGATGAGCACCGTGCAGGCATGCGTGATGAGCACGAACAGGCAGCCAAGCACAGGCCATTTCTCCGGGAAGAACCCTGCCGTCGCCGTCGTGGTGACGGCAAGCGGGGCCACGGAGAAGATCACGGCGTAATGAATGACCTGATCCCAGGCGAAGAATATTGTGTTGTCGGGCATCCCGTACTTGAAGATGGTGTACACGCGCCACCAATCCTCGAGGAAGTGAGTGATGAAGATGAGCGCGACGCACGTCCACCCGTTAAGTTGGAAGAAGGAGTTCCCGATCCAGCAATCCCCGAGAAAGGGCCAGGCGATGATCAGGTAGGCGACCGGGTGCATCACGCAGTGCGTGAGCAGGCCCCACATGCTCTTGCGTTTCCAACGGTTGATGAAGTTAGTTTGAAGCGTGAAGTCACAGAGCAGGTGGCCGAACATCAGCCGCCAAAATATATTCATTATTTCTTATTTTGCCGTGAGGTTGAAGACTTGGTCCCAGTCGTCTGGAGGCAGGGCTGCGTAGTCGCGCGAGATATTCCGATAGAGCTCACCGGGCCCGTCCTGGGGCATCAGCACAAGGAACTCGGTGAAGCGGGCCAGAGCGTCCTCATATTTCTTGTCGTAGAAGGCCGCCACGCCCTTCTCCCAAACCGGAAGAGCCTTCGCCCAGGCGGGCGTCAGCTTGCCTTTCACGGCCAGCGGCTCATAAACCGGCACAGGCGTCTCCTTGCCGACGACGCGCGCGCGCCCAAGATAACGCGCCTCGACCGCGTCCTTGGCGCCCTGGTAGGTCGGCTCGCTGATAATAATCTGAGAGCCGAAGAACTTGTTCGCACCCTCGAGGCGGGAGGCGAGATTGACCTGGTCGCCGATCACAGTGTACGCGAGCTTGCGCTCGGTGCCGGTGAAGCCGACGTTCATGAAGCCCGTATTGATGCCGATACGAATCTGCGGGATTTCAGGAATGCTCGCATCGAGATTCTTATTGAGTTCGGCGATCGCGATCTGGCAGCGCAGGGCCGTCAGAACCGCGTCGCGGGCGTGATCCTTGTTCTCGAGCGGAGCGTTCCAGAACGCCACGACGCAGTCGCCGATGAACTTGTCGATCGTGCCGCGACGGTCGAGGATGACCTCGCTGAACGAGGACAGATACCTGTTCAGGAAAGCCATCAGAGCCTCGGCGCTCATCTTCTCGGAGATCGTGGTGAAGTGCGCGATGTCGAGGAAGAACACCGTCATCTCGCGCTTCTGCGCGCCGAGCTTGGCCTTCTCGGGGTTGGTCGCGAGCTCTTCGACGATTTCGGGCGAGACGAACTGGCCGAACTTGGCCTTGATCAGCTTCTTCTCCGCACCTTCGATCAGGACCTTATGCACGGTGAGGACAAGGAAGCTCCCGATCAGGATCAGCCCCGGCGCAACCGGATACAACATCGTGCCGCGGGCCATCAGATGAAGAGAACCGAATCCCGCGGCGGCAAGCAGGGCCGCCACCGCCGCGGCGCCGACGGCCGGGGGCAGGAAGCGAAGAAGAAAGTACGGCAGCCAAGCCGCCAGGAGCACAAGAAGGAGCACCCATGCCCGGTTCGTCGCGGTGAGCGCGTCGCCGTTGAGCATATTGTCGGTGATATTGAGAATATACTCCGCTCCGGGAGCGTGGCTCGTAAAAGGCGTCGGGTAATGGTCATAATAACCAGTACTCGTCGAGCCGATGATGACGAGCGCGCCCTTCAGCGCCTTCTTCTGAATCTCGGTCAACCGACCCGACAGAAGGTCCAGCAGCGAGATCGGGCGGTACGGCGAGTACACCATCTCGCCCTGTTCCGGGTAAGCCTCATGGCGCGGCCAGTCCTTTGGTTTGCGGTAATTGAGCACGAGGACCTCTCCGGCCTCGCTGAGTTTCGAAATGTCATCAAGGGACTTGCCCTGATAGTCGGCGATCGCGGCGGCGGCCATCGAGGGAATGCCGAACTTGGCGTTTAACGGATCAGGCAAATCTGTGTTGAATAGCGAGAACGTGCGGATGTGGCCGTCGTCGTCGAGATGGTCCGTGATGACCGGGCACGCAAGCAGGCGCGCGGAGGCCCGGATGACGGGCACCGGCAGTTGCGTCTTGGGTGGGGCTGTTTCAGTCACGCCGGACTGCGCGACGTAGAGGTGCACGACATGGCCGTGACGCTTGGAAGCCGCCGCAAGCGCCGCGTCGCCCTCGCGATTCTCAAAGAACATCACGTCGAAGATCACCGTCTTGGCGCCGTAGCCGCGGAGCTTGTCGAGCGCCTTCGCGTATTCGATGCGCGGCAGAGGAAAGCCGTGCTTGTGCACGGTTTCATCATCGACGGACACCAAGATCAGGCGCTCGTCTCCGTTCTTCAAGGAATCTCCCTGCAAAGTGAACGCTAGGTCGTGCCAGACGCGCTCAATTGGCGAGAAAAGGCCGTTACTCGATATGCCGACGAGAAGCGGGAGATAGGAGACCGCGGCAAGCAGACAGAATACGATGCAAAAACGTTTTGGGAACGATTTGCCGAGGGAATTCAAGGCGTAGACTTGCGACGGGCAGGCACAGGCTTGGCCATGGGCTTGATCGTCGGCTTGGTCGTAGGCTTGGCCTCGGGGGCCTTGGCCGGCGCCGCCAACGGCGTGTCCTTAATGCCGAGGCGAGCTTTGAGTTGGGCGCGCGCGGAGTCGATGACGTTCCGAGTGTTGCCGTCCTTCTCGGAGGCCAGCGCCGCTTCAAGCGCGGGCAGGCCCGTCTTCTCATCTCCCATCAAACCGAGCGCGTGAGCCGCCTGTTGTCGCACCGGCGTCTCCCCGGCGCGCAACGCCTCCAGAGCCACGGGCATTCCCAAAGGGCTGCCCAGTATCCCGAGGGCCGCAACAGCATGAAGCCGCACGCCAGAATCGCTGTCGGCCAGCGCCGGGCCCAAGGCCGCGATAGCCGCCACGTCGCCGATGGCACCCAGCGCTTTGACGGCCTCCGTGCGGACGCTCGCATCGGGGTCGGAGAGCAGACCTTGCAAACCGGGAAGGCTTTCCCGCGAGTGAAGCCGCCCCAACGCCGACGCCGCCGAACGGCGCAAGCCGGCGTCAGGATCGGAAAGCGTTTTGATGAGAGCCGGATATACCTTGTTGACGCGCAGGACGCTGAGAGTGTACACGGCGGCATAGCGCACGCCGGGGGAACTGTCGCTCAGGGCGCTGATAAGAGCGTCGGCTGAGGACGGGTCTCCCAGATAAGCCAGGGCCGTGGCGGCGCTCTGACGGACACCGGGCTCCTTGTCTGAGGAGAGCATCAAGACCAGCGGCGCGACCGCCTCCCCGCGGCGCAGTAGCCCCAGAGAGTCGGCGGCCATGGACCGGACAAGGGGATGGGGGTCTCTTAGGGCATTCAATAAAGGCGCGGCCGCCTCCCCGCGACGCAACTGCCCCAGAGCCTCGGTCCCCTGCCGCCTGATCAGAGGGTCGTCGCTCTTGAGCTTATCGAGGGCGGTTTGATAGGGGTCTACGGAAACCGCCACGACAGACGTCGCGGGCTTCTGCGCAGAACCGATCATAGGGAACAATAGGCAGCACAGAATGGCTAGGGAAATCATCGCGGGATTTTAGCATTATTAATGGATGACGCCGATCTTGCGAATCGCCGTCGCCGTGCCTCCGGGAGCCTTCGCCCTGATGCGTGCCGTATAGCCGCCCTTGGAGACGATCACCCCTGCGTCGTTGCGCCCGGTCCACGGCACGAAGTTCTGTCCCGTCTTGCCGCCCTCGGCGCCGGGGCTGATGCTGATCGTCTTGACCAGGTAGCCGAGCGCGTCGTAAATCGTGATCGTCACGTCGGCATCCGCGTTCAAGGTATACGTGATCTTCGTGAGGCCGAGATCACCGCCCTTGCGCGAGTCAAACGGGTTCGGGTAGTTGCTGACGCCCGACAAAATCGAGGCGTTGATTCCGGTGCCCGCGCTCGCCGCGAGCGGGGACCAACTGGACGCCACGCCCGCGCCGCTGATGGCGCGCACGCGGTAGTCGAAGAACTGACCGGAAACGCGCGCAGCCTCTCCCGGGAAGGACGGATCACCCACGTTATATGTTGTCAGGCGAGACGGGATGATGTTGATCGTGCGCCAGATAACGGTCGCGGACAAGTCCTTAGGGTCGCCGCCGCGCTCCTGGACCTCGTAGGCGGCGACACCGGACACGGACTGAACCGACTTCGCCCACTTGACCGAGTAAGTGGTCTTGCCCTGCTCGAGCGGAGTCGCGGCCCCCGGCGTCGTCGGCGCCGACGGATCCACACGGTACATCCACATCGGCTGAGGCGGCGACACCGAGCCCGTCAGCGAGACAAACTGGGCGAAGAGGATGGCGCCGGAGTCCGATACCAGCTCGTTGGCGGTATGGATGATCGGGGACGAGCCGCGCAGGCCGCGGCCGGTGAACGGAGACGGATCTCCGGATTGGGAGATGACTTCGAAGGTCGTAGCCGTGTTGCCGCGTTTGACGCGCATGATCTCGGAGCCGACGTAGACGAGGCCCGCGCCGTTGCTCGCGTTCAGCAACTCCCTGTTGTCCACGACGGTGAAGAAGGTCGTATCCTGAGTCAGGTCCGCGGTCAGGCGCGTGACGTTCGGGATGGGGAGCACTAGGTTCGTCAAGGTCGCACCCGTCAACGGCGCGCTCGCGGCGAGCACGCTGAAGGAAGCGGCGGACAGGCCCGAGATGTTCGTGGCCGTCACCGACGACCACTTGTGCGTGATGCCGATCGGATCATCGTAGGTCGCTCCGGCCGCCACCTGGTAATAGCCATCCGAGCCGGTGATCGGCAGGTTGAAGGAAAGTTGGCCGGCGCTCTTCGCCCAGGCCGATGGGGCCAGGCCCTGGCCCGGGTCGGGCGCCGTCTTCGCCAGATTGCCCTGATCGGCTATGTCGAGGCCGATGCGGAACTGAGGCTTGTTGGAGCCCGGAGGGAACAGCACGATGTCCACGATGCCATCCTTGTTGATGTCCACGTCGAGAATACCGGTGCCCGTCAGGTCCATCGTCGGAGTGCCGTCGCCAAGCAGCGAGACCAGGGTCGGGCGCGCACTCTCACCGAGACTGAAGTTGTCAGGCACGCCGTCGCCGTTGACGTCGATGAGCGGGTACGAGCTCGCACAGTTCGATATCCACGGCAAGCCGTTGGCGCAGATCCACTTGGTCTGGTCGGGCCTCGGGTTGACGTTGCCGTCGTAGCAGATGTTGTTGCGCGGATTAACCGGGTCACCGCCGTTGTTGCAGTTGGCCGTGTCCAGCAGCGCATACGCCGGGAGGCCGACGGCCACGCCCGGCACGCCCGCTCCCGCGCGCGTGACGATGATCGGAGGCGCCGTCGAGCTCACGGACACGCCAGGCACCGTCAAGGACGCTATGAGCAAGGTATTCGACGTCAGCGGCGGCCGCTTAGTCGGGTCCGCAGCGGCGACGACAGGCGCGCCGTCGGGCGCTATGATGTCGGCGAAATTCGCGAGCTCAAAGCCGACGGTGTGAGTCAAGGTCGTACCACCGGCGCGGTCGAGGAAGCCGATGTCGGCGGTGACGAAGAAGGTGGCGGTCTCCGTGGTTACGCGCACGTACGGGATCACGCCCTGAACGAGGCTCACGAGCGCCGTGCCGTTGGAGAACGCGCCCGACGTCGAGACCGCGACCGAGCCTAGCAAGGTGTCGAGGTTCGAGGTGAACACGCGATCGCCGTTGTCGATCCAGACCTTGAGGAAGGACGCGTCGCCGTCTCCGCGGAAGGCGACCGACGAGGTCAGAATCGTGCCGGTCTGCTTGAACTTGAGCTGGGCGACCGAGACGAAGTTCGAGGTCGTCTTCATGTCGACCTGCATGATCGGCACGTTCACATCGCCCTGGCCCGCGCCGGCGGGCGAAAGGGAGAAGCCCGATACCGCGAGGGTGATCGGGTTGATCGCCACATTGCTGCCCACGTAAGGATAGCTCGTGCTCGCCGTGCCGAGCGGGTTGAGGCGTGTGATGCCCGTGAAAAAGACGGGCTGGACGATGTCGCCTCGCGGCATCCCGATCCAGGACGTGTCGCGAATCGTCACGTTGATCAGATCGTTCTGCACGGCCGCGTCGCCGATGTCGTAGGCCACGAAGAAGGCCTGGGCGGTCGGGCCGACGAACTGGTCGGCGTTAAACGTCACGACCGTCTGGACGTCGGCGTCGTTGCCCTGGTTGAACACGTCTACCTTGCGCACACCGGCGCCCACCGAATGAGTGATCTTTGGGCTCGCCGTCGTGCCGAGCAGGTCGCCGCGCGCGCTGATGCTCAGACACGGCTTTCCCGTCGCATTGTCGATGCCGGGCGTGAAGGCCGTCTGGCAGCCGGGGCCGGAGAAAGTCATCAGTTCGGCGTTGCCGACGAAGATCTTGCCGCCCAGGGGCGTGCCCGAGTTGTCCACGGGGAAGCCCTTGGTCGAGGCCACGACCAGGTCGAACGGGACGGCGACGGCGCTGCTCGGCAGCGAGGTCACAAGCGTCGTATTCACCTCGGAGAGGTTGATGTCGCTGTCGTCGAGGAGGTCGTTCTGGTTGATGTCCTTGAAGACGCGAACGAACTTGACGTTCGTGTTCCGACCGAGCGGTTTGGCCGTATCCTGCGAGCCGCCGCCGCGCTCGACGCGCAACGAGCGCCACGGCGCCAACGCTACGTCGGTGGCGAGGTTGAAGCGCAGCAATTCGACGTTCGACTGGGCCTGCGTGACGCCGCTGAGTCCGGCGGCAACGTCGTACGTCCCGAGGGTCAACTTCGAGGTGGTCTTGGCGACGCTTAGCAGCGGGTTTGACGAGAACGTCGGCGTCGAGAAGACGACGCTGTTGGGCACCTTCAGCGTGAAGTACGCGGGACTCAGAATTTCCACGCCCAACTTATTGCCCTCGGCGGCGAACTGCGAGATGTCGTAGGTCAGGAAATAGTCGGTCAACGTCGTGTCGACAAGAATCGGCTTCTTGAGCACGAGCGTGACCGTCCCCGAGCTGAAGGTCTCGTTGCCGAAGGACAGAAGGTTCGGGAAGTCGCCAAGCGCGCCGGATGTGGAGTCGGCGACCGTGAAGTTATGGTCGTTGTCTATGTCGCCCCAGAGCTTGATGACGTTGATGTCACTGTCAAGCGCGCCGTTGGCGCCGATGCGGTCCACCCTGAGCTTGTTGACGATGGCCGTATTTCGGTCGGTTTTCATGCGCAGACGCAGCATCCCGACGTTCTTCGTGTTCTGGAAGGCGGTGTTGCCCGAGATCTGGTCGAAGTCCACCGTGACGACGTTAACCGTGGGCGCCAACACGAAGGTCGGGCTGGCCACGGAAGTGGTGCCCACGAAAACCGTGGAATGGCCGGCGTTGGTCGGCGTGAGGGTGAAGCGGGAAGGGTCGGCGACGAGCACCCCCGTGACCTCGTTGGGCGGGTTCAAGGTCGGGTGAGAGAACTGGGCCGAGGCGGACACGTCGAAGGCCACATAGAGCACGGTCGGCGTCGATGTGATCAAGGTGTAGCCCGGAGAGCCGAGCGTCGAGTCGTTGATCGCAATCGTCGTGCGGCCGCTCACTGACGGCGGCGCTCCGAAGTAGGATTGGCCCAGGATGAGGTCAGGGTTATTGACGCCGGTGGTCGGGTCGCGGTGGAAGACGCCGTCGTCCGACTTGAAGACGCGTATCATGGACAGGTCCGGGTCATCGCCGTTGAGACCCTGCGGCAGGGAGCGGTTTAAATTGATCTCGCTGAGTTGAACCTGGAACTGCGCCGTCCACAGATCCAGGCGCAGGGCCGCTAAGTTGTTCTGGCCCTGCTCGATCTGCGGGGCCATGTAGGTACCCGTCGAGTGGGTCGCGGGCAACGTGTTCAGGAAGCCGCGGATCACATTGGTGATGCCGCTAAAGGGCGGCGAGGAGAATCCGGTGTAGCCCACGATCTCGGAGTCGACGAGCATGTACGCGGTCGCGTTCACGGCGGGTGACGGCAAACCTTGCGTCGAGCTGACGAGCCAGACGGGCTCGACCGTGCCGGCGGCGTTAATGCCGATGGGCGTCTGCAAGGTTGGCGCCGGGAAGGTGCCGGTCGAAGTCGAGAAGTATGGCGTGGCCTTGACCGACAGGACCTGTGGCGCCGCGACGATCGTGCGCACCTTGCTGACAAACGGTATCGGAGAGGAGGGGTCGTAAAGATTGGGGTTCGAGATCGAGTTCAGCCGGGGATCGTCGATGGCGGGAGGAGGGGCCAAAGTGGGCAAAGAGGTCTCGAGGATCTGGACGCCGAGAGTGCGCGGCGCAAAACCTTTGCTCGCATCGGTCGGCTGGGCGTCGGCGGCGATGTGATAGGCGACGAGATAGCGCTGCGGCTGAGACGCCAGCGCGGCAGGAAGCACCCGGATTGGATTGGTGATGTTGACCTGCGCGATGAGCCCGTTGCCGCCGTAACCGAAGGTGCCCGTGCCGACTAGGACATCGGCGCCGCCGACCATCCCGTTGGAGTCGGCGTCATACCAGAGGGAAACCAGGTCGACGTCGGACGCAACCTGACCTGCGGAAGTCGCCGTGCCGGTGGCGGTGAAGAGCATCCAGCGCCACATGACGTCGGAAACTCCGCTCTGAATCATGAAGGCTCCGACGGCCACCGTGCTCTTCTGTTGCAAGTACGGTCCCACCGCTCCATCGACCGTGTCCGATGAGATAATCTTGACGAAGTCCTTGGCGTGGGCGAGGTCATTGACCAGAGACACGGTCTTGCCGCCGTTGACCGCCTGAATTCCGACGTTGAAAGTCGACATCGTCTTCGGGCTCGCGATCAGGAAGTAGTTCGTGTTCGGGATGATCAGCCCAAGGTTGACCTGAGGCGAGTTGGTGTAGACCGGCGACACCGTGGCCAGGGGATTGATATCGAAGGTCACGAAATAGTTCTTTGACGTCGTCGTGATGAGCTGACCGCCGAGCAGGCCTTGGATCGGGATGCGAGCCGGACCGGAGATAACCGTGCCCGTTGAGAAACTCAACTGCACGCTGCCCTCCTGCGCCCGGTAGCAGTCCGTGAAGGTGTTGGCGGCCTTGTTGACGCCGTAGCAAAGGACGACCTCCTTCTTGGTCTCATCAGTCTGATCATCGCCGAAGATGAGCCTTTGCACTTGTCCTCCGGTCGAGTTGAGCGGGAACGGATCGTCGCCCGGGTAGAAGCTGATGGCCGATTGGACGACGATGTCCA
Organism: Elusimicrobiota bacterium; assembly: GCA_038059415.1. GTDB lineage: Bacteria > Elusimicrobiota > Elusimicrobia > UBA1565 > UBA9628 > GWA2-66-18. Next base: position 53,371 of record JBBTJN010000027.1, on the reverse strand, counting down.
TGGGACTCACATCGGAGGAGGTGACCGGCACGGCCAAAGTCGACTGAGGAAAGTTATGGACGAACGAACTGTTCACCGGACTGACCAGGGTGTCAACGTTGACATCGAAGAGGCCGTTGTCGTCGAAGTCGAAGTAGACACGGATGTCGGCCACGTCGTCGGCCTTGTTGTTAAGAGAGAGCGCCGGATTATACGACCCGCCGCCGCCGTTGATCGTCGAGGGCATCCAGCGGTCGAGCTTAAGGCCCGTCCAGGGCACCGCACCGCCGTTCGTTTTGAGGACCATCTTGGCGATCGGCTGTTTGCGCTGGTCCTGGGTCAGGCCGCTCACGATCGAGTCGACGAGGAAGCCGCTGGCGTCCGTACCCTTCGTGTTCCAGTTGAACAAGATCGCCGCATCCAGAGTCGCCTGCACGACGACATTGGCCGAGAACGCGTTGGTGAAGGACGGGACGTTGCCGTTAAGCGGGGAGACTCCCGAGTTTCCGTTGACGAACATGCCGTGCGTCAGACCCGCGCCGGCCCCGGGGAGGATGTCGTAGGTCAGGAAGTATGTGCGCGTGGAGGTGGTGATCGTCCCGTTTTTTCCGCTCGGGTTGGAGATGGCCAGATTCGTCGAGAACGCGCTCGCCGCGAAGGTGGCGCTCGAGACCAAGGTGTCGACGGTCGACTGGAAGGCGCCGTCGCCCGCGTCCGGATTTCCGTCCTGGTTATCGGTGTCCTGGTAGAGCTTCACAATTCCTGAGTCGGTGGTCGGGCCCGTCCCGGTGTGAGTGACCTTGACCTCCGAGATGGTGCCGCTAAAAGCGTCGGTCCACATCCGCAGCTTCAGAAAGCCTACATTGGACGTGCCTTGATTGACATAGGAATATGACGAGAGGACTGGGGGCGATGGCGGTTGCCACCAGGCGCCGATGTCGCTGCCCAGCACGCGGATGTTGGCCGGCTGGCGCATGACCGGCGAGGTGGCGGTTTGTATGGTGAAGTTGTTGCTGGCCACGCCGACCTGGCTGCCGGAGGACAGCACGATAAATGACGGGTTGATGATCGACAGCCCAAAGCTGGCCGGCAATTCGTCGGGGGCATAGCCGGAGGAAGAAAGCCTCACGGTCAGGAAAAAGGACTTCTGAGACTGGTTGAGAGTGACCGCCGCGGGCTGAGCCGCATCAAGCGGCGCCTGGTTGAACGGCGCCGCGGTATTGCCGAACCACCAGCCGCCGTCGGACACGCTGTAGGTGCCGGTGGCAATGAGCAGATCGGGGCTGGGGGTGCCGGAGGGAACGCCGGGATCGAAGACCGCGTTGGCGTTGGCGTCGGCGTAGAGGGCCAACTCGGCGATGTGCGCGTTGTTTAGGTTTCCGTCCGCCCGGCTGATGACCTTCAACTGGGACAACACCGCCGCCAGCGTCGGACCGCCGAACGGCGCCACCGACATCTGCAGGCGCAGCATCACGATCGGGTCCAGAGATCCCGGTATCCTGCCGTCGCCCTGGAAGAGGGCATTGCGCGTCACGCCGCGGTCGATCTTGACCTGCGGAATCGGGCCGTCGGGAGGGGGCACGGCCTCGGGCGCGAAATCGGTCGGGACGACGATGACGCCGGCCGTGTAGAAGTCGCCGTCCGAACGACGCGCCGGGTCCGACGAGAAGAGATCGACGCGGCTTGCGTCGCTGGTAAAGCCGAAGATCGCCGGGTTGCCGGTGTGCTCGGCGCGGAAATTAAGGGTTTCCACGGCCGGGTCCTGTATCTGCAGCTGGGTGAAGTTGCCGCGGTCCGCGGGCGTAAAGATGTGGTAGGTCGTAGGGGGAGGACCCGGATCCAAGATGATCACCGACGCGGTCGAGCCCGAGATCTTAAAATCGACCGGGCCCGTGAAGTATTGGCCATTCTGCGAGTCGCCGGCGGCGATATTCCCGAACAGGTCGCGAGCGACGATTCCGAGAACCGTCGGGGCGCCGACCTCGGCGGGGGTCGAGCTGCGGAAGATGACTCCCGGCGAGTTGACGAACAGCGGGGCGCCAACTTTATAAGAATGATGGATAGTGAGATATGTCCCGGGCCCCGGAGTGATGGTCTCGTTCTGGCTTGCCGGCGCGCCGACATCGGCAAGGCCCAACTTCAGCTGGGCCGTCAGCGTCGTCGTGCCGGCCTGGGTGTCCCAGAAGTAGAACAGCGCTTCGCTGTCACCGGCCGGCAGCGCCAGAGATTGGCCGTTGCTGGAACCGATATTGCTCCAGCCGTTGTTCGGCGAGACCGTGGCCGTAGCGCTGAAGACCCGAGTCGGATCGATGCCGACCCATGTCGTGTTTTTGGACGACGTGATCTTGACGCTCAAACTCGCCGTCGTCGTCGAGGTCGCGTTGCCGAACTGGTCGCGCAGTTGGACCGAGACGACGGTACTCGTCGGCACGTTGAGTTGATATTCGACGGTCGTGCCGGCGACCAGGCGGCGAGGAGCCGTGGCCCAGCCGATTTGCGTGGGCGGGCCGGCGCTGACCGTATAGGTCGAATAGGACGTCTCCCAACTCGAATAGCTCAAGTCCGAGACCGTGAGCGTGTGTGAGGAGCCGGTCGGCGTCAGCTGCGTGTCGATCAGGTAAAAGCTCGTCGCCGACTCGGTTACGGCCAAGCGCGCAACGCCCGGGGCCGGCTTGAACTGCCCGGTCGTCGGCGTCGAGAACTGCACGGCGCCCGCGGAATTCGACGCCAGACCGAACTCGACGAAGCCCCCGAAGTCCTGACCAGCCCGCAGCGGCGACGCGTTGCCGTAGAAGTCTCGGGTCTCGAGGACGAACGCCTGGGACGTGACGCCTGCGGGGAGCGTCTGATTGACCCCCGTCGAGACGACGATGCGATCGATGACGTCGGGAAGAATCGTGACCGGCTGCACGCCCGAGAAAAGGCCCGAGACGGCGACTTGGATCACCGGCTTGGTTCCCCCCCCCGCGGTGTAGCGCGAAGACGCCGTCGTGTCCATGTAGTAGAAGGTCGTTTGATAGTCGCCAAGCGCAACCGCGACTGTGGTCGTCGAATTGGCGAACGCCGGCGCCAAGACGCGGTTGCCGACGGACGCAACGGGGGCGCTCGAGAAGGCCGCGTAGTCGTTGAGAAGCGACGAGGAGCGCGTGACCGTGGCCAGATTGACCGTGTAGGGCGCGGCGGCAATGCGAGGATTTTTGAATCGGTCCTGCAGCTGCGCCCTAAAGACGCCGACCGTGCTGGCAAAATTTGTGAGTTTGCCCGCCACCATCGTGTTCTGGCTGTTCCCTAAGGCGACCCGATCGATCACGTCGGGATCCATCCGCAGCTGGTGGGTGGCCAGCAGAGTGGTCCCGATATAGGCCTCGATCTGCCAGGTCCCGGGGCGTCCGCCCTCGGCCGTGTTGACGGCCGGGCTGTCCCCCGAGTACGAACTCATCCGGTCGTGATAGCGGAAGGACGTCTCCGCGCCCGTGAAGCCGTCGAAGAACGTGACGGCGCTGATGAAGGCCGTGTTGGCGGCATCGCGGAAGCCGTAGTCTCCGGTGGTCCCGGTAACGCCGAGAGTCATGTTGTTGGAGGTGTGGAGCGCCGTCTGGTTTACCTTCAAGAGGACCGTAGTATCGTTTAATTTGGTGGAGTTGCCGAAATCGTCGCGGCGCTCGAGCACATAGACGCCGCCGGCGCCGGCCACCTCGTTGACGCCGACGAGAGCCGCGGTGGGGCTGGAGACGAAAACGAGATGAGTCGCCAGGCCCCCGGTCGTCACCAGAGCGCCGGTGATGTTCTTTTTCTCGCCCGTGATGGCGTCCGGCGGAGAGTTGATATAAGAGGTCAGGTCGGCTGGAGCCGTGGTGGTACCAAGCCAAATGCGCGCTGAATCATCCTTCGTGGGGGAGACGAAGTACGCCAACTTATTGGCGAAGCCCACGCGCCCCTGGGCGTCGGTGTAAACCTGGGTGGAAGCGCCCACAGTGACCCATGTGCCGGCATTGTCCCAAGCCAAGTTGCCGGGCGAGCCGACTACAGAGACCCGCTGAACCGTGATCGTCTGGACGTTGGTGATCGCGTTATTGAACGAGTCGGTCAACTGGCCGGTGAATTCCCTGAAGCCCGGATTGTTCGGCACGAGCGACCCGGCCGACACCAAAGTGTCTGCCCCGGGGAGAACTCCCATGGAGTCGGGCGCGCCGGGTGTGATCAGGACGAAGGGCCCGTTGAGCGCGGGATTGAGAGTTGTGGCAACCGCGGGCGAGACGACGTCGAAAGCCTGTATCCAGCGGCTGCCGGCCTTTTTCAGCGTGACCAGGTCGGTCAATACCTTGAAGCCCTGGTCAACCGAGGAGGAGAAGGTCACGGTGGGGGGCGAGAATACGGGCTCCTGGATGCCGCCGAAGGACTCGGCGGCGAATTGGACGGTGCCCTTGTAGGCGTTGGTCCCGGTGGACAAGACGTTGTGCCAGACGTCGTGGGCGACCAGGCCGACCGTAAATTTCTCGCCCGCGAACTTGGTGGCAGGCACGCTGGTAAAGTGAAAGTGGTCAGCCGACGCGGGCAAAGTCCAGAGCGGAGAAGATGTGCCCGTGGCGTAGCTGACCGTCGAAGCGGCGTCGGTCGAAGCAACCACGGTGTAGGTGGAGACGGCGGTCCTGGGGACGATCGAGAAGGCTTTATTGCCCTGGAAAAGACCTTGGCTGGCGGGCGCTGCGGCCAAGGGGTCTCCGGGCAAAGAGATCCTGACGACCGGCATCACGGCGGGAGGATTGGTGTCCTGGAGAGCGCTTCCCGCCGCGATGTCGGTGCAGACGTTCGCGTAGGAATCGACGAGGTTGACGCTCGCCTGGAAGGACGTCGCGGGCACGGTGATCGTGAAAGGCGTCGGTGAGCCGGTCTTGCCCAGGCCGGGCACGGCCGTCTCGCCGGGCAGGACCACCTGCAGGGCGACGGCCGAGGAGGCGTAGACCTTGAACTTCGAACTGCCGGCCGCCGCGGTGAGGCAGACGCTCGTGGGCGGATTGCCCGTGCAGATAGGATCGTTGACCGCAAGACCCGCGGAGACGGTCGCCGCCGAGCTCTTGCGCAGGAGCTTGAAGCCGGGGATGTCCGCCGAGCCGGCGGTGTTGAGCGCGCCCGTCAGCCCATTGGCGGCGTAAGGATCGTTGCTTGTCAAGGTGACGGTCGGGCAGCCGGGCGAACAGACCGGAGGAGCGGGGTTCATGAATTGGTCGACCAAGTTGACCGTCACCGTGAACGTCGAGCCGGCCGTGGCCGTCGATATCACCCCGGCAAAGCCGCCGTAAGGAGGTCCGGTCAGGTAGTTGCCCGACCCCGGCGCGGCGGACTGGCCCGGCAACAGCAGCTGCAGTCCCACCGGATCGGCCGCGACGACGGTGAATGTCGACACGGTGGCCGGGTTGCTGTCGGAGATAAGACCCGTCGTGTTGAAATCTTCCGCCGTCAGGAACTGATCGGTGGCCGCGCGGCGGAGCACGACCGTCATGGGAGGCGTAAATCCCAAAGTCGTGTCGATAGCCATAGTGGCCACGGCGACGGCGAAGCCGTCATTGGGCGTCTGGATCTTCACGACCGCCACGCAGCGCGGGTCGGACGGGCAGTTCGTGACGATGTTGAAGAAGTCGTCGACCACCGCGACACGGACATCCGGGATAACGCCTCCGCCCGCCGCGGTGAGCGCTGTTCCCGCCTTCTGACCCGCAGCCGCGAGGGTCTTGCCGGTCGACGAGCCCTGGCTGAAGTTCTCGCCCGGCAGCTTAAGGAGGAGCCGCGACGGCACGCCGGCATTGACCATGATGACGGTACTCGTGTCTTTGACCAGGCCGAAGGTCCAGGGCGGCACGATAGTCGGACTGACCGTCTCCGCGAAGAGCTTGGAGACGCCTGCCCGCTTCATATAGACGGTGTAGGTGCCGGACGTCGTGATCACCTGGGCCGTGGGCACGATCACGGCGAAGGGATCGTCGGAGGTCAGGCGGACCTCCTGGCTGGCCCCCGGCGTCAGGTTCCAGTAGCTGTCGTTGATGTCCACGCCGACCGTGAAGGAGAACGAGGGTCCGGCCTGCGTGGTGAACGCGGCGCCCGTGCGGCCCGTCGTGCTCGCACGAGGCCGGCCGGCGATCCGGCTCTCGGGAGGCAGCAGGATGCGTAGACCGTAGGGCGTGTCCGGTGCAAGCGGGAAAACCTTCGCCACGGAGGCCGACAGGGCGGGTGCCGCGCCATCCAGATCGGTCGCCGTCAAGCTCCGGAAGCCCGAGGCGATCATGTTGATGTTGGTGATCGTGGCGCTGCCGTTGGTCATCACGAAGTTGCCGATCAGACCGACGGGAGGACCCGCGATGGTCGTATCATCTGAAACGACCTGGATCGGATTCTGCGCGACGGTCGGCACCCAGTTGTAGCGGGAATCGACGGCATAGACGCCCGCCGTAAAGGGCACGCCCGCGGTCCTTGTTGAAGGCATCCCGGACACGCCGTAGGGCGGCACATTGCGGCCCGGCTCCAATATCTCTCCGGGCGGCATGACCACTATCAACTGGGTGGGCAAGCCGGGGTTGACGACGACGCCCGAGTCGGTCTGAGTCGTCAGCGGCATCGCAGCGCCGCTGTCGTCGACGGCGCTGATGACGAAGTTGCCGGTGGCAACGCTCGGGATGAAGCCCGTGAATATCCTTTCTCCGGAGATCAGCCCCTGGCTCAGCGGCGAGGGCATCGTCGCGTAGCCATCGTTGACGTTGAGCTTGACTGCGCGCGTCTCGGAGAGCACACGGTTCCAATACTTGTCGACCGCCCGGACCGCCACATTAAACGGTGAGCCGGCGATCAGAGGACCGGGCGTGCCGGTCTTGCCCAGGGGCGTGCCCTCGGCGGCGACTTCCCCGGGCGTCGCGGGGCCGGGGCTTGAGGAGACCAGCACCTGCAGCGCCACGGCGGCCCCGGCGTTGACCGTGACGCCGGAGACCGTGTCGGTGCTGTACTGGTTGGCCGTCGTGTCCCGTATCATGAAAGTCATGTTCGACTGCCTCGTTATCGGGATTACGCTCATGCGCGTCGTTCCATTGAGAAGGCCCTTCTCGAAGGGTATCGGCGCCAAGCCAAGCGCCTGTATGTTCGGGTCGGTAGGGAAGCGCATCTCAACGAGGAAAGTATGCGAGGAAACCGGCAAGACGGTCTCGTTCATGAACGGCGTCGTGCCCTTGACCACGTTGTAGTATTGGTCGACGAGGTTGACCGTCAAAGTCGTGGTCACCCCCGCCGTCAATGGGCTCGCCGGGGTCGCCAGGCGCCCGCCGGTGGTGGGGTCGGCCGTGTAGGGACCCTGTCCGGGCGCGGCGAATTGGCCCTCCGCCAATATCTGGAGCTTGACCGGCGCCGACCACCAGACCGTCATGGGATTGGGCGTGTAATAGAATGTCGTCGCCAACGCCGGCGACGGCGGCGGCGTGCCCTGACGCGCCACGACGTTCTGCGTGCCGGCTGTCACGGTCGTAAACACGAACTGCGTCGCACCCCCGACCAGATTCTGAGCCGGCAACGCGACTTGGTTGGGGTCGGAATATAAATCCGCCGTAACCGCGAAGGACGCGGCGCTGTCTTTGTTGTAGTAGGCATCGACAGCCACCACCGTGACCGTACTCACGCCTCCGGCCCCCCGGTCGGAAGGCAGGCCGCTCTTGCCAAACGGAGCCGTCGCGTAGTTGCCTTCCGCCAGCGTTTCGCCTTCAAAAAGAGCCAGGAGCTGGGTGGCGGGTCCGCCCACAACCGTGACCGGACTTGAGGGATTGGACGCGTTGAGCGGGCCCTGACCGGAAGCGGTCACGGTCCACAGGCCGGCGGACACCAAGGTGCAGCTCACCGTCGTCGAGCCCACGAACACCGCCGGGTTGGGCGTACAAGACGGGTTGTTGGCGTCGGTATCCGTCACCGAGACCGTGGCCGCCGAGGAAAGCACGAGGTTCCAGTACTTGTCGACGACCTGCACCAGGAAGTTCACGGCACTGCCCGCGAGCACGGGCAAAGGCGAGCCGGAGCGGCCCTCCGCTCCCGCCGGCTCCATCTTGCCGGGCGCCGTGGTCTGACCGGTCGGGTAATCGGCGATGACCGAGACCTTTTCAGCGACCGCGGGATTGACCACGACCCCCAACGTGCCGAAGGGGGTTCCCGTAGCGCTCTCCTCGGCGCGGATGGTCCGAGATCCCGCCTTGCGCAGGCGGATGGTGAAGGTCTTGATCCCATTGTCGGCGCCAGGACCGGTGGTGAACGTGTACTGCTTGGGAAGACCCGTGAGGTCGTCTGGGATGGCGTCATTGTCCATGACCTCAGGTCCACCGCCGCCGTCGGTCATGGAAAAATTAACCGTCTTGTCGAAGCCCGTCGCCCGCGCGCCCGCGCCCAGCGCCGCATCCTTGGCCTCGACGGTCAACGTGATGTTGCCGCCGGCCGTCATGGGATCGGCAGAGACCGTCAACTTAAAGCTCACCGCCTCGGCCGCGACCAAGAACTTGGGACCGGACGGAAGCGCGGTCTGGATGTTTCCCGCATTATCCGTCGCCCGAGCCCAGAGCACGTACTGATCGCCGCGCACCCAACAATTGGTCTGCGGGCAGACAAGTCCCGAATACTGCCAATTCCCGAAACCATCCAGCGTTGCCGGCACCCAGGTCTGAGTCAGGCTCCAGGTCGAACCGTCCCAGTAATAGCCGGAGGAGTCCTCGCTGCCCGGAGAGATGGGGCCCGCGGCCGTCATGTAAGGCACAGTGTCGCGGAAGACCAGCACTTCCGCCTTGACGACACCCGCGCCCGTGCCGTCGATGCCGGTCGTAAATCCCGTGTCCACAACGGCGCCCTGCAGGACCTTGGCGTCAAGGTAGGTGGCGCCATTGGCGACCTGCGGGCCCACGGTCGCGGTCGGCTTGACATCGTCGAGAAGAAACCGCGACGAGCCGGGCGTATTCTGGATATTGCCGACGGCGTCGGTCGCCGTCGATTTAACCACGTAGTGCCTCCCATTGACGAAACTCGGGCCGAGGTAAGTGAAGGTCCAGGAGGACGTAAATAGCTGAGAAGGCGCCACCGCCAAGAGAACCTCGGGGACGGACAAAAAGTCCGTGCCGTCGTAGTATTTGGCGCCGCCGGGCTCTTCCTGACTCAAGATGGAGATCTTGACGTTGGAGACAGGGCTGACCAAGTCGACCGCGACGCCGGAGAGCGTCGTTAAGGTGTTATAGGCCCGCTCGGCGCCGGGCGCGGTCGGGCTCGAAGTCGGAGGCTCGTTATCGAATATGAACGTCCGGGTGGCGAAGACCACCTCATTGTTGAGCGTGGAGTCGACCGCCTGCGTGACGATGTGGAAGAGCTTGCCGTTGACGCCGTCGTGCGTACCCTGCTTCCAGGCGTAAGTGATGGAAGCTGGGTTCGTGAAGTCCGAACTCGTGTAAGTCCAGGGATTGTTGATCGCCTTGGGGCCGCCGGAACCAGCGACCCCCGTAAATCCTGGATCGGCGATGTTCCAGCGCGGAGACTGTCCGGGCGACCAGTAATAGGTCGCGCCGGCGCTGAGGTACCACATCTTAATGCGGACCTCGCTCACGGGAGAGGTCAAGTCGAGCGCGGTTCCGTAGAGCGCCGTCATCGATGAGAACGTCAAGCCGTTGGTCGGAGGATAGGTGACCGCCGAGGCCGGCCGCGTGGAATCGAAGCTGAATGTCGAGGAAGCGATCGTGAAGTTGCCCGCCTCGTCGGTCGCTTTGGCCTCCACGAGCAGCTCGGCATCGCGCTCGGGCCAGACAACGGCGGAGGAATCGTAGCTCCAGGCGAACAAACCAGCGGTGGACACCGAACCCACGGCGACGTTCCAGATCTCCGGATAACCGGGGCAGGTAACGTCCACCCAGCCGGGAAGCGCCGTCCCTCCGCAAGTTCCAGTCCCCGCTTTGTAGTACTTGTTGAGGACGATATCATAGATCCTCACTTCGGGGAACTTGACGTTGAAGGCGCCCGGCGTCGTGTCCGCGGCCGTTCCCGAGAGCAGCGGCAAAGCGCTATAGCGCGAGGCGTTGAGCGGCAACTCGATGGAAACCGTAGGCGAGGAGACGTCGAAGAAAAATGACTTGCCCGCCAGGAGCACGGTCTGTGTGTTGCCCGCCACGTCGAAGGCGCGGGCGGAGATGGTGTACTGTCGTCCGTCTGTAAGGCCGCTCGTGTCGTCGTTCGTGGGGGGTGGAAGCTGGGTGCTCTTAGTCCACGGCGTGCCCGCAACGAGGCCCAGCCACCGTTCGCCGGCCTCCCAACTCACCCCGTTCCAGTAGCTGCCGTCGAAGACGCGCTGAATACGGACCTCGGAACCGACCAGCGGCGAGGGGTTGGTGTTGGGATCGGCCGCCGTGCCCGTGACGGTGGCCAAAACCTTGAGGAACGAGCCGGCGGCCGGCAGGTTCACCCCCGCCACGGGCGGCGTGATGTCATAGCGGAAGGTGACGACGGAGGAAAGAGACGAGTCATTGCCTGAAACATCGCGGGCACGGGCCTGAAGGTTGTAGTTCTTGTTATCGAGCAAAGGCACGGCGGGACGCGACCAGGTATAGTTCGGAGCGCTGCCGACGAGAGTCGTGGCCAGAAGCTGTTGGGTCACGGCGCTGAAGGTGCCCGTGGCCTGATCGTAATACATCAACGTATCGGCCTCCTGGACGGACATCGAGGCGGACTGAATGCCGAACTGGTCGCTGGCCGTGCCCGATATGACCGACAGCGACTTAAGGTTGCCCGCGGCAAGGGGCAACCCGATCGGGTAGGTGACGCCCACGCCCGGCGCGTTGGAGTCGATGGTAAACGTAATAGAGGAGATGATCGGCTGCAGGTTGCCGCCCGGCAGAGCATTGTCGCGGGCGCGCACGCGCACGCGGTAGGCGCCTTGGTCGATAAAAGTCGGAGTCGTGAAGCTCCAGAGGCCGCCCGCGAAGGTCCCTCCTGACAGGGCGCTCACTGGATAGAACGCCTCGGAGGTCAAAGAGAACGTGCCGGGCGTGACGCCGTTCCAGAAGTCGGTTTTGGGGCTGAGCTCCTGTAGGCTGACCTCGATCTGTGTCGCGGAGGCGATGCCTGACAGGGCGTCAGCCGCCGTGCCGGCTATGGACGCTAAAGACTGCAGCACGGCGCCCGGAGCGGGCGTCGTGACGGTTGATTGAGCCGGCACGGTGTCCACCACGAAGGGCACGGAGTCCTTGCTCAAGGTGAAGAGCGCGTCGGCGCCATTGCTTGAGGGTCCGAGATTGAAGGGCACAGCCATGTCGCGGCCCCGCAGTTGCACTAGGTAATTGCGGCCCGAAACGACTTGTCCGTCTAGGTCGGGATGCGCATAGGCCCACGCCGCCGGCGTCCCGGCGTTGGCATTGAACCAGGCGGAGTTGCCGTCGGCGACGTTGAAGAGCCCGACCCCGTTGTTCCACCATTGGGATGTTTCTTTCTCCAAGATTCGCAACTGCACGCCTGCGCCGGAGATCGCCGCCAGGCCGGCCGAGGAGACGGAGGGGTTGTCGAAGGCGGCGCCGGTGACGGGGTTGAGGGCCCGCATGTAGGCGTCCGGCGCCGCTCCGGCCAAAGCAGAGACCGTTGCCGTGGGTTTGCTCGCATCAAAAAGGAAGGAGATCGGCTGCACAGCGGCAAAATTCTCAACGTTGCCGGCGAAGTCCGTGGTCTTCGAGCGCAGAAGATAGCGCAAGCCGCTCGTCATGGGAGGGGCCGTATAACTCCAGGTGCCGGAGGCGTAGCCCACGAATATCGCCGACAAGAATACCTCGGGGGCGGAGTTGTAACCGGCGCCATCAAAGTAGCTCGTGGCCGGACCGACGACCTGTCCGATGGAAACGGAAACCCCTTGGAGAGGCGAGAGCAAGGTGTTGTCGGCGGTCGTGCCCGAGATCGTGGACACGGCGGAAAGCACCAACGTGCCGTCCGGGGACGACACCTGGGAGGAAGGCAGAGAGCTGTCGTAGGTAAAGACGTTAGAGCTGGTTGCGACGGTGAAGACGCCCTGCACGTTGGCGGCCAGGTCGGCGGCCCGGGCCGTGACGATGTACTGGTGGGCGCCGGTCCAGGTGACGCCGTTAAACGTCCAGGCCCCCACCGTCCCCTTGGCCGGGAAGAACCCGGGGCAGGCCGCGTTGAAGGCATCGGCGGTATAGGCGTAGCAGTTGTTAGGCCCGGCGACCGTCAGGTCCTGTATGCTCAGGCTGATCGTCGAGACCCCGATGTTGTCGACACTCGTTCCCGAGATCGTCGCCAGCGTATTGTAGAACCCGTTATTGACCGGCGCCGAGATGCCGGCCGTGGGCTCGGCGTCGTCGAAGGTCACGCTGGGCGTCTGGTCGCGGACCCAGTTGTTGCCGGCGCGGTCGGTGGTGTTGGTGCGCAGCAGATACGCCGTGCCGTTGCTCAGCGCCGGGCGGTTCCAGGTCCAGGCGTCGCTCTCGGCACCCGGAGCGTAGGTCGTCGTGGCGAAGTAAACGGCGGACGCTCCCGAGAAGCTCGTTCCATTCCACCACGAGCTGCCCGCGCCGTTGTTCGATGAGATCGCGATCTGTAGCGAGCTGACGCCCGACGGCGCGTCCGTCGAGGTGCCCACGAAGGCGGCAACCGAGGTCTTGATGTACTGCGAGGTCGTCAGCGTGGCGGTGGGGGCGCGCTGATCGAAGGTGAACGCGGCCGACGAGAGCGACGTCTGTATGTTGCCCGCGACGTCGGTGGCCGAGGACAGTATGACGTAGCTATGGGAATGCGTCCACGGCTCGACGCCCAAGCCGTAGTTCCACGGGTTGTTGGCGCCCAAGGCCTTAAACCAGCCGGCCGGGCTGGGCGGGCAGGCGGCCGTGAAGTCGTTGGAGGCCGGCGCGTAGCAGTTGTTGGGACCGGCGATCGAAGCGTCGCGCATGCTCAGCGCCACTGTCGAGAGCGCCACGTTGACAAAGGCGGCGGCGGCGCCGCCGTTGATGGAAACCAAAGTGCTCCAATAGGTCCCGTCAAGAGGCGCTGCGATGGAGGACACCGGCGGAGCCGCGTTGAAAATGAATGTCGCACCGCGCACGTTGTAGAACGCTTCCTGGTTGGTGGCCAGATCGGTGCCGCGCGTAGTGACATAATAAGACGTCCCGTTCGTGAGGCTGGCGCCCGTGATCGCGCCGTAGCTCCAGGCGCCGGCCGCGTAGAGTGCTGCAAATGGCACGGGCCCGCCCAAGGTGAAGCTCACGCCGTCCCACCACAGACCGTCGGAGTTCCTGCGCACCGCGATAGAGACGGCGTTCACATCAGAACCCTGGGCCGGAGCGTTCGGGTCGGCGGCCGTGCCGGTGATGCTCGTGAGAGCGTTGATCGTGGCGTCATTGGCCGGCGCGCCGACGAAGCTCAAGGGCGGATTCGTGTCGTAGAGGAATGTGCGCGTCGCCGTGACGATGTCATAGTTGCCCGCGCTGTCGCGGGCCCGGGCGTTGATCTGATACGTGTGGCGGTCGGCGAAGCCGCCGACCCCGGTAAAGGTCGCGTTCCAGACCGTCCAGTCGGCCACCGTGGCGCTGGAGACGTACCAGGCCGAGTCAGCCGCGACGGTGTTGAAGGCCTGCGCGGCATTGTCCCAGTACTGGGTCAGGTTTAAGTCAAAGGCGCGAACCTCGACCCGGGACAATATCCCCGCGTCGGCGGCCGTGCCCGAGACCGTCGTCAAGGAGTTCTGCGCCACGTCCGCCGCCGGGAAGGTGACCGCGGTCGTCGGCCTGTTCGAATCGAAGGTAAAGGTCTGCGAGCTGATGATCGATATATTTTGGGCGTTGTCGACGGCCCGGGCCGCGACGCGGTATTGGGTTCCCGAGACCCAGGTGGGCGTGGAGCCCGTAAAGCTCCAGGCGCCCAGGCCCGCGGCATTGAGGAAGGTCTCGGACACATCGAGGAAACCTGTGCCGCCGACGTTCCAGAAATTGCCCGTGGGCGGATTGATCTGGATGGAGAGCTGGACCGCCTGTAGATCGGCTTTAAGCCCCAGCGACCCTGGATCGGCGGCCGTTCCGGAGAGTATCGACAAAGGCGGCGGCATAAAGGCCGCGTTGGGAATCTGCAGGGTCAGGGAAGGCGTGCTCGCGTCGAAGACGAAAGCCGCGGTCGCGCCCTGTGAGAGGTTGCCCGCCAAATCGAGCGAACGCGCGTTGATTTCATATTGTTTCGCATCCTCCCAACCGGGCTGAGCATAGTTAAAGGACGCTGTTCCCGTCGCCCCGTTCCAAATTTCGGGAACGCCCGGGCAGCCGGAGTCGACCCACGTCGGCAGCGTGAAAGGACCGCAGGCGCCCGTGCCGCCGTTCCAATACATATTGTCGTTGGTTCTGCGTATGCGCGTTTGCACCTGGACAAGGCCGGCCAGGGGATCGACGGGCAGATCGGAGGCCGTTCCCGAGATCGTCGGCAAGGCCTGCAGGGGGCCATAGAACCCGCCCGCCGCCGGCGCGTTGATCACCGGCGGCGTCGTCGCCGTGTCGAACAGGAAGGTGTTGGTCGAGCCGACCGTGTCGAAGTTGCCGGCGATGTCGCCGGCGTGGACATAGATCTGATAAGTCCGGCCCGAGACCCAGGCGGCGGGGAGGCTGGCGTCGCTGTAGCTCCAGGCGCCCGCGGCAAAGCTCGCGGGAAGCTCGGTGAAAGCCGCCGCAAACGGGCCGGGAGCGCCGGGCCAGTAGAAGGTGGTGCCGGCCGAGAGATACTTAATTTGGATCTTGACGTTGGCCGGATTGATGCCTGAGAAGTCGTCGACCGCCGTTCCCGAAATGCTCGAGACCGTGTTGCGCGCCGTATTATTGGCGGGAAGCGTCACGCCCGCCGTCGGAGACACGTCGTCGAAGAAAAATACGTTGGAGCTGACGCCGACGTTGAAGACGTCCTGAACATTGCCCGCGCGGTCGGTGGCCCGAGCCAGGACCCTGTACAGGGTGTTGGAGATAAAGGTCGGCAGACCGACCGACCAAGTCCAAGTGCCCGAGGAGTTGCCGACGAAAGGCCGGGGATTCCAGAAGGGAGCGGCCTGGGAAACCCAGAAGGTGCCGTTCCACCAGGTCGTGTAGTACGGGCTGGAACTGATGGCCACGTCAACGGCCGTGGGGTTGATCCCCGAGTCGGCAGGGTTAACGCCGCCTCCGCCGCCGGTACGGTCAGTGGCGGTTCCCGAGAGGACGGCGAGGCTGTTGTAGCCGGCGTTGTGGGCGGGGACTGAGATGCCGGCGATCGGCGAGATGTTGTCGATATTAAAGACATTGCCGGCGCCGGGAGTCTCGACATTGCCGGCATTGTCGGTGCCGCGCGTCATGACCCGGAAGCGGCCCATGGGCGGCCAGGTGACGCCGGTATAGGACCAGGCCGTGGGAGCGCCGCCGGTCGCCACCCAGGAGGAGGCGAGCGTCGAGAAACCGGATATCCCATCCCATATGGAGTCATCGCCGCCGAGCGAGCAGCCCGCCGAGTCCTCCAACTGGTCGGTCCCGAAGCTCTTGAGGCAGAGCTCGACCTTCTTGACGCCGGAGGCGTCATCAGAGGCCGTGCCGGAGAGCGTCGCCAAAGTCTTAAAAGCGCTTCCGTCGGCCGGGGCCGAGATGAAGGTAACAGGCGCTACGATATCCACCGAGAAACGCCTCAAGGGCAGAGGTGTTTCCACATTGCGCGTGCCGCCGGCCAGGTCGGTGGCGCGGGTTCGGATGACGTAGTTCTTGCCGCTGATCCAAGCGGGGGCCACGAAGGTCCAGGAGGTAAAGGGCACGGCGCCGGTGGTCAAGAAGACCTCCGACCCGGAGGTAAAAGTCCCATTCGGAGCGTTGAGCCAGAGATCCTCGGCTCCGGGCGTGTCCCCCGTAGGCGCCTCATCGAGACGGATGGAGAGCTCGACTGCGGCCAGTCCCGCCCCGACCGCCTGATCAGCCGCCGTTCCTGAGATCGTGTTCAAGGGATTGGTCGCGGAGTAGCCTACCCCCTCGACGGGCACGGTCACCAAAGAGGCGGGCGTGCTGAAATCGATGATGAAGGTGTTGGTCGAATACGGGACCGAGATATTGCCGGCCGCGTCGGTGGAAAAGGCGACGACCGCGTAGCGGCGGTTGCTCGTCCAGACGGGCACGGTCGCGTAGTTCCAGGCCGTGGTCCCCGAGCCTGTCACCGTATTGGTTGAGTGGGCGGTGAAATTATTCCCGTTCCAGTGGAGATCGTCGGCGTCATACAGCGTGTTGTTGACGCTGTCGATGATCTTAAGCGTGATAAGCGCTATTCCGCTGGCCCCGGGCGCACCCAACGGATCGTCCGCCGTTCCTGAAATCGTGGGCAATGAAGCCGTCACCGTGCTCGCGGCCGGCGCCGCGATGGCTATCGTGGGCGGGACGTTGTCGAAAAGAGCAATCCGCGAGGACACGTTGATCGTGAAGAGCGTCTGAATATTGGCCGCCTTATCCGTAGCCCTCGCCAAAACCAGGTAAGGCTTGCCCGATACCAAGGCCCCGGACAGGTCCGGATCGATGTAGGTCCACTGCGTTCCCGCCGGATTGGTCGAGGCCGCTATCCACGTCTGCGCGGCGGCAAAGCCCACGCCGTTCCACCAGCCCGCCGCCGGTATCTGAGTTTCGTCGTGCATCGAGATCTCGACGGTGTTGACGCCCGC
This sequence comes from Elusimicrobiota bacterium, assembly GCA_038059415.1. GTDB lineage: Bacteria > Elusimicrobiota > Elusimicrobia > UBA1565 > UBA9628 > GWA2-66-18. The sequence goes on along the minus strand of JBBTJN010000027.1, from coordinate 36,705 downwards.
AAAGTCGTCGAAGGCCGTGCCCGAGAGCGTGTCGAGAACGCGGTGATTGGCCGCGTTGGGCCACGTCAGCCCGGCCTCCGGCCGGACATTGTCGAAGGTGATGGTAAACGAGTCCTTGTTGAGCGTGAAGTTCGAGTCCGTTCCGTCGCTTGAGGGGCCCACGTTGGCCGGCACGGCCACGTCGCGCGCGCGCACCTGCACGAGGTACTGCCGGCCCACCACGAGAACCCCGTTAAGCCCCGTGACCGTCGCCGACCAACTCCCCGCCGAGCCCGAGTCGGCGGCAAACCAGCCCGCGTTGCCGTCAAGGCTGAAGGTCAGCGCGCCGGAATTATCCCAGTACAAATTGGTGACCCGGTCCATGATCCTCAGCTCCACGCCATTTCCCGGCGAGATGGGACCCAGCCCCGCCGAGACGCCCGGCCCGTCGTAGGCCGTTCCCAAAATGGGGCTTAGCGCCGACATCGTAGCGCCCGGGGGCAGGCCGTTGAAGGTCGCCACCGCCGCCGTCGGCTTGGTCACGTCATAGAGGAACGAGGTCTGCGCGTGCGAGGTGTAGTTCTCCACGTTGCCCGCGTAATCGGTGGTCTTCGATCTCACCAGGTAGCGCAGTCCCGACGTCAGCGGCGGCGGGGCCGTGGCGAAGCTCCACGTCCCCGAGGCGTAACCCACGTAGTTGGCGCTGACGAAGACCTCCACGCCCACGGAGCCGTACCCGGAGCCGTCCCAGTAGCTGGTCGTGGGGCCTATCACCCGGCCCAGCGACACCCCCACGCCCGTCAGCGGGGTCAGCAGCCCGGGACTGCTCGCCGTGCCCGTGATGCTCGCCGCGGCCGAGAGCACCGCGTTGGCATTGGGGAAAGTGACCGTCGACACCGGCAAGGCCGTCACATAGGTGAAGGTGTTGGAACTCGTCGCCGGCGTCATGGCCGACAGGTTGTTGGCGCTGTCGCTTGCTTTGACGACGACGAGGTATCTGCCATTGGGCGTGTAGGGATCGGCGGGCGGCGTGAAGGTCCAGTTCGCCGTGGTCCCGCCCGCGCCGAAGAAGGCCGGGCAGGCGGCGGTAAACGTGTTGGCCGCCGAGTCGTAGCACAGGTTGCCGCCGCCGAGCTGCTGAATGGAAAGCGTCACCGTCGACACCTGCGAGGCCAGCAGCGGCGCGCCGGGATCGACGTCCAGCGCCGTGCCTGAGATGGTAAAGAGCGCGTTCTTAAACGTCCCGTTGGCCGGATCGACGATGGCGGCGGCGGGCGCTGCGTTGTCGAAGAGGAAACTCGCGTCTTGGACGCGCTCATTGGGCGTGGGCAGGGCGTTGTCGCTGGTCTTAATGCGCGCCAGGTAAGTCTTGCCGTTGGTCAACGTGATCCCGGCCAGGCTTAAAGTCCAGTTGTCCGTGCCCGTCGCGGCCAGGTAGTTCTCGGACGCGTTGGTAAAGGCGCCGGCGTTCCACCACGAACCCGCCGAGCCCGCCGGGAAGGCCGAGGTGCCCGAAGACAAGGCCACGGCCACCGCCGCCACGCCCGCGGGCGCGTCGACCGCGGTGCCCGCAAACGAGGTGTTGTCCTTGAAGTAGGCCACCGCCGGCGCCGTCACCGCGGCGGTGGGCAAGCCGCTATCGTAGGTCAAGACCGCCGAGGAAAGCGCCACCTGGACGTTGCCGGCGAGGTCGGTGGCCGAGGACGTGACGACGTACGAGTTGGCCTGGGTCCAGGGCTGGGGCGAGAAGGTGAAGTCCCAAGGATTATTCGAGCCCGAGGCCTTAAACCAGCCCGTCACGCCGCAGGGCCCGTCGAAGAGCTTGCTTGACGAGCTGTAGCAGTTGTTCGGCCCGGCGATGCTCGTGTTCTTAATATTGAGGGCCACCGTCGAGAGACCGACCGCGTCGAAGGCCCCGCCGTTGATCGTCGCCAGCGTGTTGTAGAACTTCGTGTCCAGCGGCAAGGCGATGCTCGAAGTCGGCGGCGTGTTGTCGAAGGTGATGGTAAACGAGTCCTTGTTGAGCGTGAAGTTCGAGTCCGTTC
>JBBTJN010000027.1:0-34581 GCA_038059415.1 Elusimicrobiota bacterium | reverse complement strand
TGTCCAGCGGCAAGGCGATGCTCGAAGTCGGCGGCGTGTTGTCGAAGGTGATGGTCGCGCCGCGCACATTATAAAAGGCCTCTTGGTTGGTGGCCACATCCACGCTCCGTGAGGTGATGTAGTAAGAGGTCCCGCTGGTCAAATCGCCGGAGGCGCTATCGGGGCGGCCCGTGCGCGACCATGGCGAAATGCCGGTCGCCAAGAAAGCGAAGGGGGCAGCCTGGTTGAAGGAGGCGCCGCCCCACCACAGATTATCCGAGTTTCTGCGTATCGCCATCGAAACCGTATTGACCCCGGAACCGGTGCCCACGTCCGTGGAAGTTCCCGTGATGGTGGCGAGGCTGTTGATCACGCTGGAGTTGACGGGCAGGCCGACGAAGCTCTGGGCCGCGACCGTGTCATAGAGGAAGGTCTGGGTCGAAGTCACCGTGTCGAAGTTGCCGGCATTGTCGCGGGCCTTGGCTTCCACGCGATAAGTCGTCTCGTTGGTGAAGGTGAAGGTAGCGTGCCAGACCGTCCAATTGGAGAGCGTGGCGCTCGAAACGTACCAGGCCGTCTCGGCCGACGCAGGCGGGATAGTGAAGCTCTGGAGGTTGTTGTCCCAGTACTGGTCCGCGCCTTGATTGTAGAAGCGCACCCAGACGGAATCGAGCGCCATATTATCGCTCGCCGTCCCCGTGATCTGCGTGAGGGAGTTCTGGGCGACGCTCGCCGCGGGCAAAGTGACGGCGGTCCCTGGCACGGCCTCATCAAAGGTGAACGTCGAGCCGGCCCCGGCCGCCTCGGGGCTTTGCGTCCGGTTTGAGGCCCAGTCTTCGGCTGTGGCCACGACTCGGTAGATGTTGGAACTGACGATCTTGCCCGCCGGCACGGCGGTCGACCAGGCAACGGAAGCCACGTTCTGCACGCTGGTCGTGGCCACCTGCGTCCAGGCGGCCCCCGGTGGGGCGCCGGGAGTAGGCACCTCGTAAAGACCCGTGCTCCAGTTATACCAACCGATAGAGCCGCTTGAACCGGCGGTGTGCTCCACGGCCAAATAAACGATCTTGACTCCCGAGATGCCGACCCCCGGATCGGTAGTCGCGCCGGAGAACGCGGGCAGGACCTTGACGGTCGCCCCGTTGGCGGGTGTCGTCACGGTATTGGTCGGCCGGCTGATGTCGTACTTGAACTGCTGCGTCTGCCCGACCCCGGACGTGGCGGGATTGGTCACGTTGTTGACCCAGTTGCCGGCGGCGTCACGAGCCCGCGCGAAGATCTTGTAGGTGCCGCCGTCGGCGAACGCGCCCCCCGCCCACTCGGCGGGTTGATAGACCCAATTGCCGCCGGAGACGTACACCTGCGTGGTCCAGAACACGGCCGCTTGCGTCGTATCGAATAAACGCGTCGAGTCGTTCCACCAAATGTTCTCAGTGACTCCCGAGGAGATCGCCAACCACACCTGCGTCACGCCCGAGGCGTTGGCGCCGGGATCGGCGACGCTGCCCCAGGTGTAAGTGCTCAGCCGAGTCGACTCCGCATTGTTTGAATAGGCAGGAGGCGACGGGGGGCTTGCCGGAAAACTGATCGACAGGGTCGGGGCCAAGGTATCGTACCTGAAGGTCCAGTCGCCGGCCCCGGGCGCCGCGCGCACGTTGCCCGCGAGGTCCGTCACCCGCAGATAGATCTTGTGCTCCTGGTTGTCGGCAAAGGCGCCGGCCAGGTCGGCGTAATTCCAGGAGACGTTGCCGCCGACGCCCGAGAGGGTCGCCGTCGAATAGTGGTCGTTGAGCGCCGTCCAGGAAGAGCCGGTCCAGTCCTCGTCCGGCCCGCCTGCCGTTCTCTGAAGACGGACCTCGACCTTGCTTAATCCCGCAAGGTCGGCGTTGGCCGTGCCGGAGATGCCGGTCAAAGAGCCGACCGCGGCGGCGCTGGGCTGCAGAAGGAGAACGGAAGGCGCGGTGTCGTCTACGACGAAGTCGCGGATGTCGACGCCGAGCGTTGCCGGCGCGCTGACATTTCCCGAGGCCGTCCCGTCGGCCAGGAACGAGGCGTCCTCAGCCCGAACCTCGATGAGGTACTGCGTATCAGTCGCCCGCCAGGACGGCTGCACGATCGACTGCCAGTTGTTGTTGGTAGTCGCAAACCAGCCGGAGTTGCTCACGCCCGTCCCGGAGGAGAACTGCGTTCCCTGCCAGTACCAGGTGTCGGCGCCGCTTATGTAGGAAATGCGGATATCGACCCGGCGAATCCCGGAGTTCCACGGTCCGTTTGGATCCACCGGCGCCGGTCCCGTGAAGGGGTTGCCCACGCCGCCGACCTGAGAGCCGCGGTACTTGCCCGCAGCACCCGCGGCAAGGTGCACCGGGAAGCCCACGGCGGCCGTCGGCGGCGTGTTGTCATAGATGAAGCTGCGCGAAGAAATCCCCGCCGTAAACGCGCTTTGCTCGTTGTGCGCCGCGTCGATGGCCTTGGACAGCATCACGTACCAGGTGTTGCCGTAGGCGAGAAGGGCGGTGTTGAGACTGGCGTCAGAGAAGGCCCAGTTGGCGCCGGCGTCCGAGGAGGTCCCCACCCAAAAGGGGCAGGGCAAAGTAAAGGAATTGTTCCCGGGGTTGAAGCACTGGCCCGTGAGCAACGATTGCACCGAGAAACTCGTATGGAACATCGAGAAATTATCCAAAGCCGTTCCCGAGACGGAGGGCAAAGACCGCAGGGGCGAGGAGGCGCTGGGCACCGTGATCGTCGCTGTCCCGACGGTTATGTCCCAGGTGAAGGGCTTGGAGACCGTGACGGCGTTGCCGGCCGCATCCCTGGCGATGAGTTGAGCCGTGTAGGTTCGGTTGGCTTCATATGCCGTCTTGTCGGTAAAGCTCGCGTGGGTGACGGCGAAGTTGTTGGCGGGCAATCCGGTGATGTTGGGCGCCAGGCACGTCGCGTCGGCGGCGCTGACGCAGTCGATGGCCGAGACGACGAAGGTGGAGACGGCCGTGCTCCAATATTGAAGGTCGACGCCTTCGACGCGACGCAAGCGGAAGAATACGCTTTTTGCCGCCCCGCTGAGAGCGTCGGCGTCATCGACGGCGGTGCCGGACAAGGAAGGCAGGCTGTTCTTGTACGTCACGTCGGGCAGGAGCACGTCGCCGGACGGAGCTCCGTTGTCGATATAAAATTCGCGGGGACCCTGAGGCGTCGCCTCGTTGGGCGTGCCCAGCGCCTGAGACTCGATCTGATAGCGGTTCAGGCTTGTCCAAGAGGCCGAAAAAATGGAGAAGGTCCAGTTCGGCGCCGCATAGGAGGCGGCGACGAAACTGTTGAAAACGGTCGTCGAGCGCCATAGCCCCAGAGCCGAGTCCCAGGCCAGGTGATCGGCGGGGTTCGTGATATCCTTGAGCCGGACCTGCACGCTCGCGGCCTGGGCATTCGCCGTGCCGGACAAGGCCGCCAATGAGGCCTGGAAGTGCGGGGTCAGGGCGTTGGGCTTGACGATAGTGGAAACCGGCAGGGGCACGCTGAAGGTGAACTGGACGCGACTGGTGTTGGCTGCGGCGGCGTTGGGACGAGCCTCGAGGTTCTCGGCCTTGTCGGAAGCGGCCGAAAGAACCTCATAAGTGGTGGCCGTCTGCCAAGCGGGCGTCGAGGTTCCGGTCGCGTACCAATTGACCGGGGAGCCGTTATCCGTGCTGGCCTCGACCCAATAGTTGGAGGCCGGGCCGGGGGCGTCCGGAGGCGCGAGGGCGTCGGGAAGATCGAAGGCCTTGGTGCTCTTGTTCCACCAGAACGCCGGGGCGGTCATCTTATAGTAAGCGAGATAAACGCGCGAAATCCCCGCCGCCCCGCTGTCGAGCGCTGTTCCCGACACCTGCGGCAAAGATGAGATGTTGCCGCCGTGAACCGGGACAGTGACCCGCGATAGCGGGTTGGCGAAGTCAGCGGAGAAAGTGTTCGTCGTCAGGACGACTTGCTGGTTATTGGCTGAGTCGCGCGCGCGGGAGGTGACACCGTAGGTGCGCAGGCTCGTCAGTGCGCTGGGAGGCAGAGAGTAGCTCCAAGTCCCCGACGAGGCGCCCACGAAGGCGGCTGTCGACCAGATCGGAACCGATGAGTCCACCCAGGTGACGCCGTTCCACCAGGTCGTGGGAAAAGTCAGGTCCTGAAGGGCGATCGTAACGCTTGACGGGGCGATGCCGGCGTCGTAGCCCGGGCAGGAGGACGCCGTGCAGAATCCGTCGACGGCAATTCCCGACATGAGCACCGTCCCCGCTCCCGCGAAGCCGTCGTTGGCGGGGAACTGCACGGAGGCCACCGGCGTGGAGAGGTCCACGATGAAGGCGCCCGATCCCTCCGAAGCTTCGACATTGGTCGCCGCGTCGCGCGCGCGGGAGAATACGCCGTACTGGCAGCCGCTATCCCAACTGTTAGTGAAGCCAATCGACCATATGGGAGCGGAAAAGGCGGGGCTAAAGCTGGGAGGACTGGGCTCGACGCCGGTCACCCAGGTCGTGCCGTTCCACCACGATGCGACGCCGGCGCCGCATTGCTTTGATAGGTTCAGGAGCACCTGGTCGACGCCGGCCCCGGTGCCCGTATTGGCGACATCGGTATAGGCGGTGCCTGAAATCGACCCCAGCGCGGCGACATTCTGAATCCTCGCCCCGGGGGCCGGGTTGGTCAGGAGCGAGACGGGGGGGGCGTTGTCATAGGTGAAGCTCAGAGCCGTCGTCCCGTCGGCATTCCTGTTGGCGTCGAGTTGCGAGGTGCAGCAACCCGCGTTCGGATGCGTCGAGATATTGAGGGCGTTGTCGGTGGCCCGCAACCAAAGCGTATAGGGCGTATTGTCGTTGAGCGTCGGCCAGGCCTTGCTCCATTGGTTCGTCCCGCTCATGAGGACCCAGTTGCCGTAGCCTCCGGGAGGCGCGTCGAAGACGCTTCCCGTCCCGCTCCAGTAACTGTTGAGTATCCTATTTTTGAACAGGGCCTCCACCTTTTGGACGCCGGAGTTGCCGCGGACGGCGTCGTCGGCGGTGCCGGCCAAAGCGGTCAAAGCGGCGGCGTTATAGGCTTGACCGGCGATCGGGAAAGTCGAGTTGACCACGGGGTCTTGATCGTCAAAGCGAAACGCCGAACCGGCCCCCGCGGCCTCTGGTCCCTGCGTCAAGTTCGAGGCCCAGTCCTCGGCCGTGGCGACGACCCGGTAGGTGTTGGAACTGACGATCATTCCCGCCGGCACGGCGGTCGACCAATCAACGGAAGCCAAGTTCTGCACGCTGGTCGTGGCCACCTGCGTCCAGGCCGCTGAGGGAGGATTTCCGGGAGCGCCGATATCGAAGAGGCCCGAGCTCCAGTTATACCAGCCGATGATCCCGGATCCCGCCGTGTGTTCCACGGCCAGGTAGACGGTCTTGACCCCCGAGACGCCGGTCCCGGGATCGGCGGTCGTGCCGGAGAACTGGGTCAGCGTCTTGACATTGGAGCCGTTGGCGGGTGTTGACACGGTATTGGTCGGCCGGCTGATGTCGTATTTGAACTGTTGCGTCTGCCCTGCCGCGGACGCGGCGGGAGCGGTCACGTCGTTGACCCAGTTGCCGGCCGCGTCTCGCGCGCGCGTGAATATCTTGTAAGTGACGCCGTCGGAGAAGGCCGTCGCGGCCCACTCCGCCGGGGCGTAGCTCCAGTCTCCTCCCGAAATATAGACCTGCGTGGACCAGTAAACGCCGGCCTGGTTGACGCTAAAAGAGCGCGTGGCGTCGCTCCACCAGACATTTTCAGAGAGTCCGGAGGACACCGCCACCCACACCTCCCGAGGGCTCGACTGCAAGGGGCCGGCGTCCGACACCGTCCCGGAGGCCAGCGTAATAAGGCGCGTCGAGGCGGGGGAGGCGGCGTTGTTGGAGTAGAAGGGAGGGCTCGGCGGCCCCGAAGGAACGCTGATCGCCAGGGCCGGGGGCGTCGCGTCGTAGGTGAAGGCGAACACGGTGGGGACCGTTTCGATGTTGCCGGCGTTGTCGGTCACTCTTGAATAGATGAAGTACCTCCGGTGGTCGGCAAAAGCTCCGGAAAGAACGTCCAACCGCGCTCCCGGGAACTCCCAGGCGCCGCCTGTCGCCGTCGCCGTGCTCCAGGTCTCGCTGAAGACGTAGGCGGCGCCGTTCCACCAAGGTCCGGTGGCATTGTTGGTCGTGATCTTGACCTCGACGACGGAGATGCCGGAGAGAGCGGCGTCGGCCGTGCCCGTGATCGAGGAGACGGCATTGGCGAATATGCCGTTGGTCGGCCAGGTCATCGTGGAGATCGGGGGAGTGCCGTCAACGATGAAGGTGCGATAAGGAGCGTAGGCGCTGGCGTTGCGATCTGCCGCCCCGCCGGGAGTGCGGGCATCGTCGCGAACCAGCGCCCGAACGCGGAAGGTCTGGTCGCCGCGGATTTGCCAGGAGTTGGAGTCAAAGGGCGCGATCGGGTCATCGGTGGGAAGAGGCACCAAGCGCCAGATGGTCGTGCCCCCGGACAGCTCGCGCGAACGCGAGATGACGGAGGGGGTGTTCAACGTCCAGGCCGTGCCGGTGAAATAATAAGTGTCAGAGCCCTGAAGGTGGGACAGTTCGATGTCGACATCATCGTTGCCCGTCACCAAAAAGCCCGCGCTGGATTTGCCGGCGGCCGAGGGCTCCTCGCGCGCCGTGCCGGTCAGGCTCGTCAAAGTGGAGGGGAGCCAATTCGTCGCTTCCCCTGGAACGGTGACGGCTATGGTGGGGGCGGTCTTATCGATGATAAATGTGCGCGAGGAGGCGGGCACCGCGTAGACCGTCTGCTGGTTGCCGGCAAAGTCACGGGCGCGTACGCGTATGTTGTACATCTCGCCGGAGATATAGCTGGCGTCAAGGCCGGCATGCGCATAGGACCAGGAACTGGTATGAACGATCGCCGAGAGCCAGGAGGTGGCCTCGTTGGAGTTCGCAAACCCGGGCGGAGACTCCCGGTAATACTGGGAGGCCGAGCTGCCGGTCAACTGCTGGATCGACACTTCCACGACCTGCACGCCGGAAGGCTCCGTTATGCCGGTCCCGTCGCTGAGGTTGGGGTCCGGATCCGCATACGTCCCCGAGCTCAGAGCCAGGCTGCGCACGGCGAAATCCGGTTGGGGAACGTTCATCGAGGCGGTGGGCAAGCCGAAGTCGTAGCGGAACACCTGGTCCGGCGTCACCATCTGATTGCCGGCCTTATCTTCGATCTGAAACACGACCTTATACTGGAGGCCGTCGCCGAACACCGTGTCGGCGGCCAACGCCGGGTCGCTGTAAGAGAAGAGATTGCCTCCCAGGAAGGCGGCGGGCAGGACCGCGTTCGAGGAGAAGAATACGGTCCCGTTCCACTGCTTGCTGTCCGAGGACCGAATAATCTTGAATTTGGCGGTGGACAAGACGAGCTGGCCGAGGCCTACATCGGCCGCCGTGCCCGAAAGGGTCGTCAGCTGAGCGGCCCGGTGTCCAGGCAAGTTCGGCAAGGTGACCGCGACATTCGGCGGCTCGCCGTCGATGAAGAAGAACTTCTCATCGTGCGGCGCCGTCTCCACCACGGTCGTCTGCACGGCCCGCGACTCGCACTTGAAGCGGTTGGTTCCCGCCGGCCAGATGCCGGTCACGTCCCGGCTCCAGCTCATGTCGCTGACGCCATGGAAGGCGCAGGTGGAGTCGCCGACGACGAAGTTCGTCGGCGTACAGCCGACCAGGACCGTCACGGTCGACACCCAGGTCGTCCCCCCCATCCAGACCAAGTTCGGCTCGGCCGTGACATTGGTGATGCGGACCTGGGCCGTGGTCGCGTCGGCAAGCGTACCCAGGATCCCCGTCAAGGCGCCGGCCCCGGACGGCTTATAATGGGGCTCGCCGGCCGGCGGCACCGTCACCAAGGACTCGGGCGGCGGCTGTGAGAAATCGAAATAGATGAACTTCGAGGGGCTGCCGGCCGGCGTGGCCAAGCCCCCGGCGGCCTTAAGGGACGGGTCGGCGCCGAGTCCGGGGAAAGACGTCTTGTTGGTGGCGGAGTCAACGGCCATGGCGAAGATTTGGTAGGCGTTGCCGGTGACAAAGGTGGGCGTCGAGTTGCCGGTCAGGCTGAAGTCGGCGCCCGCCAAGGTCGCCGTCACTAGGGAAACCTCGGGCGGGGTGACGCCCGAGACGTTGAAGAGGCCGGTCGTCGGATCCCACCACTGTTCGGTGCCCGCTCCCGAGCCCGTGACCTTTCGATAAGCGACGCGGACGCGGTTAAGGATGCCCGGAGACGCGTCGGACGCCGTGCCCGCTACGATGGAGATGCTGTTAATCGGCGTGGCACCCGGCGCCGTAACCGAGGAACTGGGCGGCTGATTGTCGAAGATGAAAGTGTTCGTGAAAAACACGTTCTGTATATTGCCGGCCGAGTCGGTGGCGCGTCCCCGGAAGCGGTAGGTTTCTCCGTTGGCCAGGTTCGAGCCGAGCAAGACGTCGGCAAAAACGCCGTTGGGATAGGTCCAGGTGAAGGTGCCGCCGGTGGGAGGTCCGGATGCCGGCGACTCCCATGACGTACGCCACAAATCACCGCCGGCCCACGCCGAACCGTTCCAGCGGAAGCCGTCTACGCCCCGCTCGATCTGGACTTCCACCTTGACGATTTTGCCGGGAGGCGGCTGGGTCGGGCTCGGATCAGTGACGGTTCCCGAGAGGGTGGGCAAGCTGTTGACGCGCAGGTCGCCCGCGGGGTAGACCGGAGTGGCCACGGGCTTGAGGCCGTCGAAATGGACGGTGACCGTTTCGATGGCGGTCTCCCAGTTCGTCGCGTTGTCCTGCGCGCGGACCATCACCTGATAGCTGGTCCCCTCGGTCAGGTCGGCGTTGAGGAGGAAGGTGCTTTGGCTCTGCGCTCCGCCCACCCACGTCGCGTAGTAGCCGGAACTATCCGAGCCCACGGCGCAGGCGGCAACCACCGGAGCCGTCGTGTTCCAGCCCGAACCGCCGATGCGCCAGCACGCCCCGTCCGTGTTGCGGCGGATCTTGATGAGAACCTGATTGATGCCCGAGAAGCCGGGGTCGGTCTGAGTCCAGGTGAGGCTCGGCAGCTCGGAAGCGTCCTTAATCTGAGCGCCGTCGAGAGGAACGGATATCGCCGACAGCGGCGGCTCGTTGTCGTAGCTGAAGGTGCGCGTGCTCCAGCCCACTTGGTAGTTGCCGGCGCTGTCGCGCGCGCGGAAATAGAGCGTATAGGTGCTGCCCGAGGCCCAACTGACCCCGGTCACATGCCAGTTTGAGGAGCTCACGTGCACCGTCGACTGCGCCACCTGCCACTGCACGACGGCGTTGTTGGGGTTGCACGCGTTTCCAGTCAAGCCGAAGGAGGCCCCGTCCCAGCAGTTGCCCGCGTTGTTCTTGAGCACGTAGTCCACCCGGTCGGCGCCCGAGGTGCCCGGCGTGGGATCCTCCGCGGTGCCTTCAACGACGGGCGGAACATTGACGAAGGCGCCGTCGGCCGGCGTGGGGGCGACCAAAGTCGATATGGGCTTTTCGTCGTCGTATTTGAAGTAGCCCACGAAGATGGGCGCGGCGTTGGCCGGGTTCCCATCGGAACCGTCGATAGGGCCGTTGTTGCCGTGGTAATTTTCGGCCCCGTCTTTGGCATAGACGGCCACGCGATACGTGATGCCGATGTTCCAAGGAACACCCGCGACCACCCGCGACCAGCTGTTGCCGATGGGAGCGACGGACACGTAGCGGTAGGAGTTGCCTGCGCCGGGCGCGCCCGCAACGAAAGCTCCTCCCGAGTCCATGAACTGGCCGTTGGCCGTGTTCTTGATCTGCACGAAGATCGTCTTGGGATCGAGGACATCGCTGACGTTGTCGGTGATCGTGCCCGTGACCGAGGAAACGAAGTTGAGCCACTCGGCGTTGGCCGCCACCGGGTCCATCACGGGCGAGGCGACGGCCACGCTCGGCGGGGTGTCGTCGTAGATAAACGATATTTCGGAGGAGTTGCCGGTCTGATTGAGACCGTCGGTGGCCCGGGCCTGTATCCGGTACTTGGCACCGTCGGCCCATATGGGCATCCTAAGACTCGTCCCGGCGGTGAGACTGAGGCTCTCTATGGGGCTCAAGGCCGGCCATTGCATGACCGGCGAACCCGCCGCATCGGTGGACAGCCATATCGTGCCGGCCAGGGCCGACCAGGAGGAGCCCGTCCAGCAGAAATCATCTCCCGTGCCGCCGGTACCGTTGGTGTCGCAGGCGAAGACCTCGGCGCTCCTGAGCTGGCTGAGCGTGTCGGCGAAACTCAAGTCGATGCTGGTCGCCGCCAAGGCATTGAGCGCCACCCCGCCCGGCGGCGCGGTCACGCTGATGGTTTCGGGCGGCGCTTTGTCGATCGTGACGGTGATCGAAGAGACGGGCATCGACCAGCCCATGTCCCCGGTGCGGGCGCGGGCGGTGATCGAATAGCTGCTGGCGTGCACCTGGTTGGCCACCCCCCAGGCGTAACTCCAAGAAGCCGTGCCCCCGCCGTCGGCATCGCGCCAATGATTCTCGGACTGCGGCGGAGAAAACCCCGTGTTGGGATTGGCGAAAGCTCCCCCGCTCCAGACAAAGTTGTCCGACATGCGCGTAATCCTGATCTGCGTGGTCAGCAATGAGGTCTGCGCGCCGGCCGGCAGGAACCCCGCCGTGCCCCGCATCGAGGCGAAGCCCGTGGAATACTGGACGCCGGCGACCAGGACGAAACTCGAAACGGAAAGCGAGGGGCCGATGGCCGGCACGGGCGAGATGATGGTCACCGTCGGCACGGTGACGATGAAAGTCGAGGTCAGGACCGATGAGAACTGGCCATCCGGGTTAAAGACGGTGACGTTGCGCAAGCCGTTGGCCGCGTTGGTCGATATCCTCAGGTTGGCCTGGAAGGAATCATTTGAAATCCATGTGATCGAATCCACCGCAACGCCGCCTCCCGACACGGCCACCGAGGCCGTCCGGACGCTCCAGTTTTGGAAGTTGGCCCCCTGCACGACCAAGGCCCGCGTCGGACGCAAAGTGCCCTCCGCTATAAGGGGAGCGATGCCCCCGGAAGCCACGGCGGCTCCCGGCACATACAGCCCGTAAAGACTGGGCACGGCCACCGCCACCGTCGCCACCGAGATCGGCGTCGTTCTCTGACCGTCCGGGTTGCCGAGCAGGAAGTAGTAGCTGGCGGCGCCATTGAGAGCGTAGCTGCTGACCTGGACGACCACGTCGATGCTGCTCTGACCCGGCACGGCGCTCGGCGCGATGGTGAAACCGTAACCGACGGCCGTGGATATCTCCGTCGTCGGATAACGAAAGAAGCCGCTGGCGGTAAGTTGCGGCGCGGAGGAGAGATAAATGGCGGTTCGAGTCGACGTCCAATCCTGGAAGTTGCTGCCCGTAATTCTCAGCGTGAACGTACTGCCGCGGAGCACCTCGGTGGGATCGATCATGTACGCCGTGCCCGTGGAGGGAGCGGGAATGGTGAAGGTGGCGACGGCCACGGACGCGGGGATGGACTGGCCGTCGGGGTTGATGATCTTGATGTCGTAAGGCCCGCCGGAGAAGGTCGGCGAGGGGGTGACGGTGATGTTGAGGACCACCTGCTGTGAACTGGCGAACGCGCTGTAATCGCCGGAGTTGATCAAGACGTCGGGGCTGGGGACTCCGCCTTCAAGGAACTGAACGGTCGTCCATGTGGCGGGGGCGACCCCCGTCCAAGCGGCGTTGGTCCACTTCTGCATATTAACGCCGCGGATGACATAGTCGTAGGTCTGGGCCGTCAGGTAATGCTTCGGGGCGTCCTCATAAGTGTTCACTATCGCCGGCGCGGGCACGGAGAACGTCGCGATGGAGACGGCGCTCTCCAAGCCGTCGGGGTTGGACAGCAGGAAGTAGTAGCTGGTGTTGCCGTTGATGGCGAAGGTGCTGACCGCGATGGGAACGACGATCTGGCTTAGGCCCGGCGTGGCACTCGGCGTCACGGTCAAGCCGTAGGCCGCGGCCGTGGAGATCTCATTCGTCGGGTAGAGGAAGTAGCCGGTCGCGGGCGCCGCCACCGCGGTCAAAAGCGGGGAAGACGACAGATAGATGCTGGTCTGCGTCGAGGTCCAGTTCTGGAAATAGCTTCCATTGAGCACGACGCTGAAAGTGCTCGAACGGAGAACTTCCTTATAATCGACCGCGTAAGCCGTGCCCGTGGACGGCGAAAACACCGTGAAGGTCGAGGTTAAAAGATTCGACATCTGGCCATCCGGGTTGGTGAGACGGAGATTGTAGTTCGGGTTGAGACCTCCAAGCGTGTTGCCCATGATCAGCGTGGCCCGGATTTGATTGGGAGACACGTAGGTCACCGAGCTCAAGCTGATGCCCGGATTGCCGGTGATTGCGACGGTCACCGTCGAAATGGCCGGCCAGGCTGCCATGCTGCTGCCGTTGATGACGTAGTCGAAGGTCGAGGAGGTCAGGTAGTGGGCGGGCGAGTCTATGTAGACACTGGTCATCGTGGGCGCGTATACAGTGAAGGTACCTATGTCGACGCTGGTGAGCTGTCCGTCCGGGTTCTGGACTTGGATGTCGAAGTGGGGGCTGAGAGTCGAGTTGCTGATGTTGAACCCGGCTCCCCCGCCGAAATTGCTGCCGACGGTGATCGTCGCGGTCAACTTCGTCTTCGTGACGGTGTTGACGACGGCGGTCACCGCGGAGGGCGACTGGGGATTAATCGCCGTCGCGCCCGCCCCTGTGTTGTAGCCGACCAAGACCTTGACGCCCACGCCGTAATCCGCGCCGTTGTCGTCGCCGAAATTGGTGCCGACAACATCCACCGTGACGGTGTTGCTGTTGGACGGCGCGGTTGACGGCGAGAACCCGGTGAGCGTCGGCGCCGAGTTCGTGTAAATCGTGCCGAAGTAGGCGTCGAATGTCCCCAAAGTCGTCGAATAGGAACTGAACAGGACTCGCGGCGGAGTCGGCGGGTAGCTCACGTTGGTAACACTCGGCCAAATCTGCTGCGAATTGCCGAGAGAATTATTGCCGGCGCCGTTCCACGCCAACCCGGAAGCCGCAGGCGTGATGTTTAAAGTCCAGACCGCCGCGGGAAGCGTGGTCCCCCTCAAGTAGTTCACGACGAGATAATTGGCGTCGTTGGCGGCCGTGCCGACGACGACGATGTAAGCGGTCGTGCCGCCGTAGAGGCCGATACTGGGATTGCCGTACGGGCTACTCGAGGTGGCGATGACGGCATTGGTCCCGGCGCCCTTGTTGTAGCTCGTGTAGAAATAGTTGATGGATTTCCGGGCGTTGATGGCGAAGTAGCCCGTGGAGGCGCCGACGTAATAGGCGCCGCTCGCGGTACCCGTGGCCACATAGTTGCTAGACGCATCGATGTCCACAGCGTTGGCCGCGATGACCACGGATCGCGCGATGTTGGGGCAGAGGTAGGGGTTATTGGGGGTAGGGAAAGTCGTCGCGTCCCAGTAATCGACGTTCCACGCGCCATTGGTGCCGTCTTTGTACAAGACCGCGAAGCGGCCCTGTCCAACGGCGTCCATCTGGGTGACGACGGGCCACAGACCAAAGGCGGCGTTGGCCGCGTACTGGCCGCCGATCACGCTGGAGGTCAGGGTGTCGGGGTCAATTTCGGCGATGAGGTAGCCCTCGCGCGCCAAAGTGCTGTGGGCGTGCATGGCAACGTACAGCTTCAGCGGGCTGCCCGTCGTGCTGAGCATGGCGGTCAGCGACAGCTGAGCGCGCGCGCCGATGCCCGTGACGGTGGCGGCGGCGGCGTTGTTCCTCACGCAATTGCACGCGGCGTTGTTGCCGCCGATGGACTTCGTCATCACGCGGCTTGCGGGTGGGTTAAAGGTCGGCAGGCCGGAGGTGGTCAGCGTCGCGCTCGCGATGTAGATCGTCGCGGCGAGTCCCACGGTGACCGGCGTTGTATCGGAAATCACGACGTAAACGGCCGAGGTTTTGGCTACGTAGAACATCGCGGGGTAGTTGCCGTCGCTCGCCGAGTTGACGTCGGTGGGGAACACCAAGGACCGGCTCCCGTTCCAGGTTAGGCCGTCCGCGGAGTACGTGATGTACGACCTCCCGGCGGTGACGTCGTAGTGAAGCGCCCAAATTCCGTAGCCGTTCTCCACGATGCTGCGGCCGGCCGGATGGTAGCTGTAGGCATCGCCGCCGTCGTTGGTGATGGATGTCTGAGCCGACGCTGGGGCGGACGCGAGCAGCCCCGCAGCCGCCAGAGCGAGGACGGTCCAGCGCAGGGGGTTACGGCTCATTGGCGATGCCCCTCCCCCGGCCAAAGGACGCCAAAACGCCCCAAACCAGCCGCCTCATGGAGCGCCTCCCAGCTTGCGCAGCCCGCCCTCAAGAACCTGCCGGACCAGAACGTCCTTCTCCCCCGCCAGCGCCGTTCGCAGCCGGCCGCCCGCCTGCGCGCCCCCGGCCACGGCGATCGCCTGCGCTGCCTCGATGCGCACGGCCGGGTCTGCGGCGGAGAGGAGCGGAACCGCCTGCGCCCCCACCTGTTGGCCCCGGCGGGCAAGCGCGAAGAGGGCCGCCGCCTGAACGCCCGGCTCCGGACGTTGCACCGCCTTCTGGAGGCTGGCCAGCGAAATCTCATCTTCGGACCACTGCAAGGCGCGGCAAGCCTCGGCCGCGTCAGCCTCGCGCGCGGTCGTCGCCAAGGCCAGATCAGCCACGGCCTCCGGGCCGCCGATGCGTCCCAAGGCCTCGCGCGCCAGAGAGCGCTCGCCCGCGTCCGCCGAGGCGGCCATGGCCTTAAGTCGCCGTACCGCCCCCCCCGAACGCCTCAGGCCCAGAGACCGAATCGCCGCATAGCGCACCTTCTTGTCGGAATCGGCCAACCCCGCCTCAAGAGCGACGAGTCCAGCCGGATCGGCCGAGCGACCGAGCGCCACGGCCGCCTTCAACCGCGTATTCGGGTCGCGGTGCTTGATATCCGCGCGCCAGTCGCCGGCATTCACCGGCCCCAACAATGCGGCGCACGCCAAAAAGAGCACCGCACTAAGCAATGCCCTGTTTCGCGCGCGCGCGTGATAGGAAGACGCAAGCCTCCCACGGATGGTCATTTGACCCTCTATAGTGCGGTTATTCGGCTGAGGCCGGGTGTCGGAAATGTGTCCTGCACGGGGCCCTGCAACTCACTCGACGCTGTCTCTTAATCCTTTTTCCGCCGAAGGCGGAAAAAAGGGGGTTGGAGCCCGGCTTAACAGCGGAGAATTTCGATGGAGCTTTGGCGGGAACGGGAAAGCGTCAGGCGAGTTTCGCCACGACAACAAAACGAGACGGCCGTGGCCGCGCAGGCCGACATGAGCAGCCACAGGACCGCGAACTTGGGCCCCCCTCCCGGCAGGCCGGGCAGAAGCTCCGGCGGCACGAAACCGGTCGAAGCGAGGCGAAAGGCGGCCGCGGCCTCGGCCAGGAGTTCCAGCGCCGACAAGACGGCGCGGGCCTTGGGCAAGGAGCTGGTGAAAGCGTTCTCGGCCGCGCGGGCCACCGTCACGCCCTTCAGGTCGGCCAGGACTTTCTCACCGGTGACGGGGCGAGCCAGGGAATCTCGGACATCGAGGCCCCATCGGTTTTCCACGGCGACCCGCGGATCGACCCCTTGCGCGTCAAGACCGACCGCGGTTTCCGCGCGGCCGGCCGGCGCCAACAGCGCCAGGGCCAAAAACAGGCCCGGCCCCACCGACCATCGAACCCCTCTGTCCCGTCGATGGAAAGTTGAGGCCGAGCGAAATTGCAGACTCACGCCATGTCTTAGCATGTTTGGTTTCGGTAGCCAGGCGACCTCACGACACTTCGAGGCCCTTCGCTTTGCGCCCCGCCCTCGCGAACGGTTTGCCGGTTTGTCGCTCCAACGTTCGACCATCGGAGTATAGCAGGCGCCGTTCTATTGTCAAGACCCATGGCCCCGACGATCGCATTTCTCGAGGAGAAAAACAACTCTATAGCCGCCTCGCGCGCATCAAGAGTCATGGGGCTCAGCTCCAAAGGCGCCTCGCGTCGCGCACGATCGTCTGCTCGCGGCTCTGCCCGACGGAGACGATCGCGACCGGCACGCCGAGCATCTTCTCTACGGCGATCACGTACTCGCGCGCGCCGCGCGGCAGATCGGAAAACTTTCTCGCCCTGCCTAGGTCGCCGGAGAAGCCCGGGTAGGCCTCGTAGATCGGCTCGACGTCGAGCTGCTCCCGACGGGACACCGGAAAGTCGGCGATGCGCTTTTTGCGGCCGAGCCTGTAGGCAACGCATATCTTGATCGGATGCACGCCCGAGAGCGTGTCGAGCTTGGTCATCGTCATCGCGGTCATGCCGTTCATGCGGACGGCGGCCCGAAGCTGGGGGATGTCGAGCCACCCGATACGCCGGGCCCGGCCCGTCGTAGTCCCGAACTCCTTGCCGACCTCGCGGATGTAGTGTCCGACGTGGCCCTCCACCTCGGTCGGGAAGGGCCCCAGCCCCACGCGCGTCGTGTAGGCCTTGGTGACGCCCATGACGGCCGTGATCGCCGTCGGGCCGATTCCCGCGCCCGCGCAGGCGCCGCCCGCGACGGGGTTGGAGGAGGTGACGAAAGGGTAGGTGCCATGGTCCAGATCGAGCATCGAGCCCTGGGCGCTCTCGAGAAGCAGACGCTTCTTCTTCTTGCGCGCGTCGTCGAGCAGCTTCGAGCAGTCGGTCGCGAATGGGGCCAGGAAGCGGCGCAGGCGGTCGTAGTCCTTGAAGACCTCATCCTCGATAACGCGCAGAGGCTTGACCTTGGCGAGCTCGACCGCGCGGACCTTGAGGTTGCGGCGCACGAGCTCGCGAAAGGACTCGGCATCGAGGTAGTCGGCGATGCGGATGCCGATGCGGGCGACCTTATCTTCATAGCAGGGACCGATGCCGCGCTTGGTGGTGCCGATGCCCCGCCCCCCCTCTTCTCGCAGGGTGTCGACGTAGATGTGATACGGCAGGATGACATGGGCGGCGAGGCTGATAAAAAGACGCCCCCGCACCTTGACGCCCCGCCCCTCGAGGATCTTCACCTCTTTGACGAAGGCGTTAGGGTCGATAACAACCCCGTTGCCTATTATGCTCTTGCATCCCGTGGCCAAAATGCCCGACGGGGTCAGGTGCAGGGCATACTTCTGTCCGCCGAACACCACGGTGTGCCCCGCGTTGTTGCCGCCCTGATAGCGCACGACCCAATCCGCGTCCTTGCCCAAAAAATGAACGATCTTCCCCTTCCCTTCATCGCCCCACTGGGCGCCCACGACCACAAGTGCCGGCATGAAATCTCCTTATCCCTTAAAAAATCGACGCCACCACGAACCGTCGGCGCGGCCGTGAAAGGTTCCGCGTGCGGCCTTAAAACGCTTCTCCCCGGTCACGACCGCGTCGCCCGCCACTCCTATGGCGAAGCGCACCCGCGTGAGCGTGCCCGCCGGGCTCGTCTCGATCGCCTCGACTGGAACCTCGATGGGCACCGGGCCGGACGCCGTCAGCCCGCCGAACAGACGGGCCAGATACTGCGCGATGTCGCGCCCGTCGATGATCCGCGCGAACACCATGTCTCCCGCATGCAATTCGGCGGCGGGCAAGCCCCCGGGGTCTTCCTCGAGGGTAATCTTCAAAACGAGCAAATCCACCTCGGACGGCACGTCCAATAACGGCTTGCCGCGACGAACGGCCGGCGCCGGCATCTTGCGCAGGGACTGGAACTGGCCAAGGTCGAGGATATCCTTTTTCAGGCGCAAGCTCAAACCTTGATCGCGGAAATGAGCGCGCAGCGGGGCCGTCAACTCCACAGTGGCCTCGTCCCCGCCCGCCGTGCGCAGAAGATTGAATACCCCAGGCTCCACCGCGCGAAAATGCGCGGCGAGCCTCTGCTCGACCTCGAGGCTCTCGGCGGGCAGGCTCCCATCCCATAGGCGACATCCATACAGATGCTTTTCGAAGGAGAACCAGTCCTCGTCAAGCCCGACGGCGCAGACCGCGGGGTCGTAGGACATGACGGCGCGGGCGCGCAAGACCTTGCGATTCTTTAGGTTCAGCACGACCAGAAAAAGACCATGCTGGTTCTCAGCCGGTCGTACGAACTTCCCCTTGAGGGCGCAGATGTCGTTGAGCAGGCGCGGAATTTGGCGGACGGCCTCCTCGACCTCGTAGCCGCACATCTCGAGGGCGAGTTCCGCTTCGCCGCGGTCGCAGCCGGTCTCCTCCATGAGAAGCTCGATCTTGTCTTTCATTGGCTACAGGGTGTCAGGCCTACCGGTTTTTGCATTACTCCGCCGAATCCGAGGATTCGAAGCAATGCAAAAACCGGTAGGCCTGACACCATTATCTATCCTCATTTCGCGCTTCTCGGATGGGAGTCCTTGTAGACCTCTTTCATCCGATCGAGGGAGACATGTGTGTAAATTTGGGTGGTCTGAAGGCTGACATGGCCGAGCATCTCCTGGACCGTGCGGATGTCGCAGCCATGATTCATCAGATGCGTCGCGAAACTGTGGCGCAGAACGTGGGGGGTGATCTTCTTCTTGAGGGAGGAGCGCTTGATCCACCGGCCGAGCAGATAGACGATCCCACCGTCGGACAGGCGCTCGCCCCGCGAGTTGAGGAACATGGGCGCGGAGTCCTCGGGCCCGTTGCGGCGCTTGAGGTAGTCGCGCAGGCATTGGAGAGCGTCGTTGCCGACGGGGACGATGCGCTCCTTGGCGCCCTTGCCGAACACGCGGACGGTTCCGGCCATGTAATCTACGTCGCCCACGTTGAGCGAAGCGACCTCGGAGCGTCTTAGGCCGGAAGAATAGATCAGTTCGATCAAAGAACGGTCGCGGGCGTACTGATTCGGGTCGTAGTTGTGGGGAGCGGAAAACAACTCCGTCATCTCGTTTTCCGTCAGGAACTTCGGCAGGGGACGCCCGCGCTTGGGCAAGGGCACGCCGAAAACCGGGTTTCCCTTCAGGAGGCCCGAGGAGCGCAAGAACTTAATGAAGGAGCGCAGAGCGGCCATGCGGCGCAGGATCGACGCCCGGGCCAGCCCCCCCTCCTTCTGGAGGTCGGCGAGGAAGGCGCGCACATGCACGCGCACGATGCCGCCCGGCTCGAGGTCGGGATATTTGACAACGAAAGCCGACAGGTCCTTACCGTAGGCGCGCAAGGTGTGCGGGGAGTAGTTGCGCGTGGCGCGCAGATGAGTGAGGAAGCGCTCCGTCTGAAGGCGCAACGGTCCCGGGGCCGCTTCGGTCGTCATGACCTGGACGTCAGCTCGGGGCCGGCTGGGTGCCGCCGCCGGCGGCATCCGCCGGCGCAGCCGCCAGCGTCGCCAAGCGCGCGGCGATCTGCGCCGCGCGCAGCTCTTCGCCCGCGACGCGAAGCTTCTCGCCCTCTTCCTTCGAGACCGGCTTTAGGTTGCGGCACTTCGGGTAGCCGGGACAGGTCAAGAAGAACCCTCGCTTGCCGACGCGCAGCCACATGTGCTTCTGGCACTTGTTGCACGAGCGCGTGGTCAGCAACGGACGCGAACCCTCGATCTTCTTGCCGTCGGCGTCGAGCGAGAAGGTATTTTTGCACTCCGGGTAGCCGGAGCACGCGATGAACTTGCCCTTGCGGCCGGTGCGGATGACCATCGCCTTGCCGCACAGGTCGCAGCTCTCGCCGGTCAGCTCAAGAACGACCTTCAGGCCCTCGGGCGTGAGCTGGATCTTGCCCTTGCACTTGGGGAAGGCCGAGCAGGAAAGATACTTGCCGAAGCGGCTCTCCCGGATGAGCATGGGGGCCGTACAGATCGGGCACAGTTCATCGGACATCTTGGGCTCAATACGCGAGGCTTCCATCTCCGTAGCGGCCGCATCGAGGGCTTTAGAAAACGGCGCGTAGAAGGTCTTGACCACGCTGGTCCAGCCGGCCTCGCCCTCGGCGATCTTGTCGAGCTGCGCCTCGACATTGGCCGTATAGGTCAAGCTGACGACATCGGGGAAGTGACCCTTGAGCTTCGTGGTCACCAGTATGCCGAGCTCCGTCGGGATGAGCTTGCGGTCCTTCATGTTCCGGCGGACATAACCGCGGTCCACGATCGTCTTGATCGTCGGCGCGTAGGTGGACGGACGGCCGATGCCGTGCTTTTCCATCGCGCGGATCAGGCTCGCTTCGTTGTAGTGCGGGGGCGGGCTCGTGCGGTGTTCCTCGGGCTTGAGCGTGACGAGTCGCAGCACGTCGCCTTCAATCAGCGGCGGCAGACGACTGCCCTCCTCTTCGACCTCCTCGTCGGGCTCCTCATCGCCCTTGGGAGCGTCGCGGTACACGCGCAGAAAGCCCTCGCTTTTCAGCGTGCGGCCCGTGCAGTGGAACAGGGAATCTCCGTTCTCGATGTCGACCGAGACGGTGTCGTAGGTCGCCTCGATCATTTGGGACGCGACGAAGCGCTTCCAGATCAGCTCGTAGAGGCGGACCTGGTCGGGGTTGAGGAACTTGCGGACTGCATCGGGAGTGCGTAGGACGCTCGTCGGGCGAATGGCCTCGTGGGCCTCCTGGGCGCCGCGCGACTTGGTCTGATAGGTCGGGGGTACGGCCGGGGCGTAGGTCGCGCCGTAGGTGTCCTTGACGAAGAGAGCGCACTCCTCGGCCGCGGACTTCGCGATCGAGAACGAGTCTGTGCGCATGTAGGTGATCAGACCGGCCGGGTCCGTGCCGCCGAGGTCCACGCCTTCATAGAGGGACTGGGCGATGCGCATCGTGCGCTCGGCCGCGAATCCCATCTTCTGTGAAGCGGCCTGCTGGAGGGTCGACGTCGAGAAGGGGGGCGGCGGGCGGCGGCGGACCTCCTTCTTCTCGACCTTGACCACACTAAACACCCCGCCCTGGACGATCTTCGAGACCAGATCCACCTCCTCGGCGGTGCGCAGGATCGTCGCCTTGACGCGGTACTGCTCGGAGAACAGGTCGTAGGTTCGGACCGTCTCGACCTTCTCCTTTTTCCACAGCGAGAGCTTGGCGTCGAACACGGGCGGCGCGCCGTTCTTCTCGAGAGCGGCCGTCAACGTCCAGTAGCCCTCGGACGCGAACTCCACGATCTCATGTTCGCGCTCAGCGAGCAGGCGCACGGCGACGGACTGCACCCGGCCGGCGGACAGGCCGCTCTGGATCTTGGCCCACAACAACGGGGAGAGCTTGTAGCCGACGAGGCGGTCGATGACGCGCCTGGCCTGCTGGGCGTGCACGAGATTCTCGTCGATCGCGCGCGGAGCGGCGATGGCCGCCTTGATGGCGGCCGACGTGATTTCGTGGAAGGTGATGCGCTTGACCTGGTCGGGCTTGAGCTTGAGCATGTCGACGAGATGCCAGGCGATGGACTCTCCCTCTCGGTCATG
Source organism: Elusimicrobiota bacterium (assembly GCA_038059415.1). GTDB lineage: Bacteria > Elusimicrobiota > Elusimicrobia > UBA1565 > UBA9628 > GWA2-66-18. The sequence continues at coordinate 13,205 of JBBTJN010000027.1, read as the reverse complement.
GTCGGTGGCGAGGTAAACGAAGGCGGCCTTGGAGACCAAGGACTTGAACTCGGCCAGGATTTTCTTGGCTCTTGGTAAAACAACGTACTGAGCCGCGAAGTCGTCGTCCACGTTGACGCCGATCTTGCGAACGGGGAGGTCCCGGACGTGGCCGAACGACGACTTGACCACGAATTCACCCTTGAGGAAACGGGAAATCGTTCTTTCCTTGGCCGGCGACTCAACGACCAGAAGGCTGGGGCCAGTGCGGGCGACCCCTTTCTTGACGGACTTGGGAAGGGGCACTTCCTCGCGTACCGCTCGGTCGACCCCTTTCTTGACGGACTTGGGAAGGGGCACTTCCTCGCGTACCGCTCGGTCGACTTTGGCGGGCTTCTTTTTAGCGGGCTTCTTTTTGGGCATAGCGTTGTCCAGGTACGAAGGATACTCTTTCCTTTAACTCCAGCCCGAACATTACAGAGGAAATGCGTGTGGTGTCAAGCCCCGACAGTTGGACCAGTTCGTCTAAGGAGAGGGCATCGGCACCCAACAGGGCCAAGACTTTGGCCTCTTCCTCCGTAGAGGCGGGCGGCATCGTCCGCGAAACAGGGTCCGCCGAGGCGTCCGTTCTGGCTGCCAAGAGCTGACCCTCGGGCAGCGCCGCCACGATGTCCTCCACCTCTGCCGCCAGACGCGCGCCGTCTTTAAGGAGCCTATGCGGCGCTTCAGACATAACGGAGTCTGCCGGGCCTGGAACGGCCAAAACCTCGCGGCCATACTCAGCGGCCAGGCGGGCGGTGATAAGCGAGCCGGACTTGTGGCGGCCTTCCACAACGACAACGCCCCAGGACAGGCCGGCGACGATGCGGTTGCGACGCGGGAACAGCTCGGGCAACGGCTTGGTGCCAAGAGGTCGCTCCGAGATCACCGCCCCCCCCTGCGCGACGATGCGGCGGGCCAAGAGGCTGTTCTCGGCGGGATATACGTGGCTCAGGCCGGTCCCCAGAACAGCCCAGGTCGGGCCCTTCGCATCGAGGGCCGCAAGATGGGCCTCAGCGTCGATGCCGCGGGCAAGACCGCTGACGATGGTCAGGCCGCGGCGGGAAGCGTCCCCGGCCAGACGGCGGGTCAGGCGGCGGCCGTACGGAGTCGGGACGCGGGCGCCGACAAAAGCGACCGGAGAAACGCCGCTCAGCGAGCCCTGCACGTACAGTACAAGAGGCGGATCGTAGATTGAGGCGAGGAGGTCGGGATAGTCGGAATCACCGCGCAAGATCAGACGGGCGCCCAGCTCCGCGGCACGAAGCTCTTCGGCGACGACGTCGAAGGCCAGAGCGGCGCGGCGCCACGCAGCAACGTCTTCTGATTTCACCGCGCTGACGCTGGCCCAATCGGCGTCGGAAGAATCGGGGAGACCTTCGGGGCCCAACTCTTCCAGAAGATTCCAGGCGCGGCGTGGAGGGGTCCCCACGTTTAATCGAACGGCCCAACGCTGACGCGGGGTCCACTCGGACACGGTTTAAAGCAACTCCTCGTTGAACGGCTTAGAGGAATACGGCAACGGAATATATTTTCGGGAATGGCCGGAATTCGCGATAGCGTCTACGCGACGAAGAAGATCGCTGTTGACCGCTAAATTTTTCCATTCGGCAGGAATGCGACCCGCCGCTACAAACAACTCGACGGCGTCGATCTCCAACACCGCCGCCATCCGCCGTAGAACTTCTTCTTCAGCGGGGGGGTTGCGCTTGCCCGTTAATACCTTCGACAGGAATGACGGATCGAGCCTTGCTTGACGACATAATTCTCGTAATCCCAAACCGCGACGCTTCATCGCGTCCGTGACGAGCCGGGAGAACGCAAGGAGCTCTTTCATTTGTATTTGATGTATTCCAGGCGCAGCTCTGCGTCCCGCTTGTCCTTATGGTCGGGGAACTCCTCGATGAAGCGCTGCAGCGACTTGCGCGCGACCTCATAATCGCGGTTCTCCGCGGCGGCCGAAGCCAGGTGAAACAGGCCTTTCGCCGTGTACGCGCCCGTCGAATAGTCGGTAAGAAGCTGAGTGAAGGCCTCCTGGGCCTTCGGGTATTCGCTGCGCTGGTAGTAGACGAGGCCGACGTAGTAGTCCACGGCCGGAGCCCAGCTCGTCTGGGGATGCTTCCTCGCGTAAACCAAGGTGTCCGCGAAGTTGAAATGGTTGCTGGCGTACCAATACGTCCCGTACATCACGGCGACGACGAATATCAGTTTCTTCAAGCGACGGCCTCCAAGTTCGACCGCAAGCGGTCGAGACCGCGCAGAGAGGCGGCTTCCAGAACTTCGGAGGCCCCCACCGCATCGTGACGCGACAAATCGGCTATCGTACGGGCCACGCGCAGGACACGGTCGAGAGCACGAGCGGACAGGGAGGTCTTGCGTTCGGCGGCGGCAAGGGCATCGAGCGCCTCGGGAAGCACGCGGGCGCCTCGGCGGAACGCGGCCGCGTCGATAAAGGCGTTAAGAGGCGCGAGGGACTCTGTCCACCGCGCCCGTTGACGCGCGCGAGCGCGGGCCACGCGGGCGCGCACGACCTCCGAAGATTCACCCGTCGAGATCCCGGCCGCCCAATCGCTGAACGCGACGGACGGGGTTTCGATCTGCAGATCGATGCGATCGATCAGCGGCCCCGAGAGGCGGGCCAGATAACGCCCGATCTCCGACGGAGAGCACACGCACGTCTTACGCGGATGGCCGCGCCAGCCGCAGGGACACGGGTTGGCCGCCGCCACGAGCGTGAAGCGGGCCGGGTACTCGATGGTCTCCCGCGCGCGCGCGACGCTGACGCAGCGGTCCTCGAGAGGCTGACGCAGGGCCTCGAGGGCCGGCCGGGAAAATTCAGCGAGCTCATCAAGAAACAGCACCCCGCCGTGGGCCAGGCAGACCTCCCCCGCCCGAGAGGAGGGCCCGCCGCCGATCAAGGCGGCTGCGGAGGCGCCATGATGCGGGGCGCGGAAGGGCCGCTCGCGCACAAGGCCGGGCACCATGCGGCCGCAGGCCGATTGGACGAGAGTGACCTCGAGCGCTTCGTCGCCCGTCAGCGGCGGCAGAATCCCAGGAAGACGGCGCGCGAGCATAGACTTGCCCGTGCCGGGCGCGCCGACGAACAGAAGATTGTGCCCTCCGGTCGCGGCGATCTCGAGCGCGCGCTTGGCCGCGAACTGACCGCGCACGTCGGAGAGATCGGGAACGGAAGCTGCAACGGGCCGCGGGGCAACGATTTCAGCGCGCAACCGCGGCGGGGCGCCGCCCGCCAGTTCGGCCGCCTCGCGCAGGTCGGCCACGGGAAGGGTCTCGATGCCGGCCGCTCGCGCCTCCTCGGCATTGGCTTGCGGCACCATGATCGCCGCAAAGCCCGCGGCCTTGGCCCTCGCCGCCATCGCGAGGACGCCGGACACCGGCTGGACGCGACCGTCGAGCGACAACTCCCCCACGACGCACCAGCGCTTCGCCCATTCGCCCGCGACGACCTGGCCGGAGGCGGTCAGCAGCGCCAGCGCGATGGGCAACTCGTAGTGGCTGCCCTGCTTGCGGGGGCGCGCGGGCGAGAGGTTGACGGTGATACGGCGGTTGGGCATCGCGTAGCCGGAGTTGCGCAGGGCCGCGGCGACCCGTTCCCTCGCTTCGCGCACGGCGTCGTCGGGAAGGCCGACGGTCGTGAAGTTAGGCAGGCCGTTGGCGAGGTCGAGCTCGACGAGAACGGGATAGCCCTCGACGCCCCGCAAGCCCATGGCGTGCACCCGAGCGAGGCTCATTCATCCCCCCGGGGAGAAATCTCGACGGCAAGACGCCCGACCTCAGGCTCGACCGACAGCAAGGTGAGAGACGGATCCCGGCGCAGGAGCCTAGCCGCCAGGTCGTCGACCTTCATCCCGGTCATGAATACGCGCAGGATCACGCTCTCTTCCTCGCCCCGCCAGACTCCCATATAGGCTCCCGCCACGCCTTCGACGCCGCGCACGGCGGCGAGCAGGGATTTCAGGCGGACCAGATCGAAGCCGCCCACAATGGATATCGCGCCCTCAACGCGTCCGCCAAGGGCACGCTTGATCTCCGCCGCGACCTTGGACGCCGTTTCCTCGCCCACGTTGTCGAGGGCTTTGCCTCGGGCCGCCGTGGACGAAACATCGAGCACGGACGCGTCGCACTGAGATTGGGCGACGGGCGTCGCGCTCTTGACATCGTACTGGTCGGCGAGAAGGGTCGCGCGGCCCCGCCAGGTACGGGTGACCGGGTCGATCTCCGCGCTCGCGGAGGCGGCGGCAACGACCATCCAGTCGGCGCCGAGGCGCGCGGCGCCCGCCATGAGCGCCGAGGGGTCCTTCCCCTTGGCCAGGAAATTGTTCAGGCGATCTCGCCCGTCGATGGCCGCCATCCCGTAGACGGACAGGCCGCGGCGCAAGGCGTCGGCGGCAGGTCCCACGCCGAGATCGAAAATGCGCTGAGGCTCCGACACGAGGAGCAGCACGCGCGGCTCCCGCGACGAGAAGCCCGCCGGGCGCAGGAGGCCCTCCTTCTCGAGGGCGAGCAGAAATTTCACGAAGCGCAATTCCACGATGCCCTTGCCCTTCTTGAAGCGCACCCGCCCGGTAAAATCGGAGGCGCGCGAGGCGAACGTCTCCGCCATCTTCACCGACACGGACGAACCGGGCGCTATAAATAGGTCGAGCGCGCCCCTCACCACGACCCGGCGAGCTTCGTCCAAAGTCGGCGCCGCGACAACGACGACCGCGCCCTCCTTCGTGAGGCCGGGCTTCAAGCGCCCGAAGGCGCAGGCACCGAGGAGCAGGGGGGCCAGGAAAACGGCGAGAACTTTCTTCACGTGGCGACTTCCCGCTCGCCGGCCGCAGGGACGACGAAATGGAAGGTGGTGCCCTCGCCGAGCTCGGATTCGAGCCATATCTTCCCGGCATGCTTAGTGACGATCTCGCGCGCGATGGCGAGGCCGAGGCCCGTGCCGGGCACATTGATCTCGCAACGGTTGCCGGCGCGAAAAAAACGCTTGAACACCTTCTCGTGATCCTCATGGGGAATGCCGATGCCGTTGTCGGAAACGGACACCATCACGAACTCCCCCTTGTTCTGGACGCACACGCGCACTCGGCCGCCGGGACGGGTGAACTTGAGCGCGTTGGACACGAGATTGTCGAGAACCAGCTGTATCCAGCGTTCGTCGCCGAGCGCCTTGGGCAGCACTCCCGTTGCCTCCGAGGACAAGGTCTTGTCCTCCTCGGCGGCAATGGGCTGATAGTTCTCCACGGACTCAAGCACCAGTCGACCGAGATCAAAGGGAAGCAACTCCATCCTCGCTCCGCCCTCCAGGCGCGACAGGTCGAGCAGATCGGAGACGAGCCCCGACAGCCTTTTCGACGCGGCCTTCACGATGGCGAGAAATTTCATTTGTTGCACGCTGAGCGGTCCCGTGTCGCCCTCGAGCATCACGGTCAAAAACCCCAAGATCGTGGTGAGAGGAGTCTTGAACTCATGACTGACGGTCGAGACGAACTCATCCTTCATACGATTGAGGGTGGTCAATTGTTCCGTCATATCCTCCAAACGGCGGTTCAAAATGGCGGCCTCCACAATGATCGCCACCTCCTCCGCGATGACGGTCACGAGACTGATCTGCTCATCGGAGAACGCCCCCTTGCGCCTGCTGCCGACGCGCATGACCCCGATGCAATGGTCCCCTAAAATGAGAGGCACGACCATCAGCGAGTGCACGTTCCACATTTTGGCGTAGAGGGCGATGACCTGAGGGTCGTCCTGAGCGTCATCGATCATGAACGGACGGCGCGTCTTAAACACACGCACCGAGGAGGAGCGCTCATCGGTCAGCGCGATCCGGTACAGCTGCTCCTCCGCCTCGAGGCCGAAGGCGCCGGACTGTGTTACGAGCTCGCCGGTGACCTCGTCGAGGATCAGAAACGCGACGAGGTCCGCCTCGAGCGCTCGCGCCACGATCGAGACGACCGCGGCCAAGGTCGAGGGCGCCTGCACCGCGCGCGCACTGAGCGCCCCGGCCACGTCGTGCAAGGTCTTGATCTCCTTCGACTTCTTGATGAGACGGTCCTGGACGGCGGTGAGTTCCTCCATCGCGGCTGACAGTCCGCCCTGCAGCTTTTCCCGGCGGGTGGCAAGGTCCGACAGCCCCGCGGCCACCGTAGCGGCCGACCGCAGCGCCGCCGTCGCAAGCTCGAGGCGCGAGGCCAAGGCCTCGCCTTCCTCCTCCGGCCCCGAGCGCGCCGCAAGCACGACGCCCGCGCCGCACTCGTCGGTCCACCCGCAGGCCATCACCGCGCTATAGCCCTGTTGGGCGAGCGCACGAACGAGCATGTCTTCCTCGCCCCGCATTCCATCGCTCAGGTTCCACGACGAGCGACCGGACGCGGCCGCACGGGACAGAAGGCCCCCGTCAAAACGGAACGAGGACAGCTCGAGGCGCGCCCACGGCCCGCCGCGATGAGAGAGAAGCGCCACGCTGCCGTCGCAACGGCGCGTGAAGGCGGCAAAGCTGAGCTCCGGCCAGCGCCGATGCAAAGCGCCTAGGACGCGGCTCGCGGCATCCTCGAGAGCGTGCCCCGACCGGCGCACGACGGCGTCAAGATCGAGCGCTTCGGCGGCGAACTTTCGAAGATCCTCAAGCTCCGCGCGCAGCGCGCACGCCTCGCGCTCCAGGGGCAGGATCTTGCGAAACGAGAACCACCACCAGAGCGCCGTGGCCGCGCAGCCTAAGGAGAGAACGACGACGACTGCCGCGGCTACGTTCATCTTTCGAAGTCGAGGTGCGCGTTCACGTATTGGGCCGCGATGTCCCTCTGGGCGTGCGCAATCCAGCCCATCGCCACCCCGGCGCTGTCGAGGATGTGGCGCACCGCGTGGCTGAACTCGACGACATGCTGGGCCAGAGGCGAATCCGGGCCCGGGCCAACGAGCAGCACGCGTGTGACGCCGGAGCGGAGGCACATGTCCGCGATCTGAAAGGGCACGCCGACCCGCTGCATCGCGTTGTAGGTTTCCCGCAGCTTCAGGTTGTAGGTTCGGGGGAACCCGCTCTTGGAGCCCGTCTCGTAGAACCGCTTGGCGGCATAGGCGCCAAGGCCATCCTGCCCCGTCGGCACGATGATCGCGAGCGACTGCGCGCCGGCCGGCGCCGCGGGCGGCGTAAACGTCACCCCGGCCGTCGGCACAAGCGGCGCCTCGCTTCCGATCGTGATCGGATCGTAGATGAGCCGGAGGATGCTCAACAGAGGCGCGGGCTGGCCCGCGGCCGACAGCAACTTGCGCATGGCGGCGATACGCATGACCCACAAAGTCAGGTCCTGATAGCCCCACATCGTCAGCCTGTCGGCAAGCTGGCCGACCTCATCGCCGCTCAGTTGGGCGCCGACGCGCTCGCCCACGGCCCCGACGAGTTCGCGCTGGATGTTCGGGCTCGGGATCTTAAGGTCTACCGACCAGCCCTTGGAGAACGTGAGCTTCAACGCCTCCTCAAGAGCGCCCAGCGCCTTTGGCGGGTACATCGAGGTGAAAACGACCTGATGGCTGCGCTCGAAGAAGGACTGGAACAGTTTCGCGAACACGTCCTTGTTTTGATCCGTCATGGCCAGGAGGTGGAGGTCGTCGACGAAGATCGACTTGGAGTCCGCCACCTTCTTGTCGATGGCGGCCATGGAGCCGCTCACGATAGCGGCGCTGACCACGCGCGACAAGCGCGCGCCCGAAGTCACCAGCATCGACTCGGCGCCGGGGCCCTTCGACATGGAGTTCGCGATCGCGTACAAAAGGTGCGACTTGCCGGTTCCCGGCACGCCATACAGGAAAAGCGGATTGTACATCGAACCGGGCGAGGTCACCACGGACATGGCCGCCGCGTGCGCGAAGCGGTTGTACGCGCCGACGAGCAAAGTCTCAAACGTCAAGTCCGCGCGCAATTCGTCGGTCAGCGCCATCGAGGTGTCCTTCCCCTGATTCACCGGCTGATTCGCCTGCGGCGAAGCCGCCGACGCCGACGCGGCGGGCGCCGCGACCAGGGTGAACTTCGGCATCGCCGGCGCGGGAGAGGGAGGCGTCGCAACGACCTCGGGTCCGAGAGAGATTAGAGGCTCCTTCGGCGGCGGCAAAGTCGACGCCGGTGGAATGTCGAGCATGGGAAACGGCGGATCCTTGACCTTCGGCGAGTCGATATCCACTGGCGCGGCAAACGACGACATTGGCGGGGCGAAAGGGGCAGGCGCCGGGACCTGAATCGGCGCGGGTTTCGGGGACATCTTGCCGAGCCAATCGTTGAGCTTCTTTCTCACCTCAGGCGTCACCTTGTGCAGCGCAAAGCTAAGATTAAATTCCTCGCCGTCAAGCGGCGTGGGGCGGCCGCACAACGCTCCGAATTTCTTGAGCAACGCGGCGACGTCCGAAGCGCCTCCATGCAGCAAAAGAAGATGCCGCTGCGGGTCGTCGGCGTTCGGCGCAGGCCGTATCTCCCAGCGATCCATCAACCTTCTCCAGGAAGCAGCATCATATCCACGATGACGTCCACGGCGGTGGATTTCTTCTGCGCGTCTGCGGGCGCCACCGCGCGAAACAGCAGGTTAGCGCGTAAGCACGCCTCGGACAATTCGTCCACCTTTGCCGAAGGCCAGTCCTCGACGACGGCCAGGACGGCGGACGCCTTCACTTGCAGCGATTTCTGCACTATGGCGTTCGGATCGCTCGCGGGACCTACCTCGTGCGACAGCACCTCGCGCAGGAAGATCGGTTTCTTCGAGATCGTCCGCGCGGCCTGGCTCAAGAACAAGGCGAAGGCCGTTTTCACACCGGAACAGGAGAAGGTGTAGATATAGGCCACACGCCGAATCTGTTCCCTAGGCGCGTCCGCCGGAAGATCTTCAATCTTGGTGGACGCCACGACGGGCCCCGGAGAGGGCACGGCCGTCGGCCTGGGAGGAACCGCCGGCGCCTCGACGGTCACCTTCGGCGGCGGCGCGGGTTGCGGCACGGGTTGCGGCGCGGGCGCCGGGATCTTGGGGCCGGAGGAAAGCTCGATCGGCGTTTGGTCGGGCAGCTTCGGCGCCGGCTTCGGAGGTTCCGGCTTCTTCTCCGGCGGCTTGATCATCCCTGCGCGCGGCGCCAACTCGATGCTCGGACTCGCCTTCGGCTCCTCCAAGGGCGCCATTGGTTTGGGCTGTGCGAAGGGCTTGGGCGGCGGCGCGGTTTCGGGCAGGGCCGGAGCGACGCCTCCCATGTCCGTGAGGATCGCGTCCAAGTCCGAGAGAATGGACTCGATATCCTCGGGGTGCTCCTTATTTGGCTCGTCCTCCATCTCAGGCGCCGCTGACCGAAAGGCTCTTCAAGCGCAACGCCGCGTCCTCGGGGTTGGTGGCCTCTTCGAGGACGACCTTGTCGTCGATCTTTCCCTCGCCGAACAAACGCAGAAGATCCTGGTCGAAGGTGTGCATGCCGTAGTACTCCCCGGCCTCGATCACCTTTCGGATCTCGCCGGTCTTGCCTTCCAGGAGGTTGCGGCGCACCAAACTATTGCCGATCATGATCTCGGTCGCGGGGAAGCGCCCCTTGCCGTCCTTTGACAGCACGAGCCGCTGGCCGATGACGCCCTTGAGACAGTTGGCGAGCTGCTGGCGAACCTGAGAGTGCTGATGCACGGGATGCGCGTCGACGATGCGCTCGACGGTCTGCGCGGCGTCCAGGGTGTGGACGGTCGAGAGCACAAGATGGCCGGTCTCGGCCGCGGCGATCGCGGCCTGCATGGTCTCGAGGTCGCGCATCTCGCCGATGACGACGACATCCGGGTCCTGACGGAGAATATGCTTGAGCGCCGCCGCGAACGAGTGCGTGTCGAGGCCGACCTCGCGCTGGACGATCGTAGATTTCACATCAGCGTGATAGAACTCGATCGGATCTTCGATCGTGATGATACGATACTGCTGAGTGTTGTTGAGGTGGTGCAGAAAGCTGTTGAGGGTCGTAGTCTTACCCGCGCCCGTGATGCCCGTAAAGAGGATCAGTCCGCGGCTTTCTTTGCCGAGCTTGTTGAGGGTTTCGACGGGCAGGTTCAGCTCCTCGAAGGTGCGCAGCTTCATCGGCACGACGCGCAAGGTCAGGCCGAGCGTGCCCTTCTGGCGATAAACATTGACGCGGAAGCGCGCGAGCCCGCCGAGGCTGTAGGCGAGGTCGAGCTCCATCGCCTTCTCGAACTCCGCCGCCTGCTCTTTGTTCATGAGCTCGTAGGCAACGGTCTTTATATCCTCAGCGGACAGCTTCTGTAGATTGGTGGCCAGGATCATGGCTCCATGAACGCGCAACGCGGGCACGGAGTCGGCTTTAAAATGAATATCCGAGATGTCTTTCTGGACCATCAACGTCAGCAGGTTCTTAATGTCGATCGCCATATTTAGGGGTGCTCTCTAATGACTTCTATCCCTCTCAACGTCAGCCAATCCGAGACCAACGGGCTGAGGATCGCGTTCCCTGGAATTGTAAGGCGAAGGCAGCCCGGCGTCAACCTCTTTTTTATGTCGTACTCGGAGAGGAAGACCCGGCCCGCCGGACCCGTCGCGCTCCAGAGGCGCGCGACCGCCGTCGCCGGCTTGGCCTTGGCCAAGCCGATGACTATGATATCGATAAGATCGTCTCTTGTCAGCATGATATGCGCCGTCGGGCCGCCAGCGGCCCGACGCAAACGCGCTTGAGGAAAACCTTGGAGCGTTTAGAGCTTGGTGGCAATACGGTCCAGGTACTTCTCAAGGTCATCATGTGGACGCGGTATCACATGGACCGCGACGAGCTCCCCGACCTTCTGCGCAGCCGCCGCGGCCGCGTCGACGGCCGCACGCACAGCGCCGACCTCGCCCCGACACAAGGTCGTGCACAGGCCGTTGCCGACCTTCTCATAGCCGACGAGCCGGACCTTGGCGGCCTTCGCCATGGCGTCCGACGCCTCGATCATGCCCGTGAAACCCTTCGTCTCCACCATGCCCAACGCCTCATGACTCTCCGCCATCGTTCCCCCTTACTCCGGACCTTGTCCGCCGAGAGCCTCGCGACCCTCGGCGCCCGTCTCGAGCACGGCGTTGCAATGCGTGCAACGACGCGGCGTGGTATAGGTCCGCTGACACTCGTCGTCCTCGGGCCACCACTCTTCAAAGAACATCTCCACTTTCTTGTGGCACTTAAAACAGAACTTCTGCATCCCCGCGCCGCACCCCGCGCAAAACTTCGGCGGCGGTTGGTCCTTGTGCGTGTGCATGATCGCCGCGCAAGCGCCGCACTGCAGGTCGATGTTGATCTTATATTTCGGCGGCTGGTCCTTATCTTTCTCTTTCGCCATATCAGTCCTCGGTTATCGGTGTCAGTAGCCCTTCGTTTCCGACTTGGCGTGCGTCACGATCGCGATGCTGGCCGAGGTGCCGAGGCGGGTTGCGCCGGCGGCGATCATGTCGGCGGCGATCTTCGCGTCGCGAATGCCGCCGGAGGCCTTTACGCCCATCATCGGACCGACGGTCTCTCGCATCAACCTGATGTCCTCGACGGTGGCGCCGCCGCCTCCAAAACCGGTGGAGGTCTTCACGAAATCCGCACCCGCCCTTTTGGCGATGACGCAGGCGCGCACCTTTTCCTCGTGCGACAGGAGCGAGGTCTCAAGGATCACCTTAAGTATCTTGCCCCGCGTGGCGTCTCGCACCGCCTTGATGTCGTCATAGACCACGATATCGTTGCCGGACTTGAGCGCGCCGATGTTGATGACCATGTCGATCTCATCGGCCCCATTGGCGATCGCGTCGCGCGACTCGATCGCTTTGACGGTCGGGGTCGTGGAGCCGAGCGGGAAGCCGACGACGGTGCAGACCTTGACGCCGGAGCCGCGCAGCTGCTGCGCGCACAGCGCGACATAGGAGGGGTTCACGCACACCGAGGCGAAACAGAAGGTCTTGGCCTCGTCGCACAACTTGCCGATCTCCTCCTGGGTCGCGTTGGGCTTCAGCAAGGTGTGGTCGACGTAACGAGCCGTGTCGGAACCCTTCTTCGTGGGCTTGCACACGGACACGCGGTCGGCGCCGGCCGCCTGAATGATCCTGGCGTCCACATGCACATCCTCGTCCTCCTCATCGTGAACGGCTTTGGGAGGAAGCGCCGAGAACTGGCCCTTGGCGGGAGACATGGGCGCGCCACCCCAGGAGACGGGACTGCCGAACACCTTGCCGGCGCTGCCCATCGAAGCCTTTACCTCGCCTTTCAGCGCCTTGGGGCCGTTCTCGCACCCGCACCTATTGGTCTTGAGAAAGCCCTTGGCGTCGAGCGCCTTCACGACTTCTTCCACCACATTTCTCAACTGAGCTTCAGTCATATTTTATTACCTTCCCACCTGACGACACGCAGTCCACGATGCCGACGATCACGGCCCGAATCGGCGCCTTTTCGTCATGCAGTACGCTTCTCGCCGAGCCGCCCTCGTCCATTACGAGCACGATCGAGCCCGGTCCCGCGCCCGTCCCATATTCGACGGCCAGGGTCGCGTCGCCGGTGCGTCTCTGCGTCATCGGGTCTATCGGCCGCACGAGGAGCAGGCGTTTGTCGCGCAGCGAGCAATGCTTGCGCGTGCCCCAGACATTGCCGACGACCTCGGCCACGAACATCAGAGCTTCTCCCGAAAATTTTTCACTTGGTGCCCATCCACGATCCCGACCACGGCGGCGTCCACCGGCGGCGTGTCCTTGAAGGCGACCGCCGCGTCGCGCGAGGCGACCCAGAAAACTTTTTCAGATGAGCCCGCGCCGACCGCATCGGCAGCCACGATCGGATCACCGACGGGAGACTCGTCTTCCCAGCGCAGGGGTTGGATGAGAAGCATCGTCTTGCCGTCGAGGCCCGGCTCCTGGCGGGAGCAGAACACGCGGCCGATCACGCGGGCGAGCCTCATCTGTCGTATTTCCTCTCGATGGCGTGGACCTTGCGCAAGCGCTCCTCGTGCCGGCCGCCCTCGAAGGGCGTGGTGAAGAACACCTTCAATATCTCGCCGTGGATCAGCTCGCCGTGCGATTTCCCGCCGATGCACAGCACGTTGGCGTCATCGTGCTGAGCGGCCATGCGCGCAGAAACCGAGTCGTAGGCCGCGACCGCTCGCGCGCCCAGAACCTTGTTGGCCGCCATGCACACCGCGCCGCCGAAGCCGTCGA
>JBBTJN010000026.1:0-27253 GCA_038059415.1 Elusimicrobiota bacterium | reverse complement strand
CGGCTCCAACACCCCCGGCGGCTCCAACACCCTCGGCGACATCGACGGCCCTCCCCGCGGCAACGGCAACGACTACGGCGGCTTCGGCCCTCTGTCGAACAACCCGCCCCCGAGCCTGTCGCCCTCCGGCCCGGACGACGCTCCCAAGAACCTCTGAGAGGGCTACGGCCCGACCACTCTTCAGAACGAGTGCAACGACCGTTGATGCAGTTCGCTCTCGACGGGGAGCCCAGTCATCATTCAGGGCTGGGCTCTCTCTTTGAGAGCATTCGCACGACCAGGAACAAGGATTTGACATGCGCCCGATGATTCGCGTCGTTGCCGCCCTCTCCGTTTTTCTCGCCTCCTCCGCCTCCGCCGTCAACCTCGACTGGCTCACCCAATATAAGCAGCCCAACATCCATTACGGGCAGCTCGCGCTGCATCCGTACTATCAATTCACCGAGGAGTACGACTCGAACATCTACCTCGTTCCCCGCGACGAGCCCAACAGCGTGATCGGCGGCGGCGTGCGCGGGTCTTGGATCACGAAGAACGAGCTTGCCTTGGAGGCGGTCCTGCCCTGGCGCAGGCTCCACAATCTGTCCGCCGGCTATGCGGTCGAATTCCACAACTACACCACCGACCCGAACATCAACGATACGATCAATCAGAACGCGCATCTCGACTACGAGTACCGGGGCGCGTACGGCCTGACCTTCCGGGCCGGCGACCGCTACCTGCAGACGCGCGACCAGCCCTTCTCGCAGCTCATCAACCGCGACCGCCGGTGGACGAACACGGTGTACGCCGAGCTCGATTACGACAAGGAGAACGGCGTCATAGCCGGCGGCGCGGACGCCAGCCACACCGTCAACAAGTACCTGGGGGCCGATGTCGGCCGCGAGCTCAACCGCTACACGCAGCGCGCGGGCTTCAACGTCGGCTACAAGGTCAAGCCCAAGACCAGGCTCTATGTCTCGTACCATCGCAGAGTCACGCACTACACCGTCCACCGCGAGCTTCCCGGCCAGGACAGGAACAATAAGTCCCACGACTTCGGCCTGGGCGTGCGCGGCGTCATCGCTCCTAAGGTCACCGGGCAGGTCGAGGGCGGCATGACCTACCGCGAGTACGACGAAGCGCCGATAGGCGCCGTGACCCGCAACACGCGCAACTTCACCGTCGCGACGCACGTCGTCTATAGGCCGACGGACCGCACCGACGTCATCCTCGCCCTGTCGCGCGACCTGCAGGAGTCGATCTCTGCCGGCAACCGCTTCTACATCAGCAACAGCGCGACGCTCGACGTCAAGCACAAGCTTCCGCGCAAGTTCTCGGCCGGCGTCAATGCCGCCTTCGGCCTCGACAAGTACCCCGACACGCAGACCACGACGAGCGGCGCGACGGGCGATCGCCGCGACGACATCTACCAGGGCGGCGTCTGGGTGACCTACGACATCCAGGCCTGGCTCACGACCGGGCTGACCTACGTCTACCGCGAACGCAACTCGATCTTCACGCGCGACTTCAACTACCAGGACCAACGGACCGCGTGGAACCTGGCGCTTAAGTTCTAGACCCTGTATAATAAGCGCGGATGAACCGACCCCCGCTTTTCGCCGTCGTGCTTTGCTGTCTTACGGCGGCCTGCGGGGGTTTGCGCGTCACCGAAGGGGCGAACGAGAGAATTCCTTCCGCCGCCCACCCCGCGGCGCCCTCTGAAGCGGCGCCGGACGATCCCGCCGCCCGGCAAGCGGCCTCCGACAAGGAATCGGCCGCCATCGCCGAGGCCCTCAATCAGGTCGTGCACGCGAAGACCGACTACCGGATATCCTCGGCCGACCTGATCGCCGTCACGGTCTATCAGGACCTCGAAATGAACAGGAAGGTCCGGGTCAACGCGAACGGGACGGTTTCCATGCCTCTCATCGGGGCGGTGAAGATCGGAGGGATGACCCTCATCGAGGCGCAGGCCGCGATCGAGAGCAAGCTGGCCCAGTATCTGGTCAGCCCCCAGGTTTCGCTGTTCATCGAGGAGTACGGAAACAAGACCGTCTTCGTGATGGGCGAGGTGCAGCGTCCGGGCTCGCTGGCCATCCCGATCGAGTCGCGCCTGACCGTCCTCGAGGCGATCAGCACCGCGGGAGGATTTACTCCGATCGCGGCGCAGGACCGCACCCGCGTCCTGCGCAACGTCAACGGCGTCAACGTCACCTACACCATCGAGGTCAAGGCCATCACCCAGCAGGGGCAGAAGGAGAAGGATTTGGTGCTCGAGCCCAACGACGTGATCTACGTCCCACAGAGCTTCTTCTAGCATGGCGAACATGCCCGACGCCGAGCAGGACGTCGAGATCAGCCTCGCCCAGTACGTCGAGATCCTCTCCCGACGACGCTGGATCGTCGCGGCCGTCGCCTCGGCCGTGTTTATCTTCGCCGCGGCCTACGCGTTCCTGTCCGCGCCGGTGTTCCGCGCGGGCACCTTGCTCAATGTCGAGCGGGCCAACAAGGGGATCGCGCAGCAGGGTGTCGGCGTGGAGAGCGACGACGACGAGTACTTCCAGACGCAGTACAAGCTGATCACGAGCGACACCTCGCTCGACCGCGCCTACTCCGCCCTCAAGCTCGCGAACTCCCGGGACTTCTCCTCGGGCCTCCAATCGCTGCGCGAAGCGGTCTCGATCGTGCCGGTGCCGAAGACCCGCCTCTGCTACGTCAACGCCGACAGCACCGACCCCCAGTTGGCGATGGAGATCTCCCACACCCTCTCCCAGTACTTCGTCGAGCAGAACCTGAACAACCAGATGTTCATGTCGAAGGACGTCCTCGACGCCCTGCAGATGCGCATGAAAGGCGTCGACGCCCAGAAGATCAACGAGTCCCTGCCCTCGGTCGTCAACAACAAGCTGGTCCAGGACATCAAAGGCAACATATTCGCGGCGGAAGCCCAGCTGGCCGACCTGCGCATGAAGTACACGGCCAGCCACCCTGCCGTTCAGGGGCTAATGTCGCGGATCGCCTCGATGCGCACGGTCCTCAACAACGAGGTCGACAACATCGTCCAAAGCCTCAAGACCGAGCTCTCCGGCCAGCTTCAGGGCAACAACGTCCGCATCATCGATCCTCCGAAGCTCCCCCGGTCCCCGGTCCGCCCCCGCAAGTCCCTGGCGCTCGTCTTCGGCCTGCTGGGCGGCCTCGTCTTGGGCGCCTTCACCGCCTTGATCATCGAAATGCTCGACCAGACCGTGCGCACGCACGACGACATCGAGCGCAAACTCGGCCTGCCCTTCCTGGGGCTGATTCCATTCTCACGGCACAAAAAGGACGCCAAGGTCTACGCGCCGCTGATCTCCTCCGAAGTTTCGCTCTTGAGCGAGGCTTTCCGCAACCTGCGCACCATGGTGGGCTATGCCGAGGCCGTGGACGGCGAGCCCGTGATCCTCGTCACCAGTACGGTTCAGGAAGAGGGCAAGAGCTTCGTCGCCGCGAATATGGCCGTCGCGCTCGCCCAGCTGGGACAGAATGTCCTCTTGGTCGACGGCGACCTGCGGCGGCCGCGCCAGCACCGCAACTTCCATCTGTCCAACGAGACGGGCCTGAGCGACTTCCTGTCCGGCTTCGCGGCGTCTCCGGACGGTTTCGTCCAGAAAAGCGGCATCCCGAATCTCGACGTCCTCGTCTGCGGACCGCGGCCGCCGAATCCCGCGGAGCTTCTCAACACCAAGCAGATGGCCAAGTTCCTCGACTGGGCGCGCGGGCGCTACACCCGGGTCATCGTGGACTGTCCCCCGGTGTTTCCCATCAGCGACATTCTCCTGTGGGGCCGCCACGTGAAGCAGAACATCTTCGTCACGCGTTTCGGGCGCACGCGTGTGCCCCTCATCCGGACCGCCTGCGCGCGGCTGCGCGTCGGCGGCCTGAAAATTCTCGGCGGCGTCGTCAACGGCGCCCGGCTCGGGACGATGACCTACGCGGACGGCCGCTACTACGAGCAGTACTACCACGACTACGTCGACTCGGAGACCAAGAAAGACCGGGCCTCATGATGCCTCGCATCCCGTCCCGGGCAGTGGAGGGGCTGCTGTACGCGCTGACCGCCTTCGGGGTCATCGCTTTTGGAGGCGTCGAGCCGTGGTCGCGGGCGGCGATCGAGGTCCTTGCCTTCCTGCTCGCGCTGGCCGTCTTCCTGAAAGGGCGTCCCGCCGCCTCCCCCGAGGGCTCCTGGTTCTGGCTTTTCCCGGCGGCCGTCGCGGCCCTGGGCGGCCTTCAGCTCGCGACCGTCGTAGCACCCGGCGATCCCCACCCGCTGCGGCCTTTCACGGCGACGCCGTACGAGACCCGGGCCGCCGTCATCCTGTGGGCCGCCTGCGCGGCCGTGCTGTGGAGCGTGCCGCGCGTCATTGTCACGCCGGACTCCGCCCGCCGATATGCGAGCTTTCTTTTCGGCGTCGGCCTGGCGCTGGCGGTGCTGGGGCTGCTTCAGACGCTCACGGGCGGCGACAAGCTCTACTGGCTGCGCTATGCTCCGCGCGTCAGCTCCTTCGGCTCGTATTACAACCGCGACCACGCCGCCAACATCCTCCTCATGTCGTCGGCGCTCGGCCTCGGCCTGTTTTACGCGCGGCCTCACCGGCTTCTGGCGGGGGGGCTCCTCGTCGTCCTTCTCGGCCTCGTCGCCTGTGCCTCCCAGGCGTCCTTCATCGCGGTCGCGCTGGCCGCCGCCGCCGTCGCCTTCCTCGGCGCCGACTTTGCGCCGAGCGCGCGGCTCCGCCGCCTGCGCGCGGGCCTGGCACTCGCGGGCGCCGTGCTGGCGATATTCTTCGCGTATCGCCACGTCGTGGCCAGTGCCGACGCGGGTTCCCTTATCGACCGCTCCGTCATGGGCCGCCTGTCCATCTACGGCGACTCGATACGCTGGTGGCGGGACGCGCCGCTGTTCGGCACCGGCCTCGGCGGCTTCGAGACGATCTATCCCTCGTATCAGGACCTCGGCCTGATCGGCACGGCCGCCCACGCGCACAGCGACTGGATCGAGCTCCTGCTGGAAACGGGAATATTCGGCCTCATCGGGGCGCTTATCGCCGCGGGCCTCGCGGTATTGCGCGTCCATCGAACATGGCGCGAGGCGCGCTCGAGCGATATGCGCGCCCTGATCGGAGGCGGTCTGGCCGCCGCGGCCGCCTTCGCGGCGCACTCTCTTTTCGAGTTCAGCTTTCAGATTCCGGCGAACGCGATCATGTTCTTCACCGTGCTCGGCTTTCTCCTCTCCGCCCTTTCCTGGGCGGACAAGTCCGGCTCCCGCCTCGCGGAGCGCCCGCCGAACCCCGGCGCGGCGATTCTGGCGGCGGCCTACTGCCTCGTGCTGATGCGCACGGCGATCCTGCCGGCGGCGGCGGCCTGGAAGGCCGCCAAGCCGGTGGAGCCCATCGAGCGCGTCGTCGCCGTGGCCGAGGCGGTTTCGCTCGACCCGAATCCCGGCCTCGCCGCGCTCCTGTCCGTGGCCGCGTTCAGGGCCGCAGGAGAGGCGCAGCCTCCCGATTACGCCTTGATGCGGCTCTCCCTCCGCTATGCCCTGGCCGCGGCTGAGGCCCGTCCGTTCAGCGCGGACGTCCTCTATCTCGCCGGGGAGACTTTGCGGCGGCTGGAGCGGCCGGCCGACGGCCGTGACTACGTCGCGCGGTCGGAGGCGGTCCGCTTCTCCCGCATTGAGCCGCGGCGCGCGTCCTCGGGCGAGCGCCGCAAGAAGAAGCTCGAGATGCTTCGCGAGCTCGACCTTATCCCTCTCGCGCGGGGGAAGAAATGATCCCGGGCGTGCTTCGGCTGCACAATCCGATGAGCGCCGTCGTTTGGTTGGCGCTGTTCGTCCCTGGCTACCGCCTCAACGGCCGCCTCGGTCTCGTTTTGCCCGCGGCCGTGCTTCTCCTCGGCGGCACGGCCTTGTTCACGCAGGCCTCGCCCTGGGAGACGCGGCGCCCCGCGCGTCAAGCCGTGGCGTTCTTCTTCCTGCTGGCGCTGCTCGACGCGCTGTCCTACACGTACTCGCTGGCGTTCAACGGAGTCCGCACCGGGCCCTGGGACATGATCGCCCTCGCGCGCCCTCTCGTCGCCGGGGTGTTCACCGTCTATCTCATCTGCCACTACGACGAGTCGGTCCGAAAGTCCCTGGAGTCGGCACTGACGGCCGCGATCTATTTCACCCTTTTCCTGCGCTCGCTCGGCGCGCTGTCCTGGTCCCTGTTCGAGCCCGCCCAATCCATGGGCTACCTCGCGGCGCTGGCGGCGATCCACTTCCTGTTTTTCTCGCGCGCGCCCCTGCGCCGCGCGCACGCGGCCGCCGCCGTGCTGGTGGTCTTGCTCAGCCTGCCGTCGGGCCTCGCGTCCTCCCGCGAAGCCCTGATCTCGTTTTGGCGTTCGCCGCTCTTCGGCTGGGGGCCCGCGATCTATGAGCCGTTGTCCTCCGGCGGCAACCAGTACCTGCGTTGGATGCTGCGCAACGGAGTTTTGGGCGCGGGGCTGATCATGACCGGGGTATGCCTCGTCGGCTTTCGCCTCCTCCGGGACGCGTGGTACGACCGCCGTCGTCTTTTGGGCGCCGCCGTTTTCCTCGGGCTCTCCGCCGGGATGCTCATGGCCGGGGCGTTCCTGGAGGACTTCCGCTTGTTCGCCGTGACCTCCTTCCTGATCGCGGGGATGCATACGGGGGACCGGGCATGAGACGATTTCTCGCGGCCGCCCTGCTGGCGCTGACGGCCGCCTGTGCGCCCGAAAAGTCGCGCGATTTCGAGCTCGGCCTGATCGGCCCCGTGGGGCCCGGAGTCGAAGCCGCGTCGCGCGCGGCCGGGATGTCGATTCGCGAGGCCGCGCCAGAGGGCGCCGACGTGCACGGCGTGGGCGTCGCGTTCAAGGGAGCATCCGGCCGAAGTGAGGAGCGCCTGGCCGATTGGGCGCATCTGCGCCTGCTCGTCGCGCGCGCGGCCGTGCGCGGGCGTACGGGCGTGTTCTTCATTTTGCCCAAGTCGGCGGATGGACGCGAGGTGACCTCGTATCCCGAGGAGTGGCAGGCGCTAGCCCGGGTCGCCCACGAGACGTCCGCCATGAGACCGATTTTGGAATCCGGGGTTGAGGCCGCCGTGCCGTTTCCGGTCCCCGACGGCGTGCAGGCTCGTGCCTGGCGCTTCCAGGGGCGCCTCTACTTGCTTCTCGTCAACGGCGACGGCCCCTCGGCGCCGTTGCCCGATGAAAGTCTGAGGCCCTGGCGGGCGCTTTTCGAGGTCCGCGCCGACACGCGTGACTTGCTCAACGCCTGCGGGGGCGGCTGTTGCCTGCCCGGCGATCGCGTCCTTTGGCTCGAGGGCCGGCTCTGGTGAACCGTTAATCCGCGCTAAAGCGAAGGCGCAGGCCTTCGGGTCCGAGCAGGCCGGCAAGATGCTCGATGAGCGCCGCGTTGAAAAGGGCTATGCCGCCGATCTCGAGAAGCTCTTCTACATTGTAACCAATGAGGTAGGCGACGGAGGTTCGGCCGCCTGAATCGGCTATATTTGCGCAGATCATTTCCATTCCGACGGCACCGAGCACATAGATGGCGCCGGCGGCGACGAATTGATTGCGGCGCCGGAGCGGGAGGGCGGCGAGGAAGCGCAGATAGGCGAGTCCAAAAATAAAGACCCCAATGCCGGCGGGTATGACCCAAGCGAACCTCAGATAACCCGTGAAGCGGCCGAACTGGTGCGTGATGCTGTTCATGGATTCATGGAGGCCGACGATTTCATCGGCGGAGAGCAAACCGAACGTCGCGCTGAGGAACATCCAATGAACAATAAACTCGCGCCGGTTCGAACGATGAAGGACCCATGATGCTGCGCCCAGCAGCAGGGAAGAAGCGGCCAGGACGAGCGAGGAGTACCAGGTCGGGAAGCTTCGTTCCGCGTCGACATCGACAAGGCGCGCCAGGCCGTGGGTTCCGGGCTGGATCAGGCGGGCGCCCAAGCTGACGACCACGATAACCAGCGCGATCAGCAGCAGACCCCGTCGGATTCGGCGAGCCGAAAAATACAGGGTCAGCTCAGCGGCGGGAGAAGTTCGTTGATTGGGCATGTGGTGAATTATTGCTGAGGAATCGGCCGCGCGCAAGGGCCGCGATTGATACAATTGCTCCGAAGGCCGCGAATGACAATAAACCTCTTGTGGACCGGCGGTTGGGACTCCACCTACAGACTTTTGGAGTTGGTGCTGGCGCGCGAGGCCGCGGTACAGCCGTGGTATGTGAGCGACCCTAATCGCCGCTCCACTGCCCGTGAAATACAGGCGATGGAGGAAATCCGCGCCGCCATTGCGAAGCGAGGCGGGGGCGGGCGGGTTTTGCCTACGAAATTCATCACCATGGCCGACATCAAGCCGGATGCGACTATCACCGCCCAATACCTGGAGCTGAAAAGGGATTTCGGACTCGGAAGCCAGTATGAATGGCTGGCGGCGCTCGGCAAAACCTACGGCATTGAGAACCTGGAGTTGGCCATCCATGCGGGCGACAAATTCCGCCGCGTGCTGGGCGACAGGGTTCAGAAAATAGAGACGGCAGTCGGCCCGGTCTTCCGCTTCAAAGAGACTCAAGGCGGGCGGGTGCCGGAGCTTTTTGCGCGGTTCGATTTTCCCATCCTCAGTCTCACCAAGTGTGAGCAGCAGCTTCTGAGCGCGCGCCACGGTTTTTCCGATATCTTGGAGCTCAGTTGGTTCTGCCACTGGCCACTCAATGGCCTTCCTTGCGGTCAATGCGCGCCATGTATATACACCATCGAAGAAGGCATGGGACGGAGGCTGCCGTGGATTGCGCACCTGCGCTACCACGCTTTGGTCCCCCTTCGCCGGTGGAAAAATCAGCTCCGGTCATGCGGCCTGCCGGCTCCGGTCAAGAGGCTGTATCGGGCGCTCATCGGACTTCTTCCCGATGAGTGGGCCATACAGATCGCGTACCTCCGGAAATTCAAGCGCTTCGCGAATCTGCGCGCCCCCCGGACCTTCAATGAAAAAATAAACTGGCGCAAGCTCCATCAGCGCGACCCTCGCTTCACGCTCTTTGCCGATAAGGCCGCTGTCAAGGACGAAATCGCGCGCATGGTGGGCCGCGAACATGTCATTCCAACGCTCTGGACCGGCGAACGGCCGGAAGATATACCATTCGATGCGTTGACCCCGCCCTACGTCATCAAGGTGAATCATGGCTACGGGAGCAATATCTTCATTCGGCATCAGGATGACCTCGAGGATAAGAGGAGACTTCGCGCCGTGCTCCACGAACTGCTGCGAAATTCCCATGGTCGTGCCGGGCTTGAGTGGGCATATTACGGCATACCGAGAAAAATAATCATTGAACGCATGCTGGACATCTTCGGCGATGGAATTCCGGAAGATTATAAATTTTTTGTCTATCACGGGCGGGTGCATTTTATTCAAATCGACGTCGATCGCTGGGGAAACGGGAAAAGGGCCTTTTATGACCCGAGTTGGAACAAGCTCCCCATGACGAAAGGCCGTCCTGACATAGAGCGTCCAATCCCCGAGCCGTCAAATCTTCAGAAAATGATCGAAATCGCTGAAAAAATCGGTTCGATCTTCGATTTTGTCCGTGTCGACCTTTATTGCGCATCAAACAAGGTGTTCTTCGGCGAAACAACTTTCTATCCGGGCGAGGGCTTTTCAAAAATGAGCCCTGGAATTTGGGACTATAAGTTCGGTGAGCCTTGGAGGAATCTTTCCCCGATAGCCGAATGACCCATAAACTCCTGTTTCTTCAGACCGAGGACTGGTCTTTTTGGTCCCACCGTATGCCGCTGGCGCGCGCGGCCAAGGCCGCCGGCTACGAGGTCATCATCGCCGCGCGCGTCGATGCCCACGGGGAGCGCATCCGCGCCGAGGGATTCCGGCTCATTGCCGTGGACTGGCGGCGCAACAGTGTCAATCCTTTCGGCGAACTGCTCCTGCTTCTCGAGATAGTCCGCCTCTATGCCCGCGAGAAGCCGGATATCGTCCACCAGGTGACGGCCAAGCCGATCTTCTATGGAACTATCGCGGCCAGGCTCACCGGCGTTCGTGCCATCGTCAATACCTTGACCGGCCTCGGCTCCATATTCAGCTCGAACACCCGGAAAGCCCGGCTGCTTCGGCCGGGCATCCGTTTTGCGTTCAAGTCCGCCCTTGCCGCCTCGAACTCGATGACCATCTTTCAAAATCGCGATGATCTCGCACTTTTCGTCTCCGGCGGCCTGGTTGACGCCGGCAAGGCCGCTCTGATCCGCGGGTCCGGCGTCGACATCGGGAAATTCCGTCCTCGACCTAAGCCGGACGAACTGCCCCTCGTGGTCTTGCCCGCGAGAATGATCTGGGAAAAGGGAGTGGGCGAGTTCGTCGCAGCGGTGCGGCTGCTGGCGGCCGACGGCGTTCAAGCCCGTTTTGCCTTGCTCGGCGACCGTGACGCGGACAATCCCGCCGCCATTCCTGCCGCCCGCCTGGCTCAATGGAAACAAGATGGCCCAGTCGAATGGTGGGGAAATCGGGAGGATATGCCGGAGGTTTTCGCGCAGGCGCATATCGTCTGCCTTCCCACCTATTATGGCGAGGGGCTCCCCAAAACTTTGCTCGAGGGTGCCGCATGCGGGTGCGCCTTGGTCGCCGCGGATGTGCCCGGAACCCGGGAGATCGTGCGCCATGAGGAGACCGGTCTCCTGGTCCCTCCCCGGGACGCGCCCGCTCTGGCCGCGGCGTTGAAGCGGCTGATCGAGGATAAGCCGCTCAGGGAGCGGCTGGGAAAAAAAGCCCGTCAGGCCGCCTGCGAAGAGTTCTCCCAGGAAAGGGTCGCCGCGGAGACCTTGCGTGTCTATGGGGAATTGCTCCGGTGAGGATCCTGCACGTCATCACGTCGATCAATCGGGGCGGCGCCGAGAATCAGCTGATGAGCCTCGTCCGCCTGCAGCGCGCCGCCGGTCACGAGCTTAAGGTCGCCTATCTCAGGGAAGAGGGAGAGTGGCGCAAGGAGATGGAAGCTCTTGGAGTCGAAGTCTCCGATTTGGATATGAGGACATGCCGGGTCCTTCACGCGGCCTATCGTCTGCGCTGCGATATCAAGTCCTTTAGTCCGGACATCATCAACGCGCATCTTCAGCCGGCGGAGCTCTGCGCGCGTCTGGCGCTGTTCGGCATATCCGCCGCCGACCTTCCTCTTGTCGTCACGAAGCACAACCTGAAGGTCTTTGGCCGCCTGCCGGGAAAGAACACGCTCGCGCGCTGGACCGCGCGGCGCGCCGGCGCATTGATCGCGGTGTCGGAGTCGGTTAAGGCGCTGTCCGATGGAAACGGCTGCTCCGCGGCCGCGGGGCGAGCGGTCACGATACACAACGCCATCGATCCCGCTCCATACGACGGCAGATTCAGCGAGCAATCGCGACAACTCCGGCGGGCGTGGGGCGTCTCCGATCAGGAAGTCGTCATCGGAACGGTCGGGCGTCTGCTGCCGGTCAAGGCGATCGACATCCTCCTCCAAGCGTTCGTGCCCTATCTGAAACGGGCTGGCCGGGACGCTAAGCTGGTCATCGCAGGCAGGGGGGCTCTGCGGGACGAACTTGAGCGTCTCGCGCTATCATTGGGAATCAAGGACAACGTCGTATTCGCCGGGTTTCGCGAAGACATTCCGGCCGTGATGGGCGCCTTCGATGTCTTCGCCCTGACCTCAGACAGCGAAGGTTTCCCGATCTCACTCCTCGAGGCGATGGCTGCGGGAAAACCGGTCATCGCGACGCGCATCGGCGGAGTCCCGGAACTCGTCGTCGATGGCGTGACCGGGAAGCTCGTGGCGCCCCGGGACCCCGGTTCCGTGACGGAGGCGTTGGCCTTCTTCGATGACGCGGCCCATCGCCGGACATACGGCGACGCCGGGCGCCGGCGAGTGCTGGAAGGCTACACTCTTGAACTTATGTTACGGGAGACGATGGCGGTCTACGAGGGCTGTCTCGCGGCTAAGCGCTGAGCGAAGGCGGTTTGCGCAAAAAGCTTCGGGCCGCGTCCAGCACCGGCGAGGCTATTGCTCCGATGTGCTGCCGTCCACCGGGAATCAGGGCCCAGAGCAGGGCGTGAGCCCCGCCATACAAGCCCGCATCAAGCGCGAGCCGGAGTATGGGCAGTTGTGGTCCCGCGAACGACGTCTTGAGCCACAGCACGAACAAGGCCGATGCGATGGATAAGGCGGCGGGCCGCCAGACGGCGGAGAGCACGTCGCCCAACGTGATCGGCGAGTGCTTGAGAGCGAAGGCCATGGACGGCAAGCTCAGGAGGCAATAAGCCACGCTGTAGGCGGCCGCCACTCCGAAGGGGCCGGCGGGCAGGCCGTAGACGAAGGCGGCGGCCACGACCAGAAAGTTGACGGCCCCCAGTCTCAGCATCAAGTCCGTTCGGCCGCGCGAAAGGAAGACCCAGCCGGTGATCATGTCCATCGTTCCGACGAAGGCCGCCGGGATCAGCGCTTGAAAGATGGGAACAGAGCCCAGCCAGCGTTCTCCCAGCAAGATGAGCAGGATCTCTCGCGAGGCGATCGCGGTGAACGCGACAAGCGGCATGCCCACGAAAACCACCGCCTTTGTGGCTTTGAGAAAGTAGCTCCGATAGCGCTGGGGATCGTCCTGTAGGCGGCTGAGAGCCGGAACGACCAAGGACGAAATCGGTTCCTGTATCTGCATGATCGGCATGCGTAGCAGCCCGTAAGCCTTGACGTATAGACCGAGATCAAGGGCGCTGCAAAAACGCCCGATGAGGATGTTGTCGAGATTTCGCTGCAGATAGCTGACGGCATTATAGCCGCTGAGATCCCGCCCGAAGCGCAGCATGGCGCTAGCCCCATGCGCCCCGCTCGGCCAGCCTGGACGCCACCCGGCCGCAGCGAGGACCAATGCGGTGTTGGCGGCTCGCATCATCAGTACGTTGAACACCAGGGACCAATAGCCCGCTCCTAGGTAGGCAGAGCCAAGCATCGCGACCGCGCCGGCAAGCTGAGAGGCCACGCTTATGGATTCGAGCGTCTTGAAGCGCATCTGCCTATGCAAAAGCGCCGTGTGCTGCGTCGCGAATGCGCTGAAAAAGAAACTAAAGCCCATCGCGACGACAGGCGCTGTTATCCGCGGGTCGCCGTAGAACCAGGCCAGAGCCGGGGCAAGGGCGGCCGTGACCGCCGCCAAAGCCGCCCCCACGGCGACGTTGACCCAGAATAGGGTGCTGATGTCCTCGTGAGTGATCGTTTTGCTTTGGACGGTCGCCTTGGAGAGGCCGGCGTCCTTGAGCATCGCAAGCAGTCCGGTCAAAGTGGCGACCATCGCGAAAATTCCATAGTCGCCTGGGGTCACTAGCCGGGCCATGACGACCAGGCCCGCCACCCGAAGGCCGAACTTGAATGCCTGCGAGAGGATCTTCATGAGTCCTCCCTGCAAAACGAGGCGCTTGAGGTCCTTGACGACGTGCGCCGTCTCGAACAGGCGCTCGGGGCCATCTCTGGGTGCTGGGCTCATGGCGCGCCTCCCGCGCCCCGCGCCAGCAGGGCGTCGAGCTCCGCGCGGCTGAACGGCAGGCTGCTTTTGAGGGGGTTGCGAGGTTCCGGCACCTTCCAATCGGCGTCGGCAGGCAGGCTGATCAGCCAGTCACGCTTGGCCACATCGGTAAACAGGGGCTTGACGTCGACCATCTCACGCTCGCGCATACGGTAAGCATGCTTGAGGACGAGTTCGAAGGCCTCCTGGCGGCCGATCGCCGATTTCCGGTAAGCGTTGTATAGCTCGATGTAGCGAACGTAGAGAACGAGGTCGTCGAGGCGCGCGCGCACGGCCGCGTCGTTCGACACCGTCGCCGCCCGGGCGATCAGGCCGTAGAGGCGCTGGATGAGGGCGTCGTTAAGGCGGGGTTTCCCGCCCGAAGAGAGGATGTCGTAGAATTCGGACATGGGCGCGCGCGCAACGCCGAAGGCTTTGTCCAAAAAGTCGTCGACCAGCCCCTGCACGTTCTCGGCATCTCGGACATTCCACATCAGTCGGGCCGCGATGTAATACGCCAGGCCCGTCGGGCCCCAATTGTCGCTTGATTCGGCGGTGACGAAGCGGGCGCCGAGCCCATGGAATCGCGGAATCGATTCCCGCAGGTATTTGAGGTCGGCTCCACGAGGGCGGGCGGGAAGGCTGCGGTCCCACGTATTGACGGAATAATACTCACGCACGCCGAGGTTGAGCACGCCTTTCCTCTGCCAGGCGGTCATGAGTTCCTCGGGAGCCGCTTTTTTTCGCATCAAGGCTGTCGCCACGCTGACGATGACATTTCTCTTGGCGGTGATCGTGGGCGGGGGGGCGTGGAGATTGTAGGCGTAGAACGCGACAAACTTGTCGGGCCAGCGCGCGGCCACGGCGTCGGCCGCGACGTTGGCCAAAGCGAGCGCGCGGTCGCTGGGGCTTCCCAGGGCGGCGCACGCGGAGCACTCGCACCAACCCCCGCCGTCGTTCGGCTCGGCGGAATAGGAGTCCGCCTCGGGATGCTTCTGTAGATAATCCACCGCGTCTCGTGCCACCAGTTCGCGCAGCCCAGGATTGGAAACGCAGAACTTGCCTGATTTTCTGATTCCTTTGATCAGGCCGAGATATTCGGGATGCGCGTCGAATTCATCTGCGTGTCGTTTGATGATCGCTCGGTAGGCGTGGCCCGTTTTGAGGGTGAATCCTCCGCGTGCGCGATTGCGCGTCAGCCACCGTTCGTGGGAGGCCGCGTTGAAATCAGAGGTGCCGAAGCCGTACCAGATCGAACGCGTGTAGAAGGAGGGGCTTTCTAGGGCGTCCACGCGGATGGCGAGATCCGGGAACTTCGGGACGATCTCCCAAGCGGAGGTCGGGAAGAACTGCCGGTAGCCGATTCGGTGAAGCAGGTCCCAGACGGCGTCTTCGACGGCTAGGTCGGTCGCTCCAAGGATCACGAGGCCGCCCTCATGCGAACGCAGGAGGTACTGTTCGCGCCGGGCGAGGCCCAGCCCGTTGATCCCAGCGTCCAGGGCCAGAGCCGGGAAATCTCCGACGCGTCCCAGCGCCAATCCGCTCTCTCCGTTCCCGTCGGCGAGCTTGAATTCCGAGCCGGTGATTCGTTGAAGTTGGTCGGCCAAAGTTCGGGCGGCGGCTTTAACTCGCGTCGATGCGTTGGCTGATACGATAATGGCCAGGTTCGCCTTGCCCTTGACGCAGAGCGTCGCGACGCCCGGAGTTAGCGCGCCGGCGGGAAGGCTGAGAAGAAGCACGAGGGGGAGGGCGGTCATCATCTAGCTCGTCCGCCGTTGCTTCCCTCTGTATCGAGACGTAACCGTGCTGAGGGAATCGAGGAGCGGAGGGACGCCGAGGAGCACCGGAATCCAGATCGCGACGATATGGTGGCGAATTCCGGTACCGTAATTGATCGTGCCGAGCGCCCAGAGAAAAGACATCATAAAATACAGCCCGATCAGCACGCGGTGAATGCTGGCGGAGACTCCGGTCGGAAGTGAGCGCCAGGCGCGCATGGCGAAAAAAATCAACAGCAGGCGAAACCAAGAGTCGGCCGCTCCGGCAAGATCCAATCCGGTGGATATCTGCCATGGAAAGGGCGCGAGCATGTAATAGGCGAAGAGCAGGCCGGCGCTTTGGGCAAAGGTGATTGGCGAGGAAGTGTCGAGCGTGATCCCATATTCGGCCCGTGCGCCTTTAGCGCCGCTTTCCCGGTATTCGGCGGCGTATTCCAGGGCGTCGCCTTGAGTGATGGCTTCGAGGCTTTCAGACCGAGGCAATTTGTTGAAGACGACGGCGGCGCCTAGGCCGGCAAAAAGAAGTCCTGTCAGGACGAGGCCGACCAATCGGGTCAAAGTCAGCGTGGAACGGGCGCCGATGTTGCTGAAGAGGACGAAGGGCAGCATGCCGAGCGCGTAGACGAGCAAGCCGTTGTGCAGAAAGCCCATGGCCAGCGCGGCTGTCGCGCCGAGAAACAACGACCACGGCTCGGCCTTGAGGCGGAATCGGATCAGGAAATAGGCGGCGCTCATGAAAAACAATATCTGCCACGATTCTCTCATCGTTGACGTGCCGATGAAAACGAGCGCCGGAAGGAGTCCGAAGACGAGAATGACGGAGACTTGGTGCCGCTCGATTCTAAATAGGTCCATCAGCTTGGCGAGCATGACGCAGGAGAGCGCGTAGGCGAAGCATGAGGTCGCCTGTCCGAAGAAGAGTGACGGGCCGGTCGCGGAGTAGCCGAGGGCGAGCATCGAGCGGTAGAAGTTGGCGCCGGGGGCGAAGTTAAACCCGCCCTGAAGGGCGATGAAGCTGGCGGTGTTGTGGAACATCTTGGCGTCCGAGTCGCGAAAGAGCGAGATCATATATACGCTCGTGATGGCGACAGCATGATGGAGGGCCAGAGTGATCCAGATGGCGATGAGCAATTTCGGACGGCGACGGGGGGAGATCATGAGAGGGACCGCCCCGAAGCTGGCATAGAGGACGATCCATCCGGCCCATTCCGAGGGCATGAAGATGATCGGTAGACTGAGGATGGCGGCCAGCCCGAGAAGAATCAAAATCCTCCGAATGCGCTTGGACAAAGCCGCCGAAGCCGGTCGCGTAGAAATCGAACCAGCCGGTGGAGGCCTGGTCCCCCCGCGGACAACGCTAACCAGAGACAGTCGGAGGCCGTCGCGCCGGGTGCGCGAAGCACTTCAAGCAGCATGCTTCGACCGGCCCCGGCCCATCGCGATGAGCCGAGAAGGCGGCGGCCTACGATGCGGCGATGAGCGACGCGCTGCTCGGGCGAGAGATCTCGCGCGTACTTCGTGAGGATGCGCGCATGCGCGGCCACGAGGGCGTCGACGTTCTTTGTGATTCCTTCCGGTCGTTCATAGGAGAGGGTCAGCAGACCTTCGACGTGATCGAAGCGGTAGGTTTTGGCCAGACGCATGAATAGCTCGAGATCGATCCAGCGTCCCAGTTCCTCATCAAACCCGCCGCACTTTTTGAGCGCGGAAGAGCGGAACAGGCAGGCCGGCAGATCGATGCCCAGCACCTCCAAGCTGAGAGCCCGGCGATAGGTGTCCGCGTCGCCGGGGCGGAAAGTCGGAGCGTGAGCCGCCTTGCGTGTGCCGTCTTGGTAGACGAGGATTTCGGAGGTGTAAACCATCCCCACCTCACCGGAGGAGGCGTGCAATCGTTCGACCTGAAGCGCCAATTTTTCGGGCAGCCAGTCGTCGCCTGCGTCCTGGAAAGCGATGAATTCCGCTTGTGCTCGTGCCAATCCGATATTTCGGGCTTTGGCCGCCCCAAGCGACGCTTCGTTTTGGACATAGATGAATCGAGGGTCTTGATAGGAGGCGACCATTTCCCGGGTGCCGTCCGTCGAACCATCGTTGATGACGATCAACTCCCAGTCGGAGAATGTTTGGGCTCTGAGACCGTCTAAAGTTTGACGCAAGACATAGGCCCTGTTGCGGGTGGGCAGGATAATGCTGACTTGAGGCGGACTCATGGCTGGAGTCCCTTGAGGGTGGCCTTCGCCTTCAGCATGAGAGGGAAGCCGATCCGCATCAGCCGGTCCGCGACGCCGCGTGGCCGTTCTCCATAGGCGGCGACTGCCTCGCCGAGGCTCATCATCGAGCCGCGGTAGGCCGCGAACGACGCCTTCGCCGAATCGAGCCGCTCGGGAGCCCAGTCCAGGTAGTGCCAGCAGACGGTCCATAAGCCAAACGGCATCTTTCGCAATCGCCACAGCTGTTGGGGCACCCACAACATCCCCTTGTCGTCGCGGTACGGGAGCACCGAGAATCCATCGCTGATCACCCTGACGCCCAGTTCGGCCAGCGCGGCTTTCGTCGTCGCGTCGAAAGAGTGCCAAGGCGCCACCCAAGCGTCCGGCTTAACGCGCTCCCGCGCGAAGATGTCGAGGGCGGACTTTAGCTTCTCGCGCTGCTCCTTCGCTCCGAGGCCCGCGAACTCGCTGCGATTATTGATCGCCATGATGCCGCCCGCGCGGGTAGAGCGCTCGTGACGGTACCCGTGGACGCCGATGCCCCAGTCCTTCGCCTGCCAGGCGCGCACGCGGTCCCAAAAGGCGGGGTTCGCTGGGCCGACGTTGAACTCGGGGTCCTTGTTGTCGGGGATCACGGCGACGATCGGCCTGATGCACTCATCGTCCATGGCCTTTTCAAGGGCGTCCCACGCTTTCCAGTCCATCGTCGGACATATGTCGTCAAACCGCAGCATGTAGCGCGTCGTCATGGGGGTTAGGCGCTTTCCGGGCCGCGGAAATCGGTTCGAAGCAGAGCCTCGAGGGACTCCTTGAGGACGTTGAAGCAGCGGGTGAACGCCTCTTCCGGGCGACCCATCGGGTCGTCGACGTCTTTGTCTCTAAAGCCGGCGTGCTCTCTCAGGAGGCGTATGCGCGCGGTGAACTCAGGGAATTGCTCGGTGAGGTGATCGGCGTGCGCCCGCTCCATGACGAGGATGATGTCGGCGCCGCGCAGCGCGTCCCGCGTGGCGAGGCGCGCCTTGTGTGTGAAGGCCGTGACGCCTTCGGCCGAGAGGAGACGGCGCGCAGCGGCTGGCATCTCGTACCAGGATTGCGCCGCGACCCCGCACGAGCTCACGTCCAGATCGAGGCCGCGCACCTGGGACCAGTGCCGCAGAAGATGCTCGGCCATGGCCGAGCGGCAGATGTTGCCGGTGCAGACGAAGACGATGCGGCGGGGGGAAGTTGGATCGGGCATGGAGCGAGCTTCGGTTCGTTCTGTTATTTTACCCTATCGCGAGGAGCTCAGGCGCGGGGGTGCTTGAGGTGGGAGGTCAGGTCGCCGGCCCAATGGTCGACGTTCTGCTTCGGCACGAGCGAGGGGGTCGGGAGGGTGACGACGTTCGAGTCGTTGATCAGGACCCGCTTCAGCGTCTTGAGCAGGATACTGACGTCGAGGCCGAATGACAGGTACTTCAGATAGAACAGATCGTAGTGGATTTTCTCGATGGAGTCGTCGATGCTGTTGGTCGCCCGGAACTTGACCTGTGCCCAACCGGTGATGCCCGGCTTGACGAGGTGGCGGAGGTGGTAGCTCGGCACGACCTTCTCGAGCACGGCGACCTCCTTGACCCACTCGGGGCGGGGGCCGACGAGGGACATGTCGCCGATCAGGACGTTCCAAAGCTGGGGGAGCTCGTCGATGCGGTAGCGGCGCAGGAGCTTGCCGAGGCGGGTGATGCTGGCGCCGTGCGCCTTGGCGGAGGTGAACGGGCCGATGCTCTCGGCGCTCAGGTTCATGGTGCGGAACTTAAGCACCATGAAGGGCCGGCCCAGGAAGCCCGCGCGGGGCTGACGGTAGAAGATCGGCCGCCCATCGAGGATCGCGATCAGGACCGCCGCGGCGGCGAATATGGGTGAGGACAGCAGCAGCAGCAGCGCCGAGCCGACGATGTCGCCGGCGCGCTTGCCGAGGAGAAACGGGCCGATGTTGTTGGGCAGGGTGAACTTGAGCGCCCAGGAGGGGCGGCCGGCGTAGTGAGGGGAGACCTTGCCGAAGATCGACTCGTAAAAATCCTCCAGGGTGACGATCGGCACGCCGCGGGCGATGGCGGCCAGGAAGGTCGGGCGCGCGGCCTCCCAGTTCCAGTCGACCCAGCGGCTGTCGGCGACGACCATGTCGACGCCGGGGTACTGCCAGGGAATGACGGTCAGGCCGGTGTTGCCGGCGTGGTGAGGAAGGCCCTTCTCGAGTTCGGTCAGGTCGGACGGGTCGCCGAGGAACACGAAGCGCTGGTCGAGGAAATTGTATTTCAGGGCCATGAGCCAGGCCCGGCGCCAGACCAGGATCAGGACGTGGGAAATCGCCACCGCGAGCAGAAGGTGGGTCTTCGGCTTGAGGGTGTGGGACGCCATCATGTAGAAGTAGGTGGTGCCGATGGCGAAGCAGGCGGCCGAGGAGAAGCTCAGATTCTTAATCAGGGAGAAGGAGTTCCGGACCAGGCTGAGGTCGTATAGACCGAGGGCGTACATGACCGCGATCCAGGACACGAACAGGGGGAAAAATCCGAGGGCTGTATCGCTGGTCAGGAAGCTGGGTTCGCGGAGGGCCAAGGTCGTGGCGAGGCTCATGTAGCAGAGCAGGAAATCGACGATGGGGGGCGTCATCCAGCGCCAATAATGGCGGGTGCCGATGCTGTTCAACGCGCTCTCCGGGGCGAACATTTCAGCGGCATATTACATTATTGATGGAAAGCGCTTTGATCGTAAGGGTCGAAGGGGCTAAGTTGAAAGGGGACAAAGGACCTATGCTGGATTACGGGTTGAGGTTCGTCCTTGGGCGCTGTGCTGCGACGGAGGAGATTATTCCCGCTTGATTCGGTAGCGGTCGTTACGGGTCTCGCCTTCCTTGCCGCCGCCGACGCTTTGCACGTAAAGAACGCTCTTGTCCATGTCGAAGTACACGTTCCTGACGTAAGGCGTGAGGTGATTTTTCTCGAGGATTTGCACCTTGGCGCCGAGCTTTTTGAACTGATCTTGGATATACTGCGACATGGCTGTGGACTTCGCGGACGCGGGGCTGTCGGTGGCGCTGAGGGGATAGCCCCCAAGCACGATAGCGACGGATCCTGTCGGCGCCTGCTGCCCTTTAGGAAAGGCCTTGACCAACACAGCATCCGTTTCCTTAGGGTCAGCCCAATGGAAATGAAAAAGCCCCGTTTGCGGGCTATTGGGATCGACCAACAAGACAGCGATGCAGCCATCGACGCCGGCGGTGGTGAGGAATTTCTTCCCAGCGGCGGGACTGGCGAATTGATGATCGCGCATGCCTACGAAGATGGCGCCGGGCAGTTTCTCGGGAATATCGACCCAGGACTCGTCCTCCACTTTGACGGACTTGGTTGCCCCGAGGGGTTGGCCGGCGACCGGCGGGACGCTTGTGCCGTCGCGTTGAGAGGCGCTCTTTTGCCGAAAACCTTGGATCGCGTCATTGACGGACTGTCCGAAGTCATCAGCCAAGACGCAGCCCGTCAGAGCCAGAATGATTGC
The DNA here is from genome assembly GCA_038059415.1 of Elusimicrobiota bacterium. Taxonomy (GTDB): domain Bacteria; phylum Elusimicrobiota; class Elusimicrobia; order UBA1565; family UBA9628; genus GWA2-66-18. The sequence goes on along the minus strand of JBBTJN010000026.1, from coordinate 6,196 downwards.
CAGGAGCGGTGGCATGCCGCAAGTATAGCTCCGAGGGTTCGGATTATCTAGGCTTATTTGACTGGTGTGAATTTTGCTGGCGGCGCGAGGAGATCTCGATACCCCTATTTTGTTGAGTTTCAGCGCCTAGTGGAATATTTTGCCGTTGAGATTAATTGCGATTATCGACGTTCGTAAGCCAGGTAAAATGGAGGCTTATGAACGATAAAGAGAAGCCGGGACAGGATGCCGAGGTGTTTGTGAAGGCCGTTAAGCGTAAGACGCGCAAGTATTTCAACGCTGAGGAGAAGATCCGCATCGTGCTGGAAGGCATGAAGCGAGACGTCTCGGTGGCCGAGCTGTGCCGCCGCCAAGCCTTCCGCGGTGCCGGTGCCGCGGGCGGGCGTTCAGGAATATTCCCCTCCCCCCGAACCCGGGGCGACCGCGCCCGCAGCGACCGTCCTAAAACCCGTCGCCGCGAGGGTCCGCTCGATCGCGGATATCAGCGACAAGGAACTCTCCGCGATGGACGCGCAAATATTTCCCTGACGGGCGTCATCCGATGGCCTGCGGCCGAGTTCGTTGGACGAATGGCGGCGCTGGTGCCGCCGCCGAGGAAGCCTGTGGTTCGGTATTACGGGGCATCAGGTCCGAGGTCCCCGCTGAGGTGTGCGGCGACTGGGATGGGAGGCAGGATTTTCCAAGCGACTGGCCCGCGTGAGCGGGCCGGACGGGCTATGCCCGGCCGAAGCGATTTTGACGGTGGCTGGATGAAAGACGGAGGAAAGAACTCCTGGGCGGCTCAAATCATCTCTTGATTAATTCCGGAGCGGGGCTACAATAGGCGGATGTGGGGCGAATCCGGTGCGAAGGGGGCTAATTTATCCTACTTCGTCAATCTGAATAAGAACTTGGAAGCGTTGGAGAAGGCCGCCGCGCTCCAGCCCTCCAACCCGGACGCGAACTTCTGGCACGGCGTCTCTATGGGCCGCTGGGGGGAGACCAAGGGGATCATGAAGGCGCTGTTCCTGGTCAAGCCCATCAAGCGGGCCATGGAGACGACGCTGGGGCTCGACCCCGCTCACGGCGGCGCGCACCACGTCCTGGGCGAGATCCTCTGGCAGCTGCCGGGCTTCGCGGGCGGGGACAAGAAGCGCGCGCTGGCCGAGTTCGAAGCGGCCGCGCGTCTCTCGCCGGACTACACGGCCAACCACCAGTTCTTGGCCGAAGCCTACCTTTATTTCAAGCGCCGGGAGGACGCGGTGCGCGTCCTCAAGTCCGTCGAGGCGGTGAAGGCTCCCGCCGATTGCGCCGAGTACCCCGACAACCTGGCCGACGCCAAGGCCCTCCTTTCCCGGCTCGGTGCGCGATGACCGGACTGCGTCCCGCCGGACGGGCCGAGCCGGCGATCCTGCTGGGGCTGTTCCTCCTCAACTTCGGGGCCAGCCTCTGGATATTCGACGCCGCGCTCACGGAGACCCCCTGCACCGGGGACGAGTCGTCCGTGCTGTTCCAGGCGCAGACCTTCGCCGGCCTGCGCGCGTCCGCGCCCGCGCCGGATAACCCGGCCCTTTTCGCGTCCCACTACCTCGCGGTCAAGGACGGGCGCTGGTTCAGCATCTATCCGCCCGTCTATCCCTTGCTGCTCGCCGCGGGGCTCCTGCTCCTGGGGAGCGCGGCGGCGGCCGTCGCCTTGATGTCGTCGGCCTCCCTCGTGCTCGCCTATCTCGTCGTGCGCGACGCCTACGAGGACCGCGCGCTGGCCGGACTCGTCGCGGCCCTGTTGTTCGTCTCGCCGTCGTTCCGCCTTTACTCCTCGTCCTATTACACCCACGTGGGCGCGCTGCTCGCCGTGCTGTCCTGCCTGCGCCTGCTGCAGGGGGGGGCGCGGGCCTGGCTCGCCGCGGGGCTCGCGGCGGCGCTCGCCGCGGGGATCCGGCCCTTCGAGGCGTTCTGGGTCCTGCTGCCCGCCGGGATCTGGGCGGCCCGCGGGCTTCCCCGCCGCGAGCGCGAGCGGGCGCTGGCCGCGGCGCTGCTCCTTCTCGCGGCCGTCGTCGCCGTCCTGCTGCGCGGTCCCTATCTGGACGTCGTCAATTCCGGGGGCCGGCTCGCCGTGCTTCCGAACCTCAACCTGGCGGGAATCGCCAGGGTCTGGGAGATGGTCGGCGACGCCGCTAAGTGGACCTTGGCCTACGGCTACTTCGCCGCGGGCAACCTCAAGGACGCCGCGCCGCAGGACCTGAACGTCTCCTTCCTCTGGCTCGGGGCGGGGCTGCTGTGGGCCGCTTGGGAGGCCCGGCGCGACCGGTCGGCCGGGGGGTTCCACCGGCTGTTCCTGGCGACGTTGGCGTGCGCCGTGCTCGGCCATCTTTTTTACGCCAAGAAGGGCGGGCCGTACGGGGAAAGGCGATTCTTCGAGGCGATCTTCCTGCTCTGTCTTTTCCCCGCCCGTCTCCTTCTTCTCGCGCTGCGCCGCCTGAGGCCGCGCTACGCCGTGGTCGTCCTGGCCGCCGCGCTCGGCGTAAACGCCGCTTGGTACCTGCCCGCGACGATCCTGCGCGCGCGCCTCGGCAACGCGCGCCGCCTGCAGCTCTTCTCGGACCTGCGTCGGCTGGGCGAGAGCCGCGGGCTGGTCTACGTGGCGGGCTGCCCCGATTTCGACGTCTCGTTCTGCCTGCGCAACCGCCCGGATCTGAGCGGCAACGTCTTCGTCGCGGCCGGACGCGACGAGGCGGCCGTCGCGCGCGCGTTCCCCGGACGACGGCGCTACGTGTTCCGCTTCGACTGGGCGAGGGGCGAATACGTGCTGGAGCCTTACGAGCGCGCCGGCGTCCGCTCGACGCCGCGGTTGTACACGCAGGGCTCCGCTCTGCGGATGCTCTAACCTAGTACTTGACGGGGAGGGGGAGGGCGGAAGTCGGGCCGCTCTCGCGGCGCCGCTGCAGGCGTGGTTGCGGCAGAAAGACGTGAAGCCGGTCCACATCGAACCCGGACATCCATGGCAGAACGGCTACATCGAGAGCTTCAACGGCAAGTTCAGGGACGAATGCTTAAACCAGGAGCTATTCTACAGCCGTGCCGAAACGCAGATTATCGTCGATAAATACAGAAAGCACTACAACAGCGAACGACCGCATAGCGCACTGGGTTATAGAGCTCCGCTGGAGGTGCTAGGAAAGACGCAGTGGAATGTTGAGGCCAAAGGCACTAACATTCCAGGTGGACAGAATGCGGGGTAAGGTCAACTGTTGATGGGCGCGCGGCCCTCGACTTCAGATACGCATCGACGCTGACCGGGCCCCATCTGCCCGATGGTCGCGTGCCGATGCGCCACCATGCCATCCTTGTCGCCGAAAGCGATGGATATTGGGCGCTCGTTCACTCCTGGCCCGCAAAGGCGCGCTCAAGCTTCACTACCAGCTTGATCATTCCGGCGAACTCCCCTCGCTTCTCGGAAGAGCTTACTTCGTCGCGGCGTCCTTGAGGATCTTCCCGGCGAGTTCGAACGCGGCCCACACGTTGATGAACCCGTCACCCACCTCGTCGACCCCGGCCACCTTCTCGGCGGTCTGCGTCATCGCATAGCGCGCCAGGTCCGTGGCGAGCTGCGTGCGCGCCGCCGAGGGGCCGGCCGGCAGGCCGTCCTTGAGCAGGACGAGAATGCCTCGGGTCAGCAGCAGGAAGGCGCCAAACACGCCGGGGTTACTCATCGAGGTTCCGGACATGGCCGCGCCCGGGCCGCCCAGTTCGGGCACGCTGAGGCCCGTGGGCACGGCGGCGATCAAGTTGACTCCCACGCCCGATTCGTCGGGCTTCTGAGGATAGTCCTTGTACTCCGGCTTCGTGGAGGTGATGCGGCTGCCGGGCCCGCGGGAGGAGAAGAAGGCCGTATTCTTGTCGGCGTCGGAGGCCCCGATGGCCTTGATTCTCTTGACCTTGCCGATGACCTTGCCGTTGATGACGAGGTTGGTCTCGTGGACCGCGATGGCCGGACCGCCGATGGTGTTCGTGCGGCTTCCGGCGTTGCCCGCGGATATGGAATGGTGGATGCCGCTTTCGGCGCCCTTGACGAAGAGCTTCTCGATGGCGCCGTCCGGGTTGCCGGAGCCGTCGCCCCACGAGTGCGTCGTGCCGAGCGCGCCGTCTTCCTGCGCCATGTTCATCTTGAAGAGGATGTCACTCTCAGAAGCCGAGCCGTCCGGAAAAATATTGTAGTTGCGGCCTGCGTAGTTCCAGCGGTCCACGCCGATGACCGTGCTGGCCGTGTGCGTGCCGTGCGTCTCGCGGTCGGGCGTGTTGTCCACGTTCTTGGTGAAGCGTCCCGCGAGGTAGGGGTGGGTGGCCGCCACCCAGGTGTCGAGCACGGCCCAGGGCAGGATGGGGTTCTCGACCGCCGTGCCGAGGGCCTTGCCGATCCAGGCCTTGGCGCGGGCGAAGAAGGAGGGATTGGCGTCCGGGTCGCCCAGGACCTTGGCCAGTGCGTTCTGGAGCTTGTCGGCATTGATGATCTTGGACATCGCCTTAAGACCGACGCTGCGGGCCGTGGGCTCGGCCGACTGCGGCTTGGGCACCTCGAATATCCGTCCGAACTGAACCTTGAGGCCCTGCGCCTCGAGCGCGGCTACCAGCAGGTCCGCGTAGGCGGAGTTGACCTTGAGGACGGCGGTGTTGATTTTGGAGATCGCGCCGATGGCGCGCGCGTTGTACGCCTCCAACATGCGGGGCGAGACGCCGAGCTTCTTGAGCTGGCGCGTCATGGCGATGTCCACGTCCCGTAAGCTCACGCCGGGTTTGGCAAGCGAGAGCGGATAGACGTCCTCGGTCATGACCTGCCCTGAGCCCTCGGGGGCCGAGAGGAGGATCTCGACTTCACCCTGGCCGATGCGATTCTGGAAATCCGCGCCGGCGGCCTCGCGGGACTGGGCTATGTCCATGTTCTTGGTCTCGGCGGCGGGAGCCGACAGGGCCGTCATGGTAAGGACAAAGGCGGTGGGCTTGCCCTCGGGAGTCTGGTAGAGGGCGCGGAGCGCGCCGTTTGCCGCGGGGACCGCGGGAGCCGCGATGGCGGGTGCGGCCAGCAGGGCCGGCGCGGTCAGGCTGATGTTGAGCGACAAGGCGCTGTTCACGGTCCCCAGGCTCGGGCTGAGGGTCGGAAGGACCGTCATGGGCGCGGCTATGGCCGGCGCGTTGGTCCTGGCCGCGGCTGCCGTTTGGGCCAGGGCGGCCGGAGCGGCCGGGCCCATGCTCACGCTCAGCATGGCGAAAGCGATGACGAGCGAAAGGCTTCGGTTCATAGAATCTCCCTTAGATGAATCTCAGCCCATCGTAGGAAGTTGGCGATATTTCCCCGCAGGTCGAAGGGCCTCCAAGGAGCGCGGCAATGGGCCCGGGGTTTGTGGGGCTAAGGGCCTAGGCGTTTTTGCGTCAGGGCGGGCGAAAAGCGGGAAGGCCGCCGCAGCGGCGGGCGTTGGTGGGACACTCAAGCTAGAGACGATGGCTCGGCGTTATGCGTACACTCTGGCACGGACGTCGAAACCGGAACCTAATTCAGGCTAAAACATTCCCGAAATCGCTGAAGACGTACAGATAACAGCGCAGAATTTTATACACTAGAGTTATCCAAAGGAGGAGCGATGCTAAACACGACACTGAAGGCGGAAGTTAAATCATTCAGCAAACCCGAGGAAATCCGGAACTTTCCGAAGGGAAAAGTAGAGTTGTTAAAGATTGGCGGAGCGCTCATTGGAAGAGGAACTTTTGAGCCCGGATGGAAATGGTCCACATCCGTGCAGCCTATCGCGAAGACGAAGAGTTGCGAGGCACCGCATTTCCAATATCAAGTCTCCGGAGTCATGGAAGTGCTGATGGACGATGGCACGAAGCACACCTGCCGAGCAGGAGACGTTAGTCTTTTTCCCATGGGACACGATGCCTGGGTGGTAGGTAATGAGCCCGTGGTCGTAGTTGATTTCCAGGGAATGGTCGAGTACGCCAAGAACGCAAAATAGCGTCTTATCGTCACAGTAAATCGAGTAGGCGGGGCCTCTAGGAATCCCTAAAGGCCCCGCCTCTCACACCACCGTACGTGCGATGTCGCATACGGCGGTTTCCGTTAAGCATTTAACGCTGCCCATCCCTGAGATAGGCTTACTAATCCAAGCTGGCCGAACCATTGAAGCTGTGAGAAAATCGGAAATCCGACATGGTTCTGAGTCGG
>JBBTJN010000025.1:0-44840 GCA_038059415.1 Elusimicrobiota bacterium | reverse complement strand
GCCGCAGCATCGAGAAGATCCGCAACCTCGGCTTCATCGACGACGTGGACCTCGACCTCCAACCTACGCCCTCCGATCCGGACAAGGTCGACCTGACTTTCGACGTGGCCGAAGGCAAACCCGGCATGCTGACGGCCGGCGCGGCCTACTCATCGGTGGACGGCCTCATCGGCACCCTGTCTCTCCAACATCTGAACCTGTTCGGCCGCGCACAGAAAGCATCGCTGAACTGGTCGTTCGGCAAGCGCGTGCAGGACTACTCGGCGAGTTGGACCACGCCCTGGCTCGGCGATCACCCGATAAGCCTCGGCTTTGACGTCTACAACACGCGTCGCATCAATCCCTTCGACACCTCGCTGTCCGCCTATGTTGAACGGCGTACCGGAAGCTCGGTCCGCCTTGGTCCCCGGTTCGAGGAAGACAAGTATCAGCTCAACCTGACCTACGGCCTGGCAAGGATCTCCATCGAGAACGTGCAGGAGCAGTTCAGGGGAACGCTTTCTGAGGGCACCAGCATCCAATCCTCGTTCGGCGCGGAGTTTTCCCGAGACACGCGCGACAGCATATGGGACCCCGCACGCGGCAGCCGCCACGGCATCGGCGTCCAGCTCTCGGGAGGTCCGTTCCAGGGCAACATCCACTTCTTCAAACCGAGCCTCACGAACCAGGCCCATTACACGCTCTTCTCCGTCGATGACTGGCCCTTCGTGATCTCGGGATACCACCGCGGCGGCTACGTGACCCAGTTCGGCAAGACCGCCCAAGTACCCGTCCAAGACCGTTACTTCATCGGCGGCCAGGACTCCCTGCGCGGATACTCGCCCTCCGGCGAGGCCGGATTCCCGCAGGGCGGCAAGATCTACAGCGTGGCGAATGTCGAATTCGGATTCCCCCTAGCGCGCGAGCGCAAGAAGACGATCGTCAAACTGGTCATTTTTGCCGACGCGGGCGGCGCCTGGGACCGCGCACGCGACGTCTCCGGGCGCGTCGGCTCCGGCATGCGCGACCTCAAAACCGACGTCGGCCTCGGCCTGCGATTCGTCACTCCCGCCTTCCCGATCCGTCTCGACTACGGCTATGGCCTCAATCACCGCAACGGCGAACGCTTGTATCAAATCAACTTCGGCCTAGGACCTCTATTTTAATGAAACGAATCTCCCTGCTGCTTCTCTGTGCCGCAATGGTGTCGGCCTTCGGCGCTCCTATGGCACGCGCCATCGAACTGTCGCTTGAGGAAAACCGCGCCGAGCGCGGCAGCGTGGGCTTCGTGGACATAAAACGCCTGTTCGCGGCCAGTCCCGACGCCACGCGCGCGCGAGAGGGCCTCGAAGAACTCGTCCGTCAAGCTGAGGAGCGCGTCAACACTAAGAAGGCCGAGTTGTTGCGCCTGCGCCAGAACTTCGGGACGCTCCAGATCGAGCGCGAGGAACTCGCGAGGTCCACGCCGACCGCCACGGTTCCCGCGCCGCCCAAGGCCGCGGAAGAATTCAAGCCGGTGCCGACTCCCGTGACCGCGTTGCCGCCCTCCAGCCAGATCCACGGCGCCATTCCGCCGCCCGAGTCGATGGCGCAGCCGCCGATCGCCTCCACGCAGGCGACTCCCGCGCTCTCGATGATCAACCTGCCCGGACTGACCGACGGCCCTCTCAACCTCGAGCGGCCCGGCGCTTCCCCCTTGAACCCAACCCGCGATCGCGGCGCGCTTCAGGCCCCTCCAACGCCGGCCGTCGAAGTCTCAACGCCGCTGGCGCCCGCGGTCCCCTCCGGACCCACGCTCGCCCAGCGCCTGCTCGAGATCGACGGTCGGATCGTCGCCATGCAAGGAGAAGTCGACCGTCAGCAGGGCGAGCTTGACCGCGAGCGCCTTGGCGCCGAGCGCACCTTGCTTGATGCCGAAAGCCGCAAGACCGACCAGGTGCTGGCGCGATTGTATCGCGCCATCTCCGAGGTAGCCAAACGCGAGGGTGTCAGCGTCGTCGTGGACAAATCCGCCACGCTCTACGGCCATCCCGCCGTCGATTTGACCGATAAAATTCTAAAACAATTGCGCGGGATCGTCCCGGCTCAATGAAAAAATTCCCGCAACCGCTGACCATCTCGCAGATCGCCGCCCTCGTCGGCGGCGAGGCTCTCGGCTCGCTCGATCATGAAGTGACGGGCGTCGCCGACATGGCCGACGCCGGCCCGTCCGACGCCGTGTTCCTCGAGAACCGGAAGTACTCGGCGCTCGCCGCGACCGCGACCGCCGGCTGCCTGTTCGTGACGGCGGACCTGCGCGAGATGCCGGTTGCCGCGAAGGGCAAGGTGGTCGTCGAAGAGCCGCGCGCCGCCTTCGCCTTCCTGGTGCGCATGATCGAAGAGGCGAACAAGGTCAAAATCCTCCCCACGCACAGCGCCAAGGCGTCGATCCACGGCAATGCAACCTTCGGAACAAACGTCTCCATCGGCGACTTCGTCGTCATCGAGCGGGGCGCGGCGATCGGAGCGGACACGGTCATCATGCCGCAGGTGTACATCGGCGTCAACGCGAAGATCGGCCGCAACTGCCTGATCTACCCACAGGTCGTCATCCGCGACGACTGCGTAATCGGCGACGGCGTGATCATCCATCCCGGCGCCGTGATCGGGGCCGACGGCTTCGGCTTCCTGACCGACAAGAAAACCGGAAAGCACACGAAGATCCCGCAGATCGGCAACGTCATCGTCGAGGCCGACTGCGAGATCGGAGCGAACACCACGATCGACCGCGGCGTCGTCGGCTCAACGATCATTAAGGCGGGCACCCAGATCGACAACCTCGTCCAGATCGCTCACAATGTGAAGATCGGCCACGACTGCGTCATCGTCGCGCAGACAGGCATCGCCGGTTCGACGGTGATCGGCAACAACGTTATACTCGCCGGCCAGGCGGGCATCGCCGGCCACCTGACGATCGATGACGGCGCGATCATCACGGCGCAGACCGGCGTGATGGGCAACGTGCCCGCGAAGGCCGTCCTGTTCGGCACCCCCGGCCGTCCGCGCCGTGAAGCATTCAAGCTCCAGGCGCTGTTCAGCCGCCTGCCCGAATTGTTCGAAAAGGTCAAGGAACTCGAAAAAAACCTAGGCTCGTCCGTCAAGGAATGAGATCAATGATATGATGAACAACGAAAACCCGCTACAGATCACGATCGGCAAGGAGTTCGAGCTCGATGGCGTCGGGCTTCACACCGGCAATAAGTCCAAGATTTCCTTCCGCCCTGCGCCCGCCAACACGGGCATACGCCTCTTCCGCTCCGATCTCGCGGGCACGCCGATGATTCCGGCCCGTCTCGACTTCGTGCTCACGACCGTGCGCGGCACGAACCTGGGCCTCGGTGACGCCAAGGTCCACACCGTCGAACACGTGCTGTCCGCCTGCACGGGCCTGGGAATCGACAACGTCGACATCCTCGTCACCGCCAACGAACCACCGATCATGGATGGGTCGGCCCTGCCCTTCATCGAGGCGCTCATACGCGCCGGCCTCAAGACGCTCGACGCGCCCAAGCGTTGGCTGCACCTGCCGCACGAGGTCGTCTACATGGCCAAGGACGGCGCGCGGTATCGTGCGACGCCCTCCGACCGGTTCGAGATAGCGGCGACGCTCATCCACGATCACCCTCTCATGCCGAAAATGACGCTGTCGATGGTCGTCGAGCGCGAGAGCTACCTCGCCGAGGTCGCGTGCGCGCGTACGTTCTGCTTCGAGCACGAGGTCGACTACCTCAAGTCCCAGGGCCTGGCCCAGGGCGGCAGTCTCGAGAACGCGATCGTCATCGGCAAGGATCGCTTCCATACGAACGCGGAGGGCCTGCGTTTTCCCGATGAGTTCGTGCGCCACAAGATGCTCGACCTCATCGGTGACTTAACTTTAATCGGCCGCCCTCTTTTTAAGATGAAGATCGAGGCTGAGCGCCTCGGCCACGCCCACAACGTCGAGTTCGCCAAGCTCCTCGACGCCGCGGCCAAGAAACTACGCAAACCAAAATCGCCCGCCCTGGAGGCTCAATAACATGACCACCGAAACCGCCGGCTCCGCCGTTAACTCGTTCGCCGCCGCACCCATCCGCTCGCTCGACATCACGGGCGTCAAAAAGGCGATTCCGCACCGCTACCCCTTTCTTCTGGTCGACAAAATCGAGGTCATCCAGGAGGACAAGTACTGCGTCGGCATCAAGATGGTCACCGCCAATGAGCACTTCTTTGAGGGCCATTTCCCCGGCCAACCCGTGATGCCGGGAGTGCTTATCATCGAGTCCATGGCGCAGACCGCCTGCGCGATGCTCCTCTCCAAGGGCGGCTTCGAGAACAAAATCGCCTTCTTCATGGGCATCGATGAGGCCAAGTTCCGCGCGCCGGTTCTTCCCGGGACCGTGCTCAAGCATCACATCGAAATCCTGCGTCTCGGTCGCGCAGGAAAATTCCGGGGCGAGTCATACGTGGGCGACAAGATGGTCGCTGAGGCGACGATGACGTTTGCGCTCGTCGACAAGGTCGCCGCCTAAGACCATGGCCATCCACCCGACGGCCGTCGTCGACGCTGGATCCGTGATCGACCCCACGGTCGAGATCGGACCATACGCGATCATCGGCCCCGACACGATTATCGGCGCCCGGACTAAAATAGGGCCTCATGCGGTCGTTGAGTACGCCACGTTGGGCGCCGACAACGTGCTTCATAGCGGCTGCTACGTCGGCACACCCCCCCAGGACCTCAAGTACGCGGGCGAGAAAACACGTCTCGTCATGGGCGATAAGAACACCGTCCGAGAATGCGTGACCATCAACCGCGGCACGGCCCAGGGAGGAGGTCTCACTCAGATCGGCTCGGGCTGCCTGTTCATGGCCTGCTCGCACATCGCGCACGACTGCGTCCTCGGCAACGGCGTCATCGTCGTCAACGCCGTCCTGCTCGCGGGCCACGTCCACGTCGGCGACTACGCGGTGCTCGGCGGCATGTGCGCCATCCACCAGTACAGCCGCATCGGACGCCTCGCGATGCTCGGCGGCGGCTCAATGAACGCCCAGGACGTCCTGCCCTTCGCCAACACCCAGGGCGACCGCGCGGTCATGCGCGGCCTCAACTTGCTCGGCCTGAAACGCGCGGGCGTACCGCCCGAGTCGAGGACCGAGTTGAAGGCGGCCTACCGCACTCTCTTCCTGTCGGGTCTCCAACAGGCCGCCGCGCTCGCCCAGCTCAAAGCAGGCAATCCCTGTCAAGAGGTCCGGGAATGGATCGACTTCATCGAGTCGACGGGCAAGCGCGGCTTCACGCACCCGACCGTAGGCGCGACTGAAATCGAATCGGACGCTTGATGGAGCCGCTCGGACTCATCGCCGGCTCCGGCCGCTTCCCGCTTCTCGTCGCCGAGGAGGCGAAGCGCCTCGGGGTACCAGTCGTGGCTCTCGGCATCCCCGGGGTCACCGACCCCGCTCTCGAGGCCGTAGCGGGGGGACTGGCCTGGTTCAGGCTCGGCCAACTCGACGCTCCTATTCGGGAATTGAAAGGAAGGGGCGTGCGCAAGGTCGTTATGGCCGGCAAGATCCAACACGTGTCTCTGTTCGGCGGCGTGATTCCCGACTGGCGCGCGGCGAAGGTTCTCCTGGGACTCAAGGACAAGCGCACGGATTCCATCCTCAAGGCCGTCGTCGATGAGTTCGCCAAGGACGGTCTCGAGTGCGTCTCATCCGCCCTCTATCTCGAGCACCTGCTGGCGCCCAACGGCGCGCTAACCAAGAAAATCTTCTCGAAGGACGAACTGAAAGATGCCTCGCTCGGCTGGAAGGCGGCCAAGGCCGTCGCGGGCTTCGACATCGGGCAGACCGTCGTCGTGCAGGCCTCGGCCATCGTCGCCGTCGAGGGCATGGAAGGTACCGACGCCTGCATCGCCCGCGCCTCGTCGCTCGCGCGCTCCCAGGGCCGCGAGTCCGCTCTCGTCGTCGTGAAGGTCGCAAAGCCGAAACAGGATTTTCGTTTTGACCTGCCTGTCGTCGGTCTTGAGACTCTCGTCCAATTTAAAGCCGCCGGCGTGAAAGCCCTCGCTCTCGAAGCGGGGTCCACGTTGGTGTTCGACCTCGAACGCTTCTCCAAGGACGCAGACGCCGCTTCAATCGCCGTCATGGGCTTCTCTCCAGAGGGACCAATTTAACATGACCGAATCCTCGAAAATCCGTGTCGCCGTCATCGGCGCGGGCAAGATGGGCACTCATCACGCGCGCGCGTTGTCCAAGCTCTCCGACGTCGAGCTCGTCGGCGTCTGCGACACCAACGTCTGGAAGGCCCAGCTCGCGGCCTGGCAGTCGAATACCGTCGCGGTGCGCGACTACAAAGACGTGTTGTCTCGCGTGGATGCGGTGATCGTGGCGGTGCCCACCCCCCTGCACTACGAGGTCGGCAAGGCCGTCCTCGGCGCCGGCGCGCACTGCCTCATCGAGAAGCCGCTCGCTTCCTCCGTCGATGAGGCGAAGGAGCTGCTGGCTCTGTCCGAAGCCAAGGAAGTCATCCTCCAGGTCGGCCACATCGAGCGCTTCAATCCCGCCGTCCTCGAGGCCGTCAAGCACATACGTGACCCGCGTTACATCACCGTGGAGCGACTCGGCCCCTACGACCCGCGCATGAGCCACATCGGCGTCGTCATGGATCTGATGATACACGACCTCGACATTCTCCTCACGCTTGTCGGCTCCGAGGTGGAGAGCATCGAGGCCCTGGGCGCAAACCTCCTGTCCGGCCACGAGGACATCGCCAATGTGCGCGTGCGCTTCAAGACCGGCTGCGTCGCCGACCTGACCGCGAGCCGGATTTCCTTGACCAAGAGCCGGAAGCTGAGGGCGTTTCAAAAAGACTCGTACATCTCGCTTGACTACTGCAACACGGCGCTCAAGGTATACCGCAAGAAGACGGCGGTGATCAAGAGCCTCAAGGACGTCGAGTATCTGAGCCCGAAGCTGTCCTCGACCGATCCCCTACGCACCGAGCAGAGGCATTTCCTCGACTGCATCCACCACAACCGCAAGCCCTGGCCGAGCGGCGAGCGCGGAGTCGAGGCCTTGAAGCTGGCGCTGCAAGTCGCCGAAGAGCTCGAGCGCTACGAGCTGTCGGGACACGTCGGCTCGCACTCTTTAATTCCCAGTTGGGCCCAGGACCTGGGCAAGATCGCGAAGTCGGTCGGGAAAGACATATTGCGCAGCTAAGAAAAAACAAGTGTATGCAAACACCTAACATCGCCTTCAGCCGGCGCGCGCTTCCCGGACTCAATTTAATGCGTGCCAAGTTAGCGGATAACTTGTTCGCAGGACGCCGATGAACCGCCTGATTCTGGTCGTCGCCGGCGATCCCTCCGGCGACCTCCACGCCTCGAACCTCATTAAGGCATTCAAGCGTCGCGATCCGTCCATCCGCGTCGCCGCAGTCGGCGGCCCTTTGTGCCGCGCCGTCGCGGACGAATTTCTCGAGGACCTCGCCTCGCGGGGCGTCACCGGCTTCATCGAGCCGGCCCTGAAGATCCCTTTTCTCTTCAAGCTGTCCTCCCGTCTGCGCAACTTCATGGCGCAGCGCCGCCCGGCGGCTCTGATCTGCGTGGACTACTACGGCTTTAACCGCCGCATCCTGCCCTACGCCAAGGAGGCCGGCATTCCGGCGTTCTACTTCGTGAGTCCGCAGGTGTGGGCGTCGCGCCCGGGCCGCATAAAGGTCCTCAAGCGGCTCGTGAACAAGATGCTGGTCATCTTCCCATTCGAGGAGAAGCTCTACCGAGACGCCGGCGTCCCCGCCGATTTCGTCGGCCATCCGCTTCTCGACCTGATCCCCGAGCCGAAGCCCCGGAAGGAGGGGACGAACCTCATCGGCCTCCTGCCCGGCAGCCGCTCCTCGGAGCTCAAACGCCATCTGCCCGTCTTCCTGGAGGCCTTCCGCCTCCTGCGCCTGAAGAACCGATTTCTCGAGGGTCGCCTTTTCGCCGCCTCGTCTCAGCCCGACTCCGCTTACGGCGCGCTTCCCGACGGCGTCAGGCTTGTGCGCGAGCAGGACTATTCCCAGCGAGGTCGTCTTGACCTGGCGATCTGCTCGTCGGGCACCGCGACTTTAGAGAACGCCCTTCTCGGCGTGCCGATGGTCGTCGTCTATAAGTTGTCCTGGCCGACATACTCCATCGCGAAGGCGTTGGTCAACGTAAAACATATCGCAATGGCGAACCTCCTCGCCGGCAAGACCGTCGTGCCCGAGCTGATTCAGGGCAACGCCACCGCCGAATGCATCGCCGTTGAAGCCGCCGCGCTGCTCGACGACCCGGCGAAGTCCGCCGCCATGCGCACAGAACTGCTCGCCATACGCCGCTCGCTCGGCTCCCCGGGCGCGGCCGAACGGGCCGCCGCGGCGGTGCTCTCCGGCTCCGCGCAAGAGGCCGCAGGATGAGCGTCGACCGGCGCCTGCGCCGCTACCTCAAGCCCTATCTCGGTCGCTTCGGCTGGGCCTGCCTCGCGATGACCGCCGTCTCAGCGTTCAACGGCCTGGGTATCCTCCTGCTCAAGCCTATCGTCGACGAGGTTTTCATCGCGAAGGACATGCGCATGCTGGCCTTGGCGGTGGCCGTCGTGCCGCTTCTCGTCGCGCTGAAGGCCGTCGCTTCTTATATCCAGAACTATCTGATGAGCTGGATCGGGCAGCGTGTAAGCCAACAAATTCGAGAGGACCTGTTCCGGCACCTGCACCTCCTGCCGCTCGAGTTCTACTCCGGCCTTCGCGGCGCCGACGTGCTGTCGCTCGTGACCGGGGATCTGACGCTCGCACAGAGCGCGCTGACGACCTTGCCAGTTTATATGATCCGTGACAGCCTCACGGTCATCTTCCTCGTCGCGTCCCTGTTCAAGCTCGACTGGCGCCTCGCCCTGCTGACCTTGCTCGGCTCGCCGCTGTCGCTGGCCGCGCTCTACGTGCTGTCGCGCAAGATGCGCGAGTCCAGCCGCCAGTCACAGATCGCCGTCGACCGCCTGCATCACCGTTTCCAGGAGAGCGTGCAGGGCATGATGACGGTGAAGGCCTTCAACTACGAAGAGGGCGCCACCGAGAAGTTCCGGGAGGAAAACGAGTCCTTCTTCCAGCCGATGATGCGCTACCTGCGCGCCACCGCGTTGATGAACCCCCTGCTCGAGGTCGGAACCTCGGTTATCGTCGCCGCCGTCATCTGGTTCGGCGGCCGCGAAGTGATCCACGGACGCATGACTCCCGGCGCTTTCTTCGCCTTCATGAGCGCTATGCTCGCCGCCTATGCGCCGATAAAAAACCTCGCCCGCGTCAATGCCGAGGGGCAGCGCGCCTGGGCCTCGGCCGAGCGCCTGTTCCAGGTCCTCGATGAGAAGACGGCCGTGCCCCGTAAACGGATGCCGGGCTTCAAGCGCCTCAAGTCTAGCATCCATCTTGAAGACATCGGCTTCCGATACCCCAGCGCGCGGGCCTGGGCGCTGCGCGGCCTCAATCTTGAGATACCAAAAGGCGCGCGAACGGCGATCGTAGGCCCGAACGGCTGCGGCAAGACGACGATTACGAAGCTCCTGCTGCGCCTGCACGACCCGTCGGAGGGCCGCCTGACGTTTGACGGGGTGGATGCACGCGAGTTCGACGCGTCCTCCATCCGCGCCCGCGTGGGCCTCGTGTCTGCGGATGCCGCACTGTTCAACGACACTGTTTTCCAGAACTTAGCTTTCGGCCGCAAAGTCGTAACCCTCTCCGAGGTAGAGCAGGCCGCGCGGGCCGTTGGGGCCGAGGAATTCATCTCAGCCCTGCCCGAAGGCTACCAGACGACTCTCGGCGACTGGGGCTTTTCCCTCTCCTCCGGACAGCGGCAAAAATTAGCGATCGCTCGCATGCTGCTCAAAGATCCGGAAATCGTCGTCCTCGATGAGGCGACCGCGCATCTCGACGGCCCGGCCCGCACGGAGATTCTCTCCGTGCTCGCGAGCGCGCTCGCCGGACGCACCGTCGTCACAATCGCTCATGACCTGGCCTCCGTCGCGCCGGCGGACCGAATATTCGTGATGAACTCAGGCAGCCTGGTCGAGTCCGGAACGCACATGGAACTCATGGCCGCCCGAGGCCTATACCGTCGGCTCTTTGAGCTCCAAAACGCCACGCGCGATTCCGCCGAGGCCCCCTGACCAAGCACAAGCGAGGAAATGATCGCGTCGATCACCGATGGAGGCGACCATGATAAAAAAAGACGACCTGCTCACAAAATTTTCCGCTTATTCACCCCACGTGGACCCGATCGCGCTCGAACTCGCCTGGGACTTCGCGGAGAAGGTGCACTCCCACCAAGCCCGCGCCTCCGGAGAGCATTATCTAACGCATTGCGCGGCAGTCGCTGAGTCGCTGATCGAATGGCGCATGGATCTGCCCACGGTCTGCGCGGGGCTGTTGCACGACACGGTCGAGGACACCGCGACGACCGAGATGCAGCTGCGCGCCGAATTCGGTGAGGAGATCGCCATGCTCGTCATGGGGGTCACCAAGCTTGACGCCCTCAAGTTCGAGTCGAGCGATGATGCGCAGGCCGAGAACTGGCGCAAGATGCTCCTTGCCACCGCCCAGGATATCCGCGTCATCGTGGTCAAACTGTCGGACCGCCTGCACAACATGAAAACGCTCAATTATCTCAAGCGCGAGAAGCAGGAGCGGATTGCCGCGGAAACCATGGCCCTCTATGCTCCGCTCGCGCATCGCCTCGGAATGTTCAAGCTCAAGGGGGAGCTCGAGGACCTCGCTTTCAGATATCTGCACCCCAAGGAGCACCTCGAGCTCTCGCAGAAGGTCGCGGCCATGCTCGCCAACAGCGAGAAGAATCTCGCCGAAACCAGCGCGGCCATCGGAAAGGCGCTCACCGCCACGAACATCCCCTGCCGCATCCTCGCGCGAAGCAAGACGCTCTGGTCCATCTACGGCAAGATGGAGAGACAGCAGAAGCCGTTTGAAGACATCCAGGACGCCCTCGGCGTGCGCATGATCACCGACACCGTGGCCAATTGCTACGCGCTTCTCGGCATCATCCACACACACTTCAAGCCCGTGGCGGGTTCCTTCACCGACTACATTTCCACTCCTAAACTGAATTTATACCGGTCACTGCACACGACTATCGTCAGCCCGACCGGCGAGTTCGTCGAGATCCAGATCCGCACCGAGGAGATGCATCGCTCCTCCGAGTACGGCATCGCCGCGCACTGGCGCTACAAGACCGGCGAGTCGGCGCGCGACGCGCACATGGAAGAGAAGCTAAACTGGCTGCGGCAGTGGATGGAGTGGCTTCAAGACTTGAACTCCCCCCGCGAATTTCTCGACAGCCTTAAGACGGACCTCGAGTTCGACCAAGTCTTCGTCTTCACGCCGGCGGGCGAGGTCAAGGTTCTGCCCGCGGGGGCCACACCCCTCGACTTCGCCTTCTCCGTGCACACGGCGATCGGATTCTCCTGCGTCGGCGCGCAAGTCAACAACAAGATGGTCAAGATTGACCTGGCGCTCAAGTCCGGCGACATCTGCAAGATCATCACGAAGAAAGGCTCTATGCCGAAAAAAGACTGGCTCAACTACGCGAAGACCGCCCGCGCCCGCTCGAAGATCCGTCACTACCTCCGCGAGCAGGGAATCGTCACGTGATGCGGCGCGCTCTTCCCGCCGTGTTCCTCATAGCCGCCAACTGCTCCAGGCAGCCGGCGCTCAACTACCACCATTGCCTGAAGCTGCGTATCGGCATGACGCGAGAGCAAATCGTCTCCGCAATGGGCCCGCCCGATGAGGTCTTTTCCTACGTCGAGGGAAAATCCTTGCCGCACCTGAAGGGCCGCACCGCTTATGAGTGGAGCACCCCGGCATCAATGCCCGCACCGAACCGAGTCTCGTTCGATGACGTCTCAGGGAAAGCCGAAAGCATCCGTTGCGGCGACTCGGTCATCACGACGGCCGTATTGATCGAGCCGCCCGCATGAGACTCGCGGCGCTCGCAGTCCTGGCCGCGGCGTTCGCCGCCTGCGGCAACCCCCCCGAAAAGACGCCGACGCCTGATGCCGTGGGCGCCGAGTTGGCAACGTTCCCGCAGCTCCTCGTGCCGATCTCGAGCCAGACCTGGGCGAGCATGCAGATGGCCACCAAGCGCAACGACGTGAATTTCATCAACGCGAACCAATACCCGCAGCCTTACGCGCACGGCTCGGTGCTCGTCGCTGACCGGGATACCCCCGTCATCCTCGCCTACACCAGCGTCTGGCTGGCGCCCGCCCCCGCCCCTCTACAGCCAATGTCGGTCCAGCAGTATCTGCGCATCTTCGGGGCCGTTACGGAAATAAACCTCGCGGTCGTAATCGCCCCAAAAGGCAACATCTTCTTTACGCGCGAACAGCTGCCGGACATCATGGGCGCGGTGAGAAAGGCCGGAGCCGGCTCCGAAGACCTGCCTTACAGCGTGGTCCACGGCGCCGGGCGCTAGGCCGGCGCCTACAAGGATAAGGCTGCACGTACCGTAGCGTCTGGTCACGGGACCGTCAGACGTCCGTTGGCGATCGTCAGGCCGGGCAAATCGATGGCGAACGGCGTTTCCGGATTCGGGTACAGAGGAACCGTGAGCTCCTTGATCTCCCGGAACATCGAGAGCGGAACGTTCAGGCCCCCGAGGCGCACGGACATGATGTCGATCTTGAGCCGCCGCGGATTGTCGAGAAGCTGAATCCCGGCCTCAGCTCCCACCCGCTTGCCGTTGTACGTGCCCGAGATGCGCACGGTCTTGTCGAGCGTCAATTCGTCGATGGAAAGCCCCTTTAAGCGAAGGGTGAGAAATACCTTCAACTCCGAAGCGCCCACGTTGAGCGATTTGATCCGCAGGCGCTCCAGGCGCAGCAGACGGACATCGACCCAATCGTTCTCGAGTTCTTTTTTCTTAATCGGCATGAAGCCGACGCCGACCAGATCGAGCTTAGTGCCATCGAGAACAAGGCCGCGAATGTCGAGCTGGCCGACGTTGAGGCTCATGGTCTTATACACAGATCTCTCGGGATCCCAGGGCCCAAAATTCATCTTAAGGTCCTTGATAACGACCTTGCCCGCAGTGTAATACTGATAGAGGAGGAACTCGCCCTTGTAAGGCTTCTTCAGGCCGCGGCGCTGCCGATAGAGAATCGCGTTGTTCGAGTCGGGAAGCGGCCAGCGCGCGATTTCTTCGTACGCCTGGCCGAACCAGCCCTTGAGGTCGCGGATTTCCGCCGAAGCCTCAGGCAAGCCCCAGATGACGGACCCCGGCCCGACCTTTGGGTCCTTAAGGAGAACGAACTCCGATAACTCGCAAAGCCGGCGGTTGACGCCGCGCATGCGCACGTGCTCGAGGCCCAAACGACGCTGCATCCACTGGAAGGTGGGCGCGTTGAAATAGGAGTCGTTGGCGACGAGCGTCACGTTGCTGATGGGCATCGCGGGATCGCGCTCGGCATCGATCTTGCGGAGGATCTCCTCCGTCTTCCAGTCCTCCTTTGCCGGCGGCCTGTTCTCGAAGAATTGGAGCGTGTAGAAAGGCAGGTCCAACTTGACCGGGCCGACCCAGCCGCCGAAAAAATTGAACAAGCCGACCAGCTGGAGGGCCGCCGCGCCCCACGTCACGAACTTGGGCCAGGTCGAACAGAGTCCGACGGCAATAGGAACGAGTCCGGGCAGGACGAAGCGCAGTTGTCTGTTCGGCACGATTGTCCAGAAGATGTAGCTGGTCGCGAACCACGCGAGAAGGATCCAGCCCTGCTCGCGGCGCTGCCGGTATTGAGGCGCAAGGAGGCCGATCGTGCCGAGCAGCCAGACGACAGGGCCAATCGAGTCCGAAGCCTGCTTGAAATATGTCCCCCATGCCCCCGGGGTCAACGCCGAGATAGAGAAATCGGTGGAAGCCTGAACGAGACGCGATGGAAGCAACGCGATATGGGCCGAGTACCACGGGACTATGAGCGCTGCCGAGAGCGCCGCGCAAACGAGCATGATTGAAGCAGTGCGCTTATCGCGAAAGGCTCGCAGCGCAATCAAATAGGCCGGGAACATATAGCTGAAAAAGGACCATTTATGGAGCATCCCCACGGCGTGGACAACGCCGAAGGTCAGAGCGGGAAGCCAGAGAAGGAATTCGTCGGAGGCAAGCAGCGCCCAATAGGCGGCGGCGGCGAGCGCAACCATCGGCAGATCCACGAGTTGGGTCGTCAGCAGGTCCTGGACCGCGGGCGAGGCCCCAAAGAGGATGACGGCGGCGAGCGCGGTCGCATCGGGACGAAAACGCCAGGCGATGGCGAAGATCGAGACGCAGAGAAGAGCCAGGTAGAACCAGTTGACCCATAGAGCCGCGTGGGCCGGATCGGCGCAGGCGTAGGCGCGCGTGAGAAAAAGGTGGTAAGCGGGCGGGAAAGGCGGCATCCCCGGTTTCGGCGCGAGATACCAGGCGTCGGAGAGGCGTCCCTCCTTCAAGGCCTCGCGATAATCAAGCGCGATTTCCATGTGGATCGATTGATCCCAGGACGGAGGCCGCGTGTCCGTGCGGACATAGGACCGGAGGAGGAGGGCCTCGGTGGCCAGGAAGAATACGAGCCCCAGCAAGCTGAAAACGAAGATTTTGCGGTTCGCCGTCTGAGACGGCCGGACGTGAAGGTTTGAAGCCATAGGAGGACGCGTTCATCATAATAAATATGGCACCCTCTATTTTTGTAGAATCCGGCCTCATGAGAGCGGTCATCCTCATCGGAGGCATGGGCACCCGGCTGCGTCCCTTCACTGTGGAGACGCCCAAGCCCCTCTTGCCCGTCATGAACCGGCCCTTCCTCGAATACCAGTTCCAGGTCCTGAGCCGACACGGGGTCCGGGAGGTGGTGCTCTGCACGTCCTACCGCGCGGGGACCTTCCGACGCGCGTTCGGCACCGGACGGCGCCTGGGGCTCAAGATTTCCTACGTGCGCGAGAGCATCCCCCTCGGCACGGGAGGCGCGCTCAAGAACGCCCAATCGCTTCTGAACGGAACGACACTCGTGCTCAACGGCGATGTGCTCAACGCCTTCAACCTCGGCGCATTTTTAAAATTTCACCGCGCCCGCCGCGCGGAAATCTCGATCGCCCTGACCCGGGTGAAGGATCCGACGCTGTATGGACTCGTGATCACCGATGAGAAAGGAATGGTGCGTCGCTTCCTCGAGAAGCCGTCCTGGGATGAAGTCGTGAGCAACTCGATCAACGCCGGAGCCTATCTGTTCGAGCCGTCCGTATTCACCCATCTCCCCCAGGGAAAACCTTACTCGCTCGAGCGCGGCCTTTTCCCCGAACGCTTGGCGGCCGGAGCCCGCATCGCCGGCTACGTGGCGCCCGGATATTGGATCGACATCGGATCGGTCGAGATGTATCTGCAGGTGCACCTCGATCTGCTCCAGGGCCGCACCCCGTTCAGGCCCGGGCCCCGCGCCCGCCCGTTCAAAAATGCGGACGGTGCGCGAGTAACGGCCGGAGCCGGAACGAAGGCGGCGCCCTTCGTTCGTTTCTCCGGCTCGGTGAGCCTCGGCTCCAAGGTCCGCATCGGTCGCGGCGCACAGCTCACGGACTGTGTCGTGCTCGACGGGGCCTCGATCGGCGATGGAGCGCGCCTCGAGCGCTGCATCGTCGGACCGAAGGCGCGCGTCGGAACCCACGCGGTGCTCGGACCTGGGACGGCTCTCGCGGGCGGGTCCCTGGTCGGGGACTACAGCCAATTATGACCGAGCATACGCGAGGAAAGGGTCGCGTCGATCGCCATTGGAGGCGACCATGAAACTCAGCCTCGTTGAGCGCGTTCCCAAACCCTGGGGCCATGAGATAATCTTCGCCCGTTCCAAGAAATACGTCGGAAAGATCATCGTCATCGAGAAGGGACACCGCCTGAGCCTCCAGTTTCACCGCCGCAAGCACGAAAGCCTGATGGTGCTGCGCGGGCGGCTGAAGCTCCTGCTCGGGAAAAAGACGAGGGCCGTAGGACCCGGCTCCGCATTCACGATTCCTCCAAACACGATTCACCGTTTTGGAGCGACAAAATGGCGAGTGACCCTCATCGAGGTGTCCACGCCGGAACTGCAGGATGTCGTGCGCCTGCAGGACGATTACGGACGGAGAGACAAATAACATGGCTGACCCCATTAAATTTGGAACCGACGGCTGGCGCGGCGTGATCGCTCGTGACTTCACTTTCCAGAACTGCCGGCGGGTCGCCCAAGCGATCGCCGACTATGTCAAGGAAGAGCAGATCAAGCATAAAGGCTCGAAGGGCCCGTTCTCCGGCCCGATGGTCATCGGCTACGATAAACGCTTCCAGTCCGACGCCTTCGCGCGCGAGATCGCCAAGGTCCTTGAGGCCAACCAGATGCACCCGATCCTTATGGCCGAGGCCCTGCCCACGCCCGCCGTCAGCTATATGACGAAGAAGCTCGGCGGCGTCGGCGTCATGGTGACCGCGAGCCACAATCCGCCGGCGTACAACGGCGTCAAGATCAAGATCGACGGTCGCTCCGCGCTTGATCCCATGACGAAGGGCATAGAGTCTTGGATGGACCGTACAACGCCGACGCGCGCCGCCGAGATCAAGGTGAAGTCCTACCGCGACGTCTACGTGCAGTACCTGAAAGCGCGCGCCGACCTCTCCAAGATCAAGTCGAAGATCAAGAAGCCGATCGTCATCGACTACATGCACGGCTCCGGAACCGGCCTTATGACCGAGGTACTCAAAGCGAAGAATCTCGTCGAAATCCGCGCGAAGCACGATCCGTTGTTCGGCGGCGTTCGCCCGGAACCCATCGAGCAATATTTGGCGGCTCTGTCGGATGCGGTGAAACGCAACAAGGCGACCGTGGGCTTGGCGCTCGACGGCGACGCCGACCGCTTCGGCCTCGTGGATGAAAACGGCAAGTACCTGACGCCCTGCCAGGTCTTCCCGATGATCGCGCTCTATCTCATCGAGAAGAAAAAGTACAAGAAGAAGATCGTGCAATCCGTTTCCCTCGGCTACCTCGCCGAACGCATCGCCAAGGAGAAGAACATCCCCTTTGAACAGCTCCCGGTCGGGTTTAAGCACGTGGCCGAACGCATCGCCGCGGGCGAGGCCGATATCGCCGGCGAGGAGTCCGGCGGCTACGCCTGGGCCAACAAGGGCGGCATCGCGGAACGCGACGGCATGCTCGCCGCGCTCTTATTTCTCGAGATGATGGCCGTCATGGGCAAGACACCTTCGCAACTCTGGAGAGAAGTCGAGACGCGCTTCGGCGCTTCACATTACAAGCGCATCGACTACCGCATCCACAAGGCCGTCGTGGACAAAGCGCTCTGGACGCAGAAGCTCATCAAGAAGCTCCCAAAAAAGATCCTCGGCACGACGATCAAAGAACTCATCTCGATCGACGGCCTCAAGATCGTCCTCGAGGACGACCACTGGCTTCTGATGCGCCCGTCGGGCACCGAGCCCCTCATGCGCGTCTACGCCGAGAGCGACAAACCCGAGCGCACGCAGGGCCTGCTCGACATGGCGAAGAAATGGGTCGCACCGAACCTGAATGCCTGACATGTTCCCCAAAAAAGCGATGCTCCTGGCGGCCGGCGCGGGCACCCGCCTGCGCCCGCTCACATACGAGACGCCCAAACCCATGGTGCCGGTCGTCAACCGGCCCGTGATTCATCATGTCCTCGACAACCTGCTCAAGCACGGCGTGCAGGAAGTGATGATCAACCTGCACGTACACCCGGAGCAGGTGCGCGGCTACTGCGGTGATGGGTCGCGATGGAGCCTTAAGATCCATTACTCGCACGAGCCCAAACTGATGGGCACGGCGGGCGCCATTAAGAAGTCCGAGAAATTCCTTAAGGATGGCCCGTTTTTCGTGATGTCGGGAGACGGGCTCTCCGACATCGACCTCACCGCGATGTGGAACTTCCACCGCAAACGCGGCTCGATCGCCACGATGGCGACCAAACGCATCGACGCGCGTTTCGAGTACGGCGTGACGCTCACCGACGGCGGCCAAAAAATAAAGGGCTTCCTGGAAAAACCGTCGTGGGGCGATGTGTTCTCGAACAAAGTCAACACCGGCATCTACATATTCGAACCTGAAGTGCTCCAGCTGGTGCCTAAAGGCCGCGTCTGCGATTTCGGCCATGACGTGTGGCCCAAGCTTCTCAAGATGAAGAAGCCGATCTACGCCTACGAAACCGACGCTTACTGGTGCGACGTCGGAAACCTCGCCGAGTATCGCCGCGCGCAAGCCGATTGCCTCGGCCGCAAGGTCAAGATCAACATCCCCGGCGTCGAGATCCGCAAAGGCGTATGGGTTCAGGAAGGCACCGTCGTGGACCCCAAGGCGAAGCTTATCGCGCCCGTCGTCATCGGCAAAGGCTGCCGCATCGCGGCGGACGCGAAGATCGGCCCGTTCACCGTGATCGGCGACCGCGCGCAGATCGGCAAGGGCGCGAGCCTTGCGCAATGCATCCTCTTCGACAACGTCACCGTCGGCGAGGGAGTGAACCTGACCAACTGCATCATCGGCCCCAACGGCCACGTCCGTGAAAACATCTCCGTCTTCGAGGCGGCGGTGCTCAACATCCGGTCTTAAAAGCAACACAAGAGGGGCGGCAAGCCGCCCGCCGTCTAATCCATAGTTATTTCCTTACGACATCGCTTCGTCCTGGCCGTTTTTTTACTCGCGGCTTGCAAGAAGCCGCTGCCGTCGGGCGTCGAGCGCATCGCCGGCGCCTCCAGCGCGCAGGCGTTCTACTGGAGCCCGTCGTCGCGGCGTCTGGCCTACGTCGAGGGCCGGTTTCCCGATCGCACTTATATCGTTGTCTTAGACCGCGCCTCCGGCGCTCGGACGAAGCGGCGCCTCAAAGGCTTCGTGTTGGGCGGCGCCGCGGCACTCTCACGTGACGGCCGCCGAGTCCTGCTCGACGCCGGAAAGATCGGACACTACATCTCACGCAGCGAACCGGTGGACCGCGTCATCCTCGTCGTGGACGCGACCAGCGGGCGCATCCTGTCGGAGAATCCAATCGGCGGCGGCGTCACGGCACTCGGACACCCTGCCTGGTCGGCGGACCCGATCGCCGTCTGGAACTGCAAGGAGGGCATCGGCTGGAGAGCCTTCGGCGCGGAGCCGGCGGGCGGCGTCCTGACGGGGCCGGCCGCGTGGCGGGCACTTATGCTCGATGAGCCCTATCTCATCGTCGCCGAGAAGCAGACCGAACGGCCACGCATGACGGTCTACGATCTGCGCGACAAGCGCCAGGTCGCCGAGTGGCGCGTGGCGCTTACCGGCGTGCCGTTAGCTCTTCGGCCCGACGGGACCGCGTTGTCGGTGCGCTGGATGTCGGAGACCGGACGATTCGTCCTTGAATCGGGTGATCCAAAAACAGGCCGGCGCGTCCCCCTGCTCGAAGCCGAGGGTGAGATCGAGAGCGCCGTCGAGACGGACCGCGGCCTGTACGTCATTGCCAAGGACCCGACGCGACGCAACAACACCGGCAAAGATTTCCTCGCCCCGCGCGTCCTGCTCGTCGCAGAGAATGGCGGCCAGCGTTGGAGCTCACCGTGGACCTCTCATCGCGGCGCGTTTCTCGGGACGGATTCCACGAACGGGCGGCTGCTGTTCGCCGTCACCGACCGCGACCAGCCCGCCGCGTGGGCGATCGCTCCCACCCGTTCCGCATTGACCGCCGCCGGACCCGCCATCGACGGGAAAAAATAGCCGCTATGCGGTCGGCAACCCATTTTGTCCTGGGTCTTTCGTCCCATGGCAATCCGGCATAAGCCATTCCCCTAGTAGGTCGAAAGTCTCTATTGAGATACCTCCCCTTTTGTTTACCATGCCCCTTATGAAAACTCTATCCGCCGTCGCCATCTTGTCCGCAACGTTTTGCGTGGGGCCGTGCGCGTCTTCCATGGCGCAGGAGCCGCTATCTGCGCAAGACCAATCCCAGCAAGCGATCAACGAACTCATCGAGAATGTGCGCGAACTTAAATTTAAGGGTCCCGTCGACTATCAGGCTCTCCCTGCCGAAGAGTTTTATACGGTCTTGCAGTCTATGGGTATTCCGCTCGAAGAGGCGCAATCCATCATGGGCATCTACAACTGGACGACGAAAAAGCTCTACTCCAACGCGGACATAGACCCGCTCCGGTCCCGAGGCACGCACATACACGAAACCTTTCACGCCCTTCAAGACCAGTTGTTCGACCTCGAGAAGATGACGTGGCGAGCCAAGACCACCGACGCCCAGTACGCCGTCACAGCGCTGACCGAGGGGGACGCGACGCTCACGTTTATCGAATGCATGCCGGAGAGCAGCGCCAGAAAGATGCTGGGAATCAAGCGCCCGTGGGAATGGAGCGGGAAGCAGCCCAAGTACGACAATAGCCCGACTGGCGCCGCGGCGCAGGTCTCGAGGGCTTTTGATTACGGCATCGCCGCGAAATTCATCCAGACCGTCAAGGAACGGCAAGGCTGGAACGGCGTCAATGCGCTTTATTTGAAGCCGCCGCTTTCCACAGCGCAGCTGCTCCATCCGGAAAAATATTTCAACTCCGATGCCCCTAAGGACATCGATCTTCCCGACATCTCTGGAAGCCTTCCGCAGGGATGGGAACTCGCCGAGACGGACACGCGGGGAGAGTTCGTGACCTACTTGCTGTTCCTCGGGTATCCCGCCACGGGCCCCGAAGCAGAGTCCCTCGCCGCAGGATGGACCGGCGACCTCATCCGGACGTATAAGAACGGGAAAACTTCTTTCTCCGTCTGGAAAAGCAGTTGGGAGACTCCCGAAGACGCGCAGGAATTCCGCGAAGGGCTAATAAAGATCCTCCCACCCTGGGACGTAACCTACGATCCCGGCGACAATTCCGTTCTCGCCCTCATCGGTGTGCCAGGCTCGCTCTACCAGAGCGTGCGGAACCTATCGTCCGGTCTGCCTATCCCTGCACAACCTGCACACTAAGAGCAGCAGGACGGCAACCCCCTAGGCCCACAAGCATAGGCGCTGGGACCGGTCTACCTTTCTACGGCCGTGGCGGTCACGGTCACATCCGCTCCGGAGCGACTGACTCGAATTTTGACCAGGTCTCCTGCTTGAATGGTTTTTAGGAAAACCGACATTGCGCGCAGATCTTGAATCATGGTTTCATTCATCTGAAGGATAATGTCCCCCTCGATAATCCCGGCTTTCCCCGCCGGGGAGGAGGCTCCTACGCCCGAGACTCTCACACCGGTACCCGTAAAGGCATAATCAGGGACTATGCCGAGAGAGACCTTCTTCTGCGTGTGCGTTCGAGGATCATCAGGAGGCGGATTTCCTGGGGTCAGGGTGGAAGTCAGAGGTTCCTTTGCTTCGGCCAGATAGTCGATAACTTCTTTGGCGACGGCCGCGACTTTGATCATGCCTGCATAGTCGAGTTTGTCGGGAGCATCACTTGGGCGGTGATAGTCTGAATTTGCGCCGCTAAAGAACTGAACGGCCGGAATGCCGGCGTCCAGAAAACTCTTCTGATCGCTTGCGCCGATGTCCATTAAGATGAGTTCGAGAGGAACATGGGTGACGTCGCCTGCGCCCTGAAAAACATCGCCCCACTCTTTGGCGGAGCCGATCCCGAATATAGCGAGCTTGTTTGCCCCAAGGCGCCCAACGGTATCGAGGTTGATCATGGCGAGAATGTTGCCATTCGAATACGCTTTGACAAAATGGGAGGAGCCTAGGAGTTTCGCCTCCTCGCCGCTGAAGGCGACAAAGATCACCGTCCGAGCCGGCTGCATTCCTGAGCGGGCAAGCTCAAGCAGAATCGCGATCCCGCTTGCATTGTCGTCGGCACCCGGGTGAATTTTTCCCTCATCGCCGCGATGAACATCCGGCCAGCCCCGGCCCAGGTGATCATAATGTGCGCCGATTACGACGCTCTGCCCTGCGAACGCAGGATTTTTTCCTGGGATGATTCCGATTATATTTTTAAGCGTCGTTGGTCCCTTTGGGGCTTCAAGCGCTTCAGTCCAGGTTTGGAAATAGCTTCCGGCATCATCGCCTGCGGGCTGCAAACCCGCATCGCGAAATTGCGCCGCCAGGTAGTCTGAGACCTGATCGAGTTCTGGCGTTCCGAGTTCTCGGCCTTTTAAGCTCGGTTGCGTAAGAAAGTTGATGGTCTCAGCCAGTGCCTGACGCGGAGTGAAAACGGGCATCGGCGTATTAGTCCCGGCTGGCGTGAACGCTTCCGCAGGAACGAACCAGTCCGACGGCGGATTTGCCGCAGCAAGCTGAGGGCCGCTCACGCCCGCCAAGACGCTGAAAACAATCAAACCTCTCGTCGCACTATCCATGGCTTAGTGTAGCTAAACGGATGGAACAAAGGTCGCCTGGTCTTGCCATGCGTAAACGATGGCGGAAGATTATTTGAGGTCCTCGAGTATGAGCCGCCCATGGGTGGCGTCGACGCGGACGATGAACTGGCCTAGAAATGTCATGCCAAGCAGCCCGTCGAAGCCCTGCTCCGAGACCGGAGAGGAGCCGACGAGCACGTTCTTGACCTCGGATCTGCCGACGGACATTGAGGCGAGCCGATGAATGTCGGTCTTGATCGTGCGGCCGTCGGCGACCCTCGACTCACCAACGCCCACGCGCGCGTCCGGAGGCAGGGCGAGCCGCGTTATGGCTTCTTTGTAGAGCAAAGTCGTCGAGGCACCGGTGTCGACGAGCAGGCGCACGGTCACCTTGCCGTTCAGGAGCACCTTAACGAACACTCCGCCGGCGTCCTTCTCGGCAGGAACCTCGTTTCGGTGGAAGTCGCTGGTCATCGCCGCGAGCTCATCGCGCAGCCATGCGTAATATTCGGCCTCCTGTTTCAGCAGACCCGCGCCCTCGCCGCGGACATAGTCCTCGAGATGCCGGTAGTTCTCGAGGTAGTCGTGCCTCTGGATGCCGGCCACTTTCTTGAGGCGGTCGATTTCTTCGAGACGAAGCTCAGCGGTCTGGATGCTCGCGCCTATCTTGTTGATCTCTCCGACGCGGCGGTTGTAGGCGGAGGGGTCGGACCCCGCGTCGACACGGCCGAGGTCCGCAGATTGCGAGGCGTAGTCTGCCTTGAGCTCCGGCAGGCTCTCTTGTAGCTGCGTGAATTCCTCATCAAGGTCGCGCGACAGCGTTCGGGCATCGAGCGCCTTCTCGCGCGTGGATTGCGCGGCACGATACAACTTGTCGAGCCGCTCGCCGCCTTTCGGCACGACGAGGCCCGCCGCATATCGCCGGAGCTTGAGCTTCATGTCCGTTCTCAGGGCCTGCGTTTTGTCGGCGCGCACGATTTTAGCGATGTCTGCCTTGTCGAGGAGCGTACTCCCATAGCCGAAGTCGAGGGTGATCTGCGTGGCCGTCCGTCCTATGATCTCGCCCTCCATCCGATTGCCATTCTTTAGGTAGACGACATCGGCGCGGGCGGGGATGCCGATCGTCAGCGCAAAGGCGAGGAGGAGCATCGTCTCCTAGTATAGCCGTGATACGGGATCTCGTCCAGACTCAAAGCCCGGACGGACAAAATAGGAAACTCCAGCTCCTCGCCAGGTCACCGCCCTACTTGATACTCCTCGAAATGGGTTGGGCGGTCCGGGGGGTTTTGTTATATTACCGTGCGTGCCAGCCTCGGATTCAAATCGAACGATTCGTTTTGGAAAAAACGTCTTCTGGAACCTCTCGGGGCAGGGCACCCTCCTGGCCCTGGGGTTTTTTCTAGTCCCCCTCCTCCTCAGGTCCCTCGGCTCGGAGGGGTACGCCCTCTACGGTCTGCTGGGGATGGTGGCGGGATATCTCAGCCTGCTGAGTTTCGGCTCGCCGAGCGCGACCCAAAGGACCGTCGCGGAGCACGTCGCCCGCCGGGAGATGGACCAACTCTGGCCGATCCTTTACTTCTCCATTTTTCTGCACACGGCCGGCGTCCTCTTGGGAGCGACGACCGTGCTCCTTCTCCGCGCGCGTCTGACCCATCGATTCTTCGACATCAGCCCCGAACTGAGGCAACCCGGGGCCTGGATCATCGCCTGCGGCGCAACGGCAGCCGTCTTCTTTTCTTGGACCCAATTCGCGCTCGCCGTGCTGCAAGGCCTCCAAAAGTTCGGCCTCGCCAATCTTTTGACTATCCTTCAAAGCGGCCTGGTGCTGATCGGGAGCGTCGCTCTCCTGAGCCGGGGATTCGGCCTGCAGGCCGTCGCCGTATTCTTCGTCTCGGTCCAACTTGCCATCTCGATTATCGCGTTTATAACGGCGCTGAGACTGATGCCGCCGCCGTCGCGGACCTCGGGCTCCGCAGTTCTGAGAAGCAAGAAACTGAGAGAGTTCTCCAGTTACGCCTTCAGCGTCTTCCTCGCCCAGCTGGCTTGGTCGGTGACCTTCCAGTGGGACAAGGCCATCATCGGTTACTTCTTCCCCATGACCCAGCTGACCTACTACCTGATCCCGTCGTTTTTGCTGCGCCGCTTCTGGGTCCTGGCGAACTCGGTCACGACGACGGCCTTCCCCCTGATGAGCGAGCTTTCCGGCTTGGGCGACCACGCTACACTGCGCAAGGCATACCGCCAATGCAGTCAGTTGACGCTGTGGCTGATTATTCCCGGCTTCGCTCTGCTTTTCGTGCTTGCGCCCCGATTCCTGACGCTCTGGCTCGGCCCGGAATTCGCAAGCCAGGCAGCGCGGCCCCTGAGGCTCCTGAGCACGGCCTACTTCCTTCATCAACTGGGAAACATGCCGCTGACCGCGGCCTACGGACTCGGAAAGCCAAGCTCCGCACTCGCCTGGCAGATGCTCCAGGCGACGGTCAGCCTGGGGTGTTGGTACATCCTCATTCCGCGGCTCGGGATCACCGGTGCGGCGCTCGGACTGCTCGCGGCCCAGGCACTGACGGCCCCGCCCTACGCCCTGATGGTCAGCCGCTCCCTATTTTCCATGGGTCCCGCGCAATACCTGGAAGGAATCCTCCTACGGCCGCTCGCTGCGGGGGCAGTGCTCATCCTCTTCCTGTGGCCTCTCCAGGACCAGGCCGGAACCTGGACCTCACTCCTCGGGCTGACGGCGGCGTCCGCGACCCTGTACTACGCGGCAGGCTTTGCGCTTCTGAGCGCCGAGGACCGCCTCACCCTCGAGAAGCTTTGGACGGCGTTGAGTTTAAGGCGACTTCAGACGCAGTAGGCCGGTCAACGGCACGATGTCTGGCGTGATGAGCAGCGAGAAGACCACAGGTTCGGGCCCCAGACGCTTCAGGCGCCACTCGGTGCCGGGAGGCACGACGGCATAGGCTCCAGCGTCGCAGACTTTGATCGTGTCTGCGACCCGGAGTTCCGCGCGACCCTTGAAGAGGACGAGGCGTTGCGCGGCCTCGTCCTGCTTCGCCGGCTCCAGAAGCTCGCGCTCGGAAAGGACGTAATAGACTCCCATCTCCGAGGACTTCTCAGCAACCCATATCTTGACGGGACCGGGGATCTCCAACTCGGCCGGACGAGACAAAGCCTCTTCCATCGACATCAGGATGCCGCCTTCGCCAGAATGGGATTGGTCCGGCCTGGAGCATGCGCAGAACGCACAGGCCGCCAGCGCCGCCGCCAGGAACGGGGCGAGAGTCTTGGACGGCGTCATCTTTCGATCAAGCATGCGACCTCGTTGGGGGCAAAACAACGGTCAGCGGGACACGCGGCGAATTCGAGCGAGACGGGGATGACCTGGTCGCGGATGTGGCCTAGGGGAGTCAGGCCAAGTTCAGTGGCCGCGCAGCAGCGATGAATCGTGCCGTCGGGCCAGATTCGAAAATATCTGCTGCCGGCCGAGCAAAGCCGGCCGAGAGGAGCACCCTCCCGCATGCGAATTTCCAAAGCGTCTGGAATGGTGTTCTGGCGCAGAAAAATAGCTTCCTCGGCGGCGTACGATCGAGGGTACTCGCGCCCCTGGAAAGACCCCTGGAAGGGATTGAGGAAGCACCTCAGGTCTTCGCGCGTGAAAGCGGCCAGCAAGCCCTCCAGGCTGGGAAAATAAAGAGGATAGGCGACGATACTCACCACAGTCTCGAAACCGGCCTGCCTGAGGCGGCACAGTTTCGCAATTGTCTCTTCAAGCTGGGAGTGAGTGGGATGGAAACTGACGCTGAAGCAGACCCGGGCCGGGTCGAACGCGGACAGGATATCCCCCACGTCCACGGACAGGTTGGTCACAAGCCGGATCGTGTGCCGGCGCGAGATTTCGCGCACCAGGGGGACGATCTCCGGATGGCAGAATGGCTCGCCTCCGGCGATCTCGATGCGGAAGCTTCCAAGCTGCTCGAAGCATCTCTCCCAAAACCCGACCCAATCTTCCAGCGAGCAGGAGAGATGGCGCTGATCCATCGCGGCCTGGTCCACCGCCCAGGAGGGTAGGAAGAAACAGTAAGGGCATCGGTAGTTGCAGGCGTGCACGACATCCCACCCGCAAGAATAGACGCTCTCCAGGCCGTTGACTCTTGATGCCGCCATCGACGACCGCGTCAGCAAGGCGGCGCTGGGCGTCTGCGGAGGGGACTCATCCATGGATGAATGCTATCATAAGAGCCCTTTCAGTCGGATTCTTTCCCCAACAATCGATTCGCGCATCACTCAGCGACCCGGTAGGCATGGCACCACCGGCAAGCCGAGCCGACGGGCTTTCCCTGCGCCAAACACCCGCGAGACTGACGGTAGCGCGGCGAATCCCAGATTTTCTCTAGTGGGTCACGCAAGAGATTGCCCATCTGCTCCCAATTATCATCGCTCACCAAGTGATTGCATAATCCTACGTCGCCGCGATAATTGACGACGACGGTCGAATGGGCCTTGAAACAACGGTGGTGCACGCTGACCTTGATGCTCTCGGCGATGCCTTCCTCGAGGCCGAGGCTCTCCAGACGCGGCGCGGGTTGAGAAGCGGCAACGGCCAGGAACGCGTCCGTGAACTCCACGGGGATTCCCAGTTCGACGGACCGACGAAGCGTGCGCCCCACCAAGTCGTCCACTTCGCCGCGCGGCAGAGAATGGATCGTCGCCACTCGCGGCTTGTTCAGCCGCGCGACGGCCCAATCGACGGCGCGAGACAGACCACGGACAACTCCGGCCTCGCTGGCGCCGCGCCAGCGTCTGGCCGCATCCTCCAGCCCATGGGGCATGGGCTCGGCGACCGTCGAATAAATAATCCGCTCCACGCCGCTGCGCACCGCCAGGTCCACGAACAGAGGCATCTCTCGCGCATTGAGCCGCTGCAGCGTCACCAGCAACGTCGGCGCGCGTCCGCCGGAATCCTCCCGAACGCGCCGGAGGACCTCCAGATTATCCAGGACCGTCCCGAGACGCGCCCCCGCACGGATGGCCCGGAAGGTCTCTTCGACGGCGCCATCGCACGAGGCGAATATCCGAAACCCCATGCGAACCATCTTCCGCCACATCTCGGGGTCCTGGCGGATGAGATTGCTGACGATTTCAAATTCCATCTTCCCGACGAAGGGTGCACAAAGTTCGAGGAGGCGGGGCCAGTGCGGGGAGACCGTCGTCTCGCCATATCCCTGAAAATTCACCCGTTCAAGGCAACCGAACAACTCGCGTATGACGGCCTCGAAGACCGCGGGCGTCATGTCGAAAGCGGGATCGCGACGACGATACTCGGGCCGCCACGACTGTGAGCACATGATGCAGCGCAGGCCGCAATTCCTCGTCGCCTCGATCGACGCCCGGAACGGACCGCTCGAGGCCCTCTCGTCGCCTGAAAGAAACTCCGCCCAAGCCGTCCGATGATCGCTCTTCATGCCCATCGCACGAACCTTGGACGACGCGTCGAACCTGACATGCGCGCTGATTTTACCACTCTGCTTATGGAGCCTGATAGTGGCAGTTCAGCAGGATGCAGGCTTCATGACACGCACGCACCTGACTCCGACGACGGCCGACGGCCGACGCACGCCAGGCATCACGGATCGAGACCCGGCGGATGTCTCCGACCGGCTCCATGAACCGGCAGAGGTAGGCGTCCCCCTTTCGCCCCACCGCGAGCGTTTCGGCCGAGCGACAGGCCAACTCCTGGAAAGACGCGTTCGGTTGACGGAAGTAGGACTTCATCGTCTCGAGTTGTGTCGCGGGATTGAGGATGGGGCTGCCAGCGGCCTTCATACGGAGAAGACCGTCGATCGCGCGGACGGCCGCCTCGGGATCCTCCGGCCAGATCTCCCGCCAGTGCGCGCCGCGCGCGAGCAGCGCCTGGAAGCGGATGCCGGCCAGCCC
This sequence comes from Elusimicrobiota bacterium, assembly GCA_038059415.1. Taxonomy (GTDB): domain Bacteria; phylum Elusimicrobiota; class Elusimicrobia; order UBA1565; family UBA9628; genus GWA2-66-18. The sequence goes on along the minus strand of JBBTJN010000025.1, from coordinate 16,526 downwards.
GCGGGCCTGCGCAAATCGGACCAGATCCCGGAGTTCCTCCAAGTTGTGCCCCGCGATGATGGTCTGGATTTGGACCCGCGCGGACAGCCCCTCAACATCGAGGTGGTTCAGCGCCATCAATACCCGGCCGTGAGTGCCGGCGACGCCGCGGCTGAGGTCGTGCGTCTCCGGACGCACGCCATCCAGAGAGACCAGAAGGTTCCTTAGGCCGGACTCGCGCAGACGGACCGCGCACTTGCCGTCGATTATTGTACCGTTCGTCACGAGCGTGACCGTCAGTCCCTGACGCTGAGCCGCGGCGATGACTGGGAAGACCCCCGGTTCCAGCATCGGTTCGCCGCAAGAGATGTTCAGGTGGCAAGGCGCCGCCCATCGCGCGATCTCCGAGACCAAGCCCAGCCAGCGCTCCAGCGGGAGATCCTCGGGATCTCGGATGTTGTGCCACTGCTCGCAGTGCACGCAGCGCAGGTTGCAGCGCGGCGCCATCTCCAGCTTGAAGAACCGAGGAACCGGCTCACTGCCATCGCTTAGGGAGAAGAATCGGCGCTGGAGCGTACCGGCCAGCTTGCGCAAGGGGCCCGCTGAAGGCGTCGTCCGGTCCCTGCGCCGCAACAAGCGCCCATAGAAGTAGCCAAAAACCACTGAGACGCTTACGAACAACTCGCGGCGCAGCAGATCAGGCAGAGACCGCTTCGGCTTCAAGCGCCCTCCCAGGCGGGCCCTGACCGCTTCATAGTAGAAAGCCCTTTGGAGGATGGGCCGCCACCTCAACCTCTCGGCCGGGATGAGATGATGCACGACCGCCGCGGGCTCGTAAAGGACCGTCTGAGCGCGCGCGATGCGCCGAGACAGCTCGAAATCCTCTCCGCACACGCCGACCCCGGGACAGGCCACGACGCCGCGAAAGCCGTTCTGCATCAAGATGAAAGACTTACGGTAGGCGCAGTTGGATCCGATGAGAAAATCGACCTCGGGGTCGATCTGCCGACGCGACGGTCCCAGGTCCAGAAGACCCAGGCAACCCCGCGCCCGGCGCGAGACATCGATCCAGGCAGGAGGCGGAATCTGCCACCGAGGCAGGACGGGCCCGCCGACTCCCGCCACTCCGGGATCCAAGAAGCAGTCCTCAAGAGCGGCCAGCCAGCCCTGCGAAACGAGCGCGTCATCGTCCGTGAACGCCACGATGTCGCCGTCGGCCTGTGCGATGCCCGTGTTGCGGGCGAGAGCGACGCCTCCCCGCTCTCGGGTCACGATTCGAAGGAGGATGCCGAGCTCCTCCGCCAGGTCTCCGGGCGGCGCCAGCCGCAAACCGTCGCAGACCAACAGGACCTCGTCTGGAAGGCGGCTCTGCCGGGCAAGCATTCGCAGGCAGTCCCGCACGAGCGGCCATCGTCCGTTCGTGGGGATGACGACGGAGATACGGGGCCTCATTGGATCAGCATCGGCGGCCAGGCCCCGATACCCTTACCCGTGGCCGAGGTTATGGGCGCGTTCTGAGGGATCGAGAACTTACCCTCCATGATCAAGCGAAGTTCCGCGGAATCCTCAGAACCTGTGTTCAATAGATGCAAGGGACGAGGAATATCGGAATTCGCCGCGGTGAATATATCTCCTGGGAAAGGATAGAAATAGCCGATCCCGCGTATCCTCAGCCGCCCGCGGAGCAAAACTGACAACATGCCGGACATGGGAGGCCGGGAGTTCCGTCCCGCCGCCTGCTCGGCTCCCGGTGCAAGCCGGAACACGACGAGGCGCCAATCTCTCCCCCGAAGAAGCACGGTCTCCATCTGCGTCGGGCCGACGTCCAGCGCGTTGCCCAACCGCCGCGGGGAGGCACCGGAAACGACTGCGCCGCCAGGCAAGGCAAGTTCAAGCATCACAGAGTTGGACGCAGACCCGCTCTTCCAATGCATCCTCATTCTTTTGGGAAGGAAGAAAACATCCCCCGCTGAGAAGCCCTCCGTCGTTCCCAAGCCGCCGAGCGTCCCCTCCCCGCTCCAAACGAACAATATCTTATCGCGCGAACCCGCATCGACTAGACCCGTCTTCTCCGAAACCAGCGAGAGATCCTTTGAGAACCGCCAGCGGTCGTGAATAAAGACCGAGGCCTGCGGAATGTTGGCCAGCAGGAAGCATCCTTTCCGTCTCCAGAAGGAGGGGCGCGGACTTCTGGCAGCCGAGGACGCTGGCGCGCGTCGCAGCGGCGCGCCATTCCCACTGCAGCGGAAGGAACTGACGTGGTAATCGTCATTGAGGTCCCGGCTCTGGAAAAGCCTATCCTCCTCCGGCTCGCAATGCCGCGACAAGAGTCCCCGTATGCGTTGGAACTCCTCATTTCGAACCGGGTCGGCGATCCAGGTCCCCGCCAGCCAGACCCGTCTGGGCGCGCCCACGATTGCCCCGGGCGCGAACGCCGGAGAACCCTCCAGCAGGTTCGCCGGATGAAAAAGACGGCAACCGCCCTTTAATCGATAGTAGCCGTACCACAAGATGTGCCACGCTGGATACATCACCACCGCGTCTCCGGCGGAGCAGGAAGCGTTCATGAAATCAAAAACCTCACGCATACGCGCCTTGGGAAGTCGATAATATTCAACCAAGGATGGTGCCTCGCAAGCGACGACCGTCGCGACCATTCCCAGAAGCGCCCAACGCCTCGCGCCCTCTCTCAGAGAGAAACGTGTTCCCAGATAAAACGCCACCGCGCTGAGGCCGGCGGCGGCCCAAAGCAGCCATGCCGGTAGTAGAAATATGAAATACCTGAACTCGAAATGCGTCCGGGTCCTGATGACGGCAAGAGAGCCGAGCGGCACGACGATCCATAACAAGAGCGGAACCGTTCGCCGCAAGCCCTCCCGCCCTCGCAGGAAACTTCCCGCCGCGCCGGCAGCCAGAAGGAGCGCAGCCGCCTGCCGACCGCCGCTGTAGGCGCCGAGCAGTTCCCAAGCGACGCTGTTGTGGGGATCTCGGTAATGGAATATCAAATAGGACATCCTCAGGCTCAAAGCGCCGCCCGACTCCCGAAAGAAAGCATCCCGAAGCCACTGCCATTGGGAAATGCCGCCGGCTGCGACGATCAACAGGATGAAGAACGCCGGAATCCAGCCTCTCGCGGCCGATACAGCGTCCCGCCGAAACCCTCGCAGGCCGATGTCCCAGACGATCAAGACCATCGACAACGCCAAAGGATAGACGGCCATCCGGTGCAAGCAGAGGTTCAGGAGGTGCGAGAAGATAAATCCGGCCAGAAACACCCGCCGCCCAGCCGCAGCCGAGGCGTCCTCCCGCCGAAGCAGCCGCAAGAGGCAGTAAAAGGCGCTCAGGGAATAGAATGTGAAAGGGGCGTAATACCTTGACTCCTGACAGTAGCCGATGTGGAAGGCGGAAACCGCGAGCAGCGAAGCCGCCAGAAGCCCGACCTCGTCGTCGAAGAGTTCTCTGCCGGTCAGAAAGATGAGAGGCAAAGTCAGCACGCCGTAGAAGGCGAACGGCAGCCTCATAAAAAACTCACCGCGACCCAGCAGCGCCTCGGCGAGCCGGCACAGCAGAGACGCATGGGGGAGGCGATCCAGATCGGCGGCAATGTCCCATAAGGGTCGCTGCGAATTCGCCCAGGTCTCAATTTCATCCACGCGAAAGCTGTGGCCAAGATGGAACAAGCGCAGGGCCGCTCCAGCCCCAAGGATCAGTATCAAGACGAACCGCCAGTTTTTCTTCAGTGCGATCGGGCCGGCCGCGGTAACGGGCCCGCCCCCTCAATAACCGTTCGTTCCACCGAATCCGGAGTGAGGAACACGATGTAACGCGGTCTCCTCCTTCCCTCGCGCAGCAGGCGATACGGCAGGCGCGGCGGGATCGAGGCGTAGCCGCCGGCACCCAGCACCCGCTCCTCGCCGCCGACTCGAAGCCTCATAAGACCGGACAGAACGAATATCCGCAACCCGCTGGGGCGGCGCTCGAGCGGCGACAAGCCGTCGAGTTCCACTAGGTAGGCGCCGAGAGTCGGTGTTTTCTCGACATACCAAGTCCTGGCGGACCGGGACTGCGCGTCTGGGACGCGCTCCGCCATCTCCGCCTCGGTGCTCAGAAGAAACTCCTGGGGACCTGAGGTCCTCGTCGAACATCCGGCGTGGGCCATCGCGCTCAGAAGGGCCAGGACGCGGTAGGCGGCACGAACATGAGACGTCGCCCTCATCGGGAGCCTTCCTGCCGCCGTTGTTCGAAGACCTTCGGCTGGACCGGCGCCGGCGGCTCATCCCATTTGCGTCCCCTCATCGGATCCGTCCATAGGTCAAAAACCCATATCGCGCTATTTTCGTGAACCTTTTTTAAACGCCCCTCCACCGAACCCTGAGCTTGCGCAACCAGCGGTTCTTGGTCGAAGGCCTGGAGGATGCGCTCTTCCAGCGCCAGCCGCCGAGTCGTCTCGCTGGCGGCAAGGTCGTGCCTCTCAGCCGGATCCGAAGACAAACGGAAGAGCCGGGTCGCCTGGCTGTGACGGTCATAGACGGCCTTCCAACCGTCGAAGGTGCGCAAACCCCGCAGGCTGACGTGAAGCAGGAAATCCGTCTCCGCAAACGCGTCGAGGGACATCTTTTCTCCACGCAGTGCCGGAAGAAGCGAGACCCCTTCCATCTGCGCGGCCAATTCCGGATCCGGCGTCATCCCCATAAGATCGAGAATCGTCGGCATCACATCCAAGGTGCGCACCTGGAAATTGACACGTCGGCCCTTCACGCCGGGTACGCGCAGAAGCAAGGGTACGCGCAACAACTCGTCATAGAGCGTCAGCCCGTGATCAATGCCCCCGTGCTCAAACAACTCTTCGCCATGATCGCCCACCACAACTACGAGCACTCGGCCTCGAAGATCAGGCCGGTCCAGGCGGTCGAGGAGGGGCGCGAGGTTCTTGTCCAGCCGCCTGAGCGCCTCACCATAACGTCGGCGCCGAAGATGCCGTTCGCGCGGCGTAGAGGGCGGCGGAGCCCCCGCGATTCCCTCGTTGCGACGGGCGCGGAACAATTTGTCTTCCGCCTGCGGGAAGTGCGCCGAGTTGAAGCCATGTGCGTCGTAGCCGTGGACGAACAGAAAGAAACGCTCTTCAGTCTTGCGGGAGTCCAGCCAGGACAGCGCTTGAGTGACGGAACGGCCGAAACCGCCAAACGTGACCGAGTCCTCATAGACCTCGAAGCCCGAGGCGAGGCCGTAAACTCCCGTCAGGCCCGCTCCCCCCGTGAACGCCGCGGTTCTCAACCCTTTCCCGCGCAGGACCTCGGTCAGGGTTCGTGCGCCCGGACAACTCTGCGAGAGCCGCGCGAGAATAGGAGGCTCAGACGAGAAATCAGAATATCGGTTGACGACACCGTGTCGGGAGGGATGGAGCGCGGTGAACAGCGACACGAACGCCGGCAAAGTCCACGGGGCCGGGCTCACCGCTTGAGTGAACACGACCGCGTCCGCGGCGAAACGGTCCAAGCGCGGAGTCCAGCCCGGCTTGCCGACGGACGGAGCGACCCGGTCGGCCCGGACGTCGTCGAGCCCAATCACGACGAGGCTGCAATCAGGACAAGACGGCAGCGAGGCCCTCGTGATGCTGGCCGAAAGCGAAAGAAATAGAAGCGCCGCAGACGCGGACCAGAAGAAACCACAGGCTCGCTCCAATGCCCGCTGCAGGATTCTCGCTCCCGCCACTTCCCGAATCTCGGGGCGCCAGCCGAGAGTGGGATTGCCGAAAAGCTCGGAATCCTCTATCCTCCGGGAGGACTGCACGCCCCGACGCTGACGTAGAACGCGCGGGAGGTCCATCATAAATCCCAACAGACCCCGCAGATGCGCCCAGGCGCACGCTTCCCGCAAGGCGTTGAGCGCCTCAACGGACTCATACGTCAAGTGCATGGGAGACGTGCGCAGGAGCGTGCCCGCGCGACAGACCTTCAGAAGGGTCCTCCAGCGGTTGGGGCCCTGCCTAAAACTGCGGCACCACCGCCGCCGGGACCGCTCTAGAGCGGCAGCGCTGCTCCCGGGCAGAGGCTTATGGTGCAGGACCACGGCCTCTGGAACATGCCGCAAGCGCCCGCCCAAGGCGCGCAGGCGGAGGGAGAAATCGAGGTCTTCGCCGAAGAAGAAATACCCCTCGTCGAAGAGACCCGCCCGCAAGGCGGCCTCGCGCGAGACAAGCAGTGCCGAGGTGGAGACGGCGCCGGGATCGCGCGCCGGCGGGAGCGCCTGTGACGCCGGGACATGGGCGTTCTGCATGCAGAGGAGCCCCAGGAAATGGGCCGTCCCCGCGTCGTAATATATCCGGCCGGGGTCATCGGCGTACACCACGCGCGCGCTGTAGGCCTCGGCCGGATTATTGGCCCTATCCAGAAGGAGCGCCTCAATGCAACCGGGGGCCAGGGAACAGTCGCCGTCCAACATCAGGACCCACGGCGCCCCCGGCTCTCGGAGCGCGGCGTTACGGGAGGCGGAAGGTCCCCCGTTGCGGCCTAGTTCGACGACCTCCACCCAGCGGCGTTCCCTCCGAATCCACTGCGGCCCGCCGTCCGTGGAGCCGTTGTCTATCACGCGAACCCTGCCCTTCAACACACCTCTCTGCGCGAAGAGGGCATCGAGGACGGCCGGAAGGTCCCGCAGATTGTCGTGGGTTGAGACGCAGACGTCGATCACGCTCCTCCCTCTCCGGCGACGGCGTAGGCGGCACGCAGCCCCTTGCGCGCCAAATCGTGAGCAGACGCGGCCAAGCGTTCCCGGAGAGAATCGTCCGTTCTCGGACGGACCTCCCTCCCCTCCAGGATGCGGAGCAGTCCTTCAGCCAGAGGTCCGCTCCGCGCCGGGACGAGGACCGCGGACTCCGCGTCCAGAAGTTCTCTGTGGTTGGGCAGATCCGTCGCGACAATCGGAGTTCCCGAACTCACATAAGCGTAGAGCTTCATCGGCACCGCCTTCTTCTGCGTCATCGGCGAGACCAGGACGTCCGCGGCCTGCATGAACTGAAACGTTTCCGGAAAGGGTCGAGGGCCCAGGAAGCGGACGCCGGCCTCGATGCCCAAAACGAGACAGCGCAGCCGCAGCGCCTCGATTTGACTTTCCTGTCCGCCAATGATCACGCAGGAGGCGCGCGGCAACGAGCGAAAAACTTCCGGCAGCGATTCGATGAGAAGGTCCACGCCCTGGTAGGACTCAAGATTCCCGGCGTAGAGGATGACTTTGTTCCCCTCGAGATCCCAACGCCGACGAAATTCCTCGCGCTCCGCCGGGTCGCGACGTCGGCCGCTCAAAGCGGAGGGTAAGGAGGGGGCGTGGTCATAGAAGACGACTTCGTCCGCCGCGCGGTAGCGGCGGGCGAAACGCGTCGTCTCACGGCTGTTCGTCAGCACGACGTCCGTGCGGCGCACCGCCCAACGCTCCAGAACCGCCACGCCGCACCCTAAGAGCCCGCCGCGGAGGAAGCCTCCGCGCGCCAGGCGCAGGCTGATCACGTCGTCCATGTCGTAGATCAGGCGGAAGCGGAAGAACGGCGTGAGAAGGGCCGCCAGGAAGACGCTCTCCTCGCAGGCATGGACGAATCGATATCCTCCCGTCCAAAGACGCGCGATCAACCAGGGGAAGCTCCACAGGTCCATCAGGAGTTTCGCGACGGATGGTCCAATGGGAACGTCCGATATTCCCGGCAAGGAAGCGATACGCAGGATGCGGACCCCAGGCAAAGGCGAAGGATCTTCTCCGAAGGGGAAGGTGAGGACATCGATCTCCATGCCTAGGTCGGAAAGGACTTCCAGGCATATCTGCTGTACGAGACAAGTGCCGCGCAGGCGAAAATATGGTTGAGGCGCCAGGAAAAGGACTCTTGAAGGCATTCGGAGCATCGACAAGTCACTCCGTGCGGGCCATCACCGACTGCAGGTGGCGCGCGAGGGCTCCAGACAAACGCTTGACGACTTCGGGCTGTGCCGCCGAGACGTCGTTGATCTCCTCTGGGTCGGCGGAGAGGTCGTAGAGAGCGGTCTTGCCGCCCGGGTCCGCGGAGACGAACTTCCATCGGGAGTCGCGAACGAAGCGGTTCACCTTTCCCGACTCGTTCCATGTGGCCGAGGAGGCGCCATAGACCGTACGGTCCTGGGAGTCCTCACGCCCGGCCATCAGGGGCAGGAGACTCCGGCCCTCAAAGACCTTGGGAACCGGGAGGTTCGCCATCTCGAGGAGGGTGGGAGCCACATCGACAAGTTCCACAAGAGACCTAACTCGGCGCGCCTTGAGCCCCGGCGCCCAAACCGCGAGCACGACATGGAATATCCCGTCGTGGGTGGACATGTGGTTGCCGTGGGTAAAATTACCTCCCTCTCCGAAGAGCGTGCCATGGTCCGACAGAAGCACAACCACGGTGTCGTCCAGGACGCCCATCTTCTCAAGTTCCTTAAAGAACAGACCGAAGCTGCGGTCCATATGCGCGATACGGTCATCATAGAGGGAGATCATGTGCCGCTTGACTCTCGGGTCCTTGACGGCCTCCGCGAGTTCCTTCTTCAGCCGCTGCGAAGGCTCGGGCTTGTTAGTCGAGTACGGTTGGCCGTTGAAGGCCTTGAAGAAGTAGAAACTTCCCATATAGCGGTCAGCTCTCTCGTGATCTCCCGGGTCCCAACGGTCGCGTTCCGCCTCGGGAAGCTCCAGGACGTCGAAGGGCGGGTGAACGTCCTGCGGTTGAAGGAAGAGGAAGAAGGGTTTTGACCGGTCCTTCTCAATCCATTTCAGGGCAACCGGGATGTAAGCATCAAGCTGACGCGGCAAGTCGCCGCTCAAATAGGTGTCGAAACCCTTGCCGAATCCGTACTGCAGTGTGAGGTTAGGCCCACCGGTGAAGCCCGCCGTGCGGTAACCGGCCTTATTGAAAACATCGGCAAGCATGGTCTCCGAGTCTTGTATGGCCGTGAACTTATTGATGGCGTAATGCTGCTCGAGGTACCGGGAGGTGAAAAGGCTCGCGAAGCTTGAGAGCGTGTAGGATCCCTGGGAAAATACCAGGTCGAAGACGATAGCGCGAGCCGCTATGGCGTCGATATTGGGACTCGTGGGTCGCGAATAGCCGTAGAGAGAGAGATGATCGGCGCGCAGCGTGTCGGCGCCGATAATCAGGACATTGAGCGGCTTGGCGGGTTTCATCGTCCCGGCATGAGCGACGAGGGGCGCGAGGAAGAGGAGCGTGGGGAGGATCACGAACTCAAGACTATCAAGAATAGAGTGCTTTGACGACTATGTCATGGCAAAACATGTGGACAAATTTTATCATTAATAAGTAATCTTAATCATGGCATCGACTCGAACGGCGACAGTTCTGATCATGATGCAGGGTTTCACTTCTCCCGTCCTGGCCCTCGAGATGGCTCAGCCGGCGACCGAGCCCCTGGTGATCACCGCCTCCCGCTACGCCCAGTCCAGGCGCACCATCCCGGCCCACGTGACCGTCATCTCCGGCGCGGAAGTGAAGGCGGCCCCCGGCCGCGCGGTCGACGACGTGCTCCGCTTCGTCGCCGGGGTCACCCTCCCGGCGGGCAGCAGCAACATCATCAACCCCGCTCCACAATCCCTCTCGATGATGGGCGTTGGCGGCAACGGTCGAGCGCTCGTCCTCATGGACGGGCTGCCCCTGACCGACGGATTCGGAGGCTGGGTCAACTGGAGCAAAGTTCCGACGTCCATCGTCGACCGCATCGAGATCCTGCGCGGCGGTAGTTCCAACCTCTATGGCACCTTCGCCATGAGCGGCGTGGTCAACGTCATCACGCGCCAGCCGAAGGAGCGGGCCCTGGACCTCGACTACTCCTACGGTGAGCGCGATCAGCCCGGAAAGCGCGGCACGCAACGCTTCAATGCCTACATCAGCGACACTTTTCTCAATAAGTTCGGCCTCAGTGCCGACTACAACTACTATCAGACCGACGGCTACAACTGGCTCCATCCCAACGTGCGGGGCAATGTCGACCATGCCGCCACCGCCCGCAATTGGGCCCTCAATTTGAAGGCGGCATCGCTCGAAGGCGGCGACGCCGGCCCGTTCTGGTTCACACGCGCCATTATGTTCCAGGATGCGCGCAATCACGGCCTCGACCACTTCTTCGATTCCCGGGAGTCTATGGAGGCCGCGGCGGGTTTCCGTCGCCCCACGGACATGCTCGGCGAATTCCGCGGCAGCGTCTTCGTGGGAAAACACATTCTGGACAGCACGAACTCCGCCGCCAACGCGAAACGCACCGCCGAGTTCATCTCAACACGCAACTACCTCCCCTCGCTCGACAGCGGCGCCAGCCTGATGTGGTCTCGGCCCTTCGCAACCATCACCTCCTCCGTCACCCTCGGCATCGACGTGAAACACGTCTCCGCTCGCAACAACGAGGACGACTACAACAGCACCAACGGTGCCTACACGCGGAGCATCAGCTCCGGCGGCCAGCAAACCACCATCGGCTTCTTCAGTCAGGTCAGCGTCAGCCCTGTGCCGGATCTGATCGTGGTCCCCAGCGCGCGCCTCGACTACTGGCAGAACCACGACGCATTCGAAACACACTCCTCCGGCAGCACCGATTCCATCCCGGCGAAAAAATTCGCTTTCTTGAGCCCGCGTCTGGCCGCGCGCTACCAGGTCGTCGAGTCCTTCGCTGTCCGGGCCGCCGTCTTCCGCGCGTTCACGGCACCCACCCTCCAAAATCTTTACCGCGGCAATCGAGCTCAAGGCAACGTCTCCTTACCGAACTCGGAGCTTGGCCCCGAGGTGCTGCGCGTCGGTTGGGAGGCGGGCTGGGACCTGACCTACGGCGACTTCGCCCTGCGCGCGACCGGCTTCTGGAACGAACTCCGTGACGCCATCAGCAACGTGACGCTGAGCCCTGGTGTGACTCAGGTCAAGAACGTCAGTTCGGTGCGCAGCCGCGGCGTGGTGGTCGAAGCACCCTGGACGATCAACAGGCGCTGGTCCCTGCGCCCGGCCTATACCTACACTAACGCGACCATCCGCGGCAACGTCTTCAGCCCGAGGACCGTGGGAGCCACTTTGCCGGGCATCCCAGTCCACTCGGCTAACTTCAGCCTGGGCTTCACCGACCCCGAGATCATCACCGCGCGTTTGACGTGCCGCTACCTCACCCGGCGCTGGGGCAACGACACCCACACCCAACCCCTCGACGAGCACTTCATCATGGACTTTGCCGCCTCGCGCTACTTCACCAAGGCCCTCGAAGTGTATTTCGACGCCGAGAACCTCACCGACCGCCGTTATTCGGCCTGGCAACTCGGCTCATTGCCGGTGCTGGGAGATCCCCTCTACGTCGCCCTAGGCATGCGCCTTCATTACCGATGAGAGCCCAAGACTTCGCGGGACTGCTCCTTGTGTCGGCCCTTCCCGCCTTCGCCGCCGCCTCTCCGGTACGCCGCTGCATCGCACTCATCGACGCCCCTGGGATGACTTCTTTCCAGGCTGAGGCCCTCGAGAGGGAAGCGCCCGGCGCACTGGTCTTCGAGCAGGCCGTCAGCCAAGGCTCCGCAGTCCGCCCCAGCGGGGCCTCGTTGCTGACCTCTCAGTATCTTCAGACTCACGGCATGGCCCGAGAGGGGCACTCCCTGTCGACGGCCTCCATAACGCTGGCCGAGGCTCTGGAGAAGGGCGGTTACGAGACTGCGGCCTTCATCGTCGGTCCCGCGCTCGATGCCAAGGCGGGATTCTCCCGCGGTTTTTTTGTCCAGGACTTTCGAACCTCAATCTCGTCGGACTCACTCCGGGCGGCCCTCGAAGGCGCCTCAACCTGGATCGTCTCCCGGAAGGAGACCCCGTTTTTCCTATATATCCACGTTGAGAGCCCCGTCGAAGAATCACTTGACGCCGTCCGCTCTCTGCGTAAGTCCCTGGCCGGACGAGACTGCATCCTGGTCCTTACCGCCGCTAACGGCCCCGAGGGACCCCTCCTCTCCGAACGGGTCATTCATGTGCCCCTGTTGGTCTGGCACCCCGCGCTCAAAGCCGGAAGGATCGGCCCGGTCGTGCGCCTCGTGGACCTGGCCCCATCGCTCCTCGAGTGGGCGGGGCTGGAGATTCCGGAAACGTTCCAAGGCGCCAGCTTCGCCCCTCTGGCCGAAGGCCGGCTCTCAACCCCGCGCTACGCCTTCAGCGCTGACGGCACGGAGGCCTCGCGTCCCACACACGTTTCCATCCGCGGGAGCGGTTGGCACCTGATCTACAACAAGTCCCACGGAGAATCTCGCCTCTATGACATCAAGTCGGACCCCGACGAAGCCAAGGACGTCCAAGAGAAGCGCCCCGACGTCGCCCTGGACCTGACCCAGCGCCTCATGCGCCACCTTCGGGAGACACGCTCATCGGGCGGTCGACGCGAACAGCTCTCTCCAGAACTCCTCAAGGAGCTGCGAGAGCGCGGCTACTGGTGAGCGACCTTCTCTGACAGGGCCGTGCGCATCATGCGAGAGACCTCAGTGTTCTCGAGGAGCCCACGCAGCCCCTCGGATCCGGGCCCCATCCCAAAGCAGGGAACAGCGGAGCTCGTGTGAGTACCCGTGTTCCAACTCATGAGATAGAAGGGTTCCAGGACCTTGGCTAGGGCATGCATGCCGGGGCTGTAGGAGAAGGCGGCGCTCTTGGGGCCGACCGCGAGTCCCTTGACGACAGACTCGTAATCCGCGTCACTGAGCTTCACGTCAGGAGAGAGGTTCGGTTCGATTACGCGCCGCGCGAGGGCCCCATCCATACGCTCTCCGGCCAACTCACGACGACGCAGTTCCGCGAACATCGCGACAAAGGAGGTTTTCTGCGCGCGGATGCGCGCCAACTGTCCAACATCGCCCCATTGCCCGGGGTTGGCGCGGTACTCCATGCCCATACCGGCCGTGTCGTGATTCGTCGTGACGACGAGCAGCGTGTCCGGGTGGACGCGCACGAAATCGAGCAGGACCGCCGCCGTCCGGTCGGTGCGCCGCATCTCGGCCAGAACAGCGGAGGCATCGTGGTAGTGTGAGACCTCGTCGACCAGTCGCGACTCGACGACAAGAACGAAACCCTTCGGGTTCTTCGACAGGCGCACGAGCGCGTCACGGGTCATGCGCTCAAGCGTCGGGACCGTCTCCCGACCGGGGCCAGATTCACCGTCGAGCGCGTACGGGAAAGAGTCGGCCGCGAAAAGTCCGAGGATCTTACCCCCCGAGGCCTTCTCGATTTCTTCGCCGCGGAAGAGAACGGTCGCCCCTGAAGCGCGAGCTGCGGCCACGGCGCTGGGCGCGAAGAAGTCCCGACCGCCTCCCAGCAGGAGGTCGAATCCGGCGCCCGCGATCTGACGCGCGATCTTATACTCGTCGTCGCGCAGCGCCATGTGCGAGAGGAACCCTGCGGGACCCGCGTGGGTCAGGCGTCCGGTGGTGACCATCCCTGTGGCTTTGCCCTCGAGCCGGGCCAGGTCAAGGAAGCCGGGGATGACGGTGCCGTCGGGAAGCTGACCGAGCATGCGGTTTGCGATCTTGGCCCCGGTCGAGATGGCTGAGGAACCGGCGCCGGACTCGACTACGAGGCTGCCCAGCGGGGCCGTCATGCAATATGCCGTGCGTCCGGCCGCGAGAATTTCCTGGAAGCTCGTCGTCACTTCCCTGGAACGGGCGTCGTCGATGAGAATTTGGAGTTGGCCCCAACTAAGTCCATCGACGAGAAGGAGGATGGCGTTCTTGGGTCGGCCTGGCGTGTCGGCGGTCGAGGCGGGAAGCGTGATGAAGGCGAGCAGCAGCGACAAGACGAAGGGAAGTTTCATATCCTGCCTTCGACATTACGATTTTTTGGAGACTCTTCGCATGAGAATACGCGCCTTCGTCGCCGCCCTCGCCCTGTCAACCTCGGCCCGCGCCCAGAACCACGCCCCCTCTTCCTCGGCGACGGATGGGGCCGCCATCGTGGCTGCGACCTGGGAGGTTATGATGTACGACCATGTCGACATCCGCGACGGAGAGTGGATACTGAACGCGGCGGGGCTTGACGCAGGCGCCGTCGCGCGCCAACTCGCCCTGGTCCTGCGCGATCCTGCGCCGTCCGTCGGCGTCCAGGCGGCCGGATTCCTCTCCCGCATCGGGCCGAAGGCCGCCGAAGCAGTGTCAGCCCTCTCCGACGGAGTGCTCGATGCCAGCAACAGCGACCTGCGCTGGGTCTGCGCTCTGGCGTTGGGACGCATCGGCGCCGCAGCCCTCGCCGCGACGTCCCCCTTGATATTCGCACTCAAGGACGAAGACCCCGTCGTAAGAGCCGCCGCCGCCGTCGCCCTGGGACGCATCGGCAACGACTCGGCCCTGGTCCGGCAGGCCCTCTCGGCCGCGTCCCAGGACCCGGACGCCGAAGTGCGTTACGCCGCGCAGAAAGCCCTCGGCTCCACACGATTTCCCGCCCCTCCAGCCGAGCGGCCATCAAAGAGGTCAGGAGAACGTCTATAATACACTGATGCGCCGTGACACCCCGCCGTCGTCGAAGGAACTCCCTGAAACGCTCTGGATTCTTCGCCGGCCGCCGGACCCGAAGGGTCCACCCGAGTCCCGCGCCATCTGGGAGATGCTGATCCGCGCCGCGACGAAAAGCCGTCTCCGCGTCATGGTCGAGGCCCCCCCGATCGAGTGGAAGACGCTGCAAGCCGCGCTGTCAGGGCGAGGCGTGAGTCTGATGCCCGGCTGGTCCTGCGACGAAGAGGGCTTCCGCAGGAGCCTGCGCGCCGAGATCCGCGGCCGGCGCTTCGCCGCGATCTTTGTCGTCGGCGGTGAGTCCGTCCGGCACTGGCTGCCGTGGGCGAGGCAGACCGCACCCGCGGCGCGCGTCGTCGCGGTGCTGACGGAAGATCGCTTCCTGGCCTGCCTCCGGGGCCCCGGCGCCGCCGCGCGGCGCCGAATCCTCGATGAGACGCGTCGCGCCCTCACCCAGGCCGATGAGACCTGGTGTTTAGACGGCAAGACCCTGCGCGCGGCGCTCTCTCTCCGGCGCGGCGCCTCAGGGCCCGCGCCGGTCATTCTCCCGCCGGAGACGATGTGGCTGCATCGTGGTGGACGAACGCACGTCTCCGAGCGCGTCGAAGCGATCCTGCTGGGCGGCGCCGACGCGGGCCGAATCGCGGCGGCGCTCAAACGCGCGGCACCCGGCCTTTCGCGCACGCGCCGCGTCGAGACGCGCGGCGAAGGGATCGTCGCCGCCCTCAATAAGGCTCTTTTCTCCTCTCGCGCGCCGCTACTCTGGCTGTGCCTAGACGCCTTCCAGACGCCCGACGAGGCCCTGATTGCGACGCTGACCGAGGGACTCTCCGCGCGCCCCTATGCGGGTGGCGTCATGCCTTTCGCGGGGCCGCTCAAGGCCGGACGCTCCGCCGCCCACTTCCGGGCCGCCTGGGCCATCAGCCGTAAAGGCGACTGGCACGAAGCCGACCGCCTCGCGCACTGCTGCTGCCTGCTCCTAAAGCGCGAGGCCTTGCGCGCGGCAGGCGCTCTCGATGAGCGCCTGCTGGGCCTGGACGCGGCGCTCATCGACCTCTCCCTGCGCCTGGCGCTGGCCGGACGCCCGCTCTTCGAGGCGCGCGACGTCTTGGTCCGATGTCCAGCTCCGCCCGCGGGCGTGGACCCCGCTGACCGGGAGACGCTGGCTGGAAAATGGGGGGGGGGTGCTTTGCGCCTGCTCGAGTCCCTGGCCACCGCGCTCGAGCCGCGGGACTACCGCGTCGATCCGACCGTGCGGGCAGGATTCCAGGGCGTGAAATGAGCCGTCCCCGCGTCCTGATCGTCACGCCCTTGCCGCCTTATCCGCCGGACAACGGGGGCATGATCCGAGTGCTGACGCTAGCGCGCGCGTGCGCGCAGCACGCCGACCTCTCTCTGCTCACCTTCGTGCGCGATTCCGGAGAGCGCCGCTTTCAACAGAACGCGGCCGCAATGGCCCTGGGCGGCGTCTTCCGGAAAGTCCACACAGTCCCCTTGGAGACCACTGGACTTCCGCCGGAGGCTTGCCCGGACCTGCCGAAGATCGCCTTGGATTGGTACTCGCCCGAGATGGCCGCCCGCGTACGGGAACTGTCCCCTCGTTTCGACGTGGTGCACATCGAGTTCCTCTCGATGGCTTTCTACGCCCGCTTCGTGCGCAGCGCGCGCACGGTCCTGACCGAGCACGACCTGAGTCATCTGTCCTTGAGCCGCTCCTATTTCCGGGAATGGGCCGGAACAAAGCGGAAATCCTCAGTCGCAGAGTGGCGTCGCGTGAGGAGCTTCCATCGCGATACGTGCCGGCTCTACGACCGCGTCGTGACTTTGACCCCCGGAGATCTGACGCTCCTGCGCCGGTCGGTCCCGGGCGTGCGCACGGCGCTGATCCCGACGGGCGTCGACTGCGCGCGCTTCTCCTTTCACCCGGAGTCGCAGGCCTCGCCGGACTTGGACCTCGCCTTCGTCGGCCACTACCCGCATTATCCGAACGAGGACGCCGCCCTCTGGTTCACGCGCCGCGTCCTGCCCCTGATCCGCAG
>JBBTJN010000024.1:0-6108 GCA_038059415.1 Elusimicrobiota bacterium | reverse complement strand
CGAACCCACGTAACAAGTTTGGAAAACTTGTGTTCTACCATTGAACTACGCCCGCGACTTCCCCGCCCTGCTGGGCCTCCCGAACACAGCAACGCCGACATCACATCGCAACTATCCGAGAGAACGGCTAACGGATGGCAGGAGAAGGATTATAGCCAAACGTCGGCGGCGGTGTCAACCGACTGAACGGGGAAAGCTGTAAGACTGGACGACGGAGGATTTAGGGGGTATCCTCAACGGGTGACGGAACTCATAAGGCTCCTGAAGCTGATCGCGATCGCCCTGGCGGTCGTACTGCCTGTTCGGACCTGGGTGGCGGAGCCGGTCTATGTGGCCAGCCCCTCCATGGAGCCCGCGCTCAGGACCGGCACCCTGATGATCCTCGATAAGTTTACCTTGCGCATGCGTCCTCCGCAAAGGGGGGATATTGTGTCTTTCCGCAGCCCCGTAGACGAGCACGACCTGCTTAAGCGTGTGGTCGCCTTGCCCGGCGAAACCGTCGAAATGCGGGGAAAAATAGTATTTATCAATGGGAAAGAATTGGATGAGCCCTACGCCGTCCACTCTCGCTCCGGGGAGCGTCTGCAAGGCGACGACATGGGGCCTCTCATCGTGCCTGAAAATGGGTTCTTCGTGCTTGGCGACAACCGTGACGAGTCCAACGACTCCTCCGTTTGGAAGGACGCCGAGGGCAACCCCGTGCGCTTCCTCCGGTTGAAGCTCATCCAGGGCATCGTGCGGCGCCTCCCCTGGGCTTGATCGGGTCCTCCGATGGGAACTCGCAGAAATAGACGGGCGACGGTCGAGGTCAAGAGGCGCGCTAAACGATTACGAAATATTCTATACTGGTCGCAGCCCTATGGCCCTGACCAAAGAAGCTCTCCAAGCCCTGGTCGCCCTTCAGCAGAAAGACAAGCACCTCGATTCCATTCAGCATGAGATCGATTCTGTGCCGCCGCGCATCGCCGCGCTCAAGGCCGATCTTGAGGAAGAGAAGCGCCACATGGACGCCGCAAAGGCGAAGATCCTCGAGCTCGAGAAAAAGAAAAAATCCAAAGAGCTTGACGTCGCGGCGATGGACGAGGCCGCGCGCAAACACTCGGCCCAGCTCAACGATCTTAAGTCCAACGACGCGTATAAGGTGATGCAGGCCGAGATCGTGGCTGAGAAGGCCGCCGCCGGCGACATCGAAACCGAAATCCTCCAGATTATGGAGGAGCTCGACGGCGCCAAGGTCCAAGAGAAGGCCGCGACCTCCGAGTTCAAAAAGACCGAAGAATTTTCCAAGAGGGATCTCGAGAAGCTCGAGGCCGAGATGTCTCATGCGAAAGGCCGCTTCGAGATCTCAAGGATCGAGCGTGACGCGACGGCCGCCGCCGTGGCTCCTTCCGAAATGAGGGTCTATAATCACATCCGCAGCCGCGGCAAGCCCGACGCCGTCGTGCCCGTCGTTTCCGGCCACTGCGGCGCCTGCCAGATCAACCTCACCCCGGGCCTGATCCTCGAGATCGTCAGGCTTAGGAGCCTGGTCACCTGTGAAAGTTGCCAGCGCATCCTTTACAAGCCCGAGCTGCTCGTTCCCGCGACGGCGCAATAAATTTCAGGGACGGCCGGAGGGCCGCTGGTCCGTAAGGGCTGGAGGAACTTCCGGACTCCGTTGAGCGCGATGCCCGTCGAAAGGCGGGGAGGCGGGGCCCATAAGCCCCGTCGACGGAAAGTACCACAGAAAATTACCGCCCTCAATGTGAGGGTAAGGGTGAAAAGGTGGGGTAAGAGCCCACCGGGGTGGCCGCGAGGCCGCTCGCATAGGTAAACCCCATCGGGAGCAAGGCAGTTGGGCGGAGGGCGCTGCTCGCGCCAGGCCTCGCGCAGGCGAGGTGCGGCCGCCCGGTAGCCGCTTAGAGAAATGGTCCTCGAACCCGCAAGGGTGGACAGAATCCGGGGTACAGGCCGTCCCTGATTAAATTATGGACCGACGCTTAGTACAGGCCGATCTCTTTTGCGAGATCGTCCTCGGGAAGGGTCTGATAGCGGACCTGGCGCACCACGTTGCCGCCCCGCCCGGCGGGCTGCTTGCGGCCATCGAAGAAGTTCTCGATATTAATGGGGGCGGCGTCCTTGTCCTCGCCGCCCTGCGCGGACGCCGCGAGAATTCGGTTCCGCGGGGTCGCGGCGACGGCCAGGATGGGCATCGCGATCCCCACCGGGACAGGGGGGGCGAACGCCAGCGCTATCGATGGGGTGAGGGGCGGGGGAAGGTTGCGCGGGCTGATCACGATTTGACCCATCAGGCCGGGTCCTATCGTCGGCACGCCGATGGGCAGGCTGCCGCGTCCGCTGGGAAGGATAGAAATCATCTGGGCCGAGGCCGAGGCGGCGAGGATCAAAGTGAGGGTCGAGACGAACGTCATCATCTTGGTATTCAATGTCTTTGCAGTGTACGTTCTCGGCGGGGAACCATCGATGAGAGCAGTCAACATATACAATTGATTCAGGTCAACTTTAATTGCCCCCGGAAGACCTCAGAACTCGGCGGTGTCGAGAATGATAGTGACGGGCCCGTTGTTGACGGATTCGACCTCCATCGTCGCGCCGAACTCTCCCGTGCGCACCGTCAGGCCCGTGGCGGCGAACATTTCGGCGGCACGCCGGTACAGCGGCTCGGCTTTATCCGGACGCGCGGCGGCGGTCAAATCGGGGCGGCGGCCGCCCTTGAGCGAGGCCAACAAAGTGAATTGAGAGATCAGCATGATCTCACCCTTGACGTCAACAACGGACTTGTCGAACTTGCCCTTGTCGTTGGGAAATATCCGCATGGCGAGGATCTTGTCGGTGAGCTTTTTGACGGCCGCCTCATCGTCGCCCTGGCCGACGCCCAACAGGATGAGAAGCCCGGCGCCGGTCGAGCGCTTTTCACCGGCGCTCGAACCATATCTCAATAGGACGGAGGCCGATAAAACTCGCGTTACCACGGCTTTCATGAGATATAGTCTACTTCTTATGCGCATGTTCATCGCCGTCGCTGCTGACGAAGAGATTAAATCGGCCGCCGCCGAGGTCGTTGCGCGCCTGCGGCGCGCAGGCGGCAATGTCCGCTGGGTGGATGCGCGCGACATGCACATGACCTTGCGCTGGTTCTCAGAGACGCCGGAGGAGAGGCTCCCGGAGATCCGGGAGCTGATGACGAGCGCTGCCGCCCAAATCGGGCCGTTTGAGATCGTGTACGGCGGCGTAGGCGCGTTCGACTCATTTGAAGAAGCTCGGGTCGTGTGGATCGGGCTCGGCGAGGGGATTTCCCCGATGGAGCGAGCGGCCGGGCTCGTCGGTCGCAACGAGTTGCGGCCGTACGCCCCTCACCTGACCTTGGGGCGCAACCGGGACGACGCCGCCCCGCCAGGGTTCGTCGCCGCCCTCAAGGCGGAGCCCGTCCTGAATCTGCGCCGGCTGGTGACGAAGATCAGCCTCTACGCGAGCAGGCCCGCGCCGTTCGAGCACGCGTACGAGATACTGTTCGAGAAGGAGCTGACGGGCGCGGCGGATGACGGGCAGAAGCGTTCTTAAGGTATCACCTGTTCGTCGATCTTATTCTCATTGGCGGGTGACGGCGGGCCGGGCCGCGCGGTGGCCGCCTGAGTCGTCAGCGGGGAATTGGGATTATTGCCCGCCGTCAGGTCGGTCGCGATGCGCAGGGTTTCGTCGAGCACCACGTCGGGCGCGTCAGTCGGGTGCGCGAAGCCGGACACTTCCATCTCCTCGTCCTCGGCTGTGAGCGTACGCGACGGGGCGGTTGCCGAGGACGCCGCGACGGCGGGCGCCTTGCCGTCAAGGATCGCCAGGGTGATGTCCTCGTATGCGTGGGGTTTCTCCTTGCGCGCGCCGCGCTCCTTCTTGCGCGCGGCCTGACGGTCCTCCTCGGTCTTGCGCTCGGTCAGGCGCGTATTTTCGTTGAGCGACAGGGCCTTGTCCTTCTTCTGTTTCTCCCAGCGCGTCATGTCCTCCTTGATCCACTGGAATTCACGGGAGGCCTCGATGCGCGCCGCCGAGGCTTTGGCCAGCGACGAGAGTCGAGCCTGCAAGGTCGCGCTGCGGTCGTACGGCGCGGGCTCGACCTCGTCGTAAGGCAGCGCGTTCTTTTGGGAAGACTCTGTCGATTCGCTGATGTCCCCATAAAACGGGATGTGGATGTCGGGCAGGACGCCGCGGTGCTGGGTCGAACCGCCGCAGACGCGGTAGAACTTTTGGATCGTGAGCTTCAGCGCGCCGGGCTTGTAGGAACGGTAGGCGGGGGGAAGGTACTGATTGAGCTCAAGCACGGACTGCACCGTGCCTTTGCCGAACGTGCTCTTCTCTCCGACGACGATACCGCGGCCGTAGTCCTGCAGTGCCGCCGCGAAAATCTCGGACGCCGACGCGGAACCGCGCGAGGTCAGCACAATCATCGGCCCGTCGAACCCCGTTATCGAATCGTTGTCGCGCAGGAGCTTGATCATCCCACGAGCGTCCTTGACCTGGACGACGGGGCCGCTGTTAATAAACAGTCCAGTCAAGGCAACAGCCTCGGACAGAGAGCCTCCTCCGTCCCGGCGCAGATCGATGATCAGCGCGTCCACGCCGCGCCGCTTCATTTCCCCGATCAGGCGCTCGGCGTCGCGCGTGGCGCTCTTGCCGCCGGAGCTGCCGTGCATGTCGGCGTAAAACGAGGGGAGGTCGAGTACGCCGATGCGCGCGGTCCCGCCGCCTTTCCCGGGCACGGTGAATATCTTGGCTTTGGCCTCCTGGTCGGTGAGCTTGATCTCATCGCGCACGAGCGTGATGATGACGCGCGTCGCGGGATCGATTGCGTCGACGGGGATGACGCGCATGCGCACGGTGGAGCCTTTCTCGCCGCGGATCAACTGCACGAGGCGGTCGAGCTTCATGCCGACGGCATCGATGAACGGGCCGTCGTCTTGCGCGACCGCCTCGATCCTATCATTGGGCTTGAGGCGCTTGTCCGAGTCGGCGGGGCCGCCCGGGACGAGCGAGACGATGCGCGCGTAGCCGTCCTCGGTGCGCAGCACGGCGCCGATGCCGACGAGGGACAGCTTCATGCTGATGTCGAAATTCTCCTTCTGCGAGGCGGCGAGATAGTCGGTGTGCGGGTCGAAGACGCGCGTGAGCGCTGAGATGAAGGTCGAGAATACGTCGATGCCGTCATATTCCTTGTAGCTGCGCAGGATGCGGTCATAGCGTTGGTCGATCGTTTCCTTGATCGACAGCTCCTTGGCCGGTTTCTCGCCCTTCGCAGGCTCGGCTGCGGCGGCCGCTGACTTGCCGCTCTCAGCGTCCTTGTCCTTCTTCTCCTGCGCCGTTATTGCGGCGGCGGCCTTGGCTTCTTCGGCCTTGAGCTTGGTGAGTTGTTCGAGCAGGATCTCGTGCTTAATGCGCAGCCGCCAGAGCTCTTTGGCCAGCGCCGGAGTCGCGGCCCAGTCGAGCTCGTGGCGGTCGAGGATGACCTTCTCATTGGACGTGAAGGTGAAGGTCGAGGCCGTCAAGGCCTTCACGAGAGCCACGCGCTCCTCGAGACGGCTGGACACGCGGTCGTATATCTCGTAGGCGGCTTCGACGTCGCCGTCCTTGATGCGCTCGTCGAGCGTGGTCGCGTATTTGGCCTCGAATTCATCCACATCACTCTTTTCCAGGATCATGTGGTTGTAGTCGTAGGAATCGAGGTAGTTGTGCAGAAACTCCTTGGCGACCTCGTCGTCGATCGGACGCCTGGCGTAGTGGGTCTGCTCAAGCAAGCGGCCGACGAGCTCGGCGACGATGGGACCACCGCCGTACTTGTCCAACGCGGGGGCGGGGATCGCGAGGACCAGCGCCAGCGAAACGCAGGCGAATCGCCGGAGAAACGAGGAGTTCATGGTGTTTTACCTTTGAGCGGCATTGCGGTCCATAAATGAGTTCACGAAGTTTGCGTCATTTCGTAGCGTCCAGTCCAGGTCGTGTGTATCTCACCGATCCACTATAACAGGTGCGCCGAGGGCGCGCCAGGGGGAGAATCTCGGGTGCGAGTCAGCTCTGACGAATCGGTGATTTTTCGCACCTTACTACCGACGTAGCAGCTCC
>JBBTJN010000023.1:0-3000 GCA_038059415.1 Elusimicrobiota bacterium | reverse complement strand
GGAGCTGCTACGTCGGTAGTAAGGTGCGAAAAATCACCGATTCGTCAGAGCTGGCCTCCATGTTAGGAGTCGGGATGCCTTGACAGGGCGGCCTCGCCAGGCCATAATCAAGCGATGACCGACGAGCCTGGGCGGCAGACAAGCCGCATCGGCGTGATTTTGGTCCTGCTCGCGGTCGGCGGCTCGGCCGTTGGCGTCGTAGGCTGGCACCTCCACTCCAACCGCAACGCCGGCCTCGACACCACCGGTTTCGACATGGGCACCACGCCGGATCCCGTCAATTCCGCGGCTCCCCCCTCGTTTCCGGCCTCCGTCCCCTCGTCCAGGGCGCCGGCGCCGCGGACGAGCCTGGGAATGGTGAAAGGCGACGCGAGCATACGCATCATCGGCCCGGGCGCCTCAACGCCGCAGGCCTCGGGGCCCTCCGGCGCGACCACGAACCCGGCCAATCCCAAAGAAGAAGCCGTATTGACCTTCAAGAAAGCCGCGCTCAAGAACGAAAAATCCGTCGCTGCGTTTGTCCGGAGGATGGAGGCGAAGCACCCATCCATCACCAAATACGGCAAGGATTGGGCCGCCTCCCCGGAGCTGCGCGCCCTGCGAGACCAGTACTGGAGGGAAAGGGATCCTCTCAAATTCGTGTACGGCATAGCCAAGTCGAACGATTTCGGCAAGCTGGTCAGGAAGTACGCGACCGATCCGGGCATTCGCGACGCCATCGTCAAGGGAGTCAGGGAGTTGCCCTCGGGCCTGGTAGCCGCGGCCGGCGGCGTCTACCAGAACGACAAGGTCGCGAGGTATCTCGTGATGACCGTCATCAAGGCCATGGGCCTGCCCGGGAGCCTCACCGGCTTGCTCGACGGCAGCAACGCCAAGCCGCCGGATCAGAATCAGATCATATCCGACATTATGAAATCCGGCGACATGAAGAAGGCCGCGCAGAATCAGCAGAGCCCGGTGCCCCTCGATGATCAGAAAGTCGACAAGTCCACGGGTGAGACGACCAACAACGGCTTTACTCCTCTCGGTGGCAGGCGCTAGGCGCGCCTTTCTTCCCCGTCACTTGTCGTCGGCGGTATCGAGCGTATCCGAGGTGCCGTCGCCGTCTTTTGACTTCGAGTCTGCCTCGCACGCGTTTCCTACACGATGAGTGTTCGGGCCGCAGGAATTGGACTGCACACTGGACTTGGTAGTCTCCTCATCATCCTCACTGCAGCCGCTGCAGGCGGCCGCGCCAAGCATCCCAAGGCTCAAGATCACGGCGGACAGCATAAGCAGTAATTTTTTCATGAAAGCCTCCGGACCTATTCAGACACGCACACGCCGTTTTGAGGGACCGTTCCCGTGCCGCAATACACGGCTGGCTTGGTAGTCTCCTCATCATCCTCACTGCAGCCGCTGCAGCCGGACAAGACGAGCGCTCCGAAGGAAACCGCAGCAAGAACGATCAGCGATAGGGTTTTCATGTCAATTCTCCCAAAACGATACCTTGCGTGTAGAGTCAGTGTAAGCCCGTCCTGTTGGACTGTCAAGGCGCACCCCCTGAGTTAATCGAATTTTTACCGTTGGAATAGGGCCTCTTGGAGGCGCCGCGACACCCAGCGGGGCAGCCAAACCATATGCAGGATGGCGGTATAGTGGCCCAGGGGCAGCCAGACCTGGCGGGAGTCAGGGAAGGCCTCCTTAAGTCGTAGGGCATTGGCCCGAGGGATGACCGTATCCGATCTGACGTTGATTAGAAGAGGCTTCTTGCCCGCGTTGGAGGCCTTGTAGTCGAGAGGATCGAGGCCGGCCCAGGCGATCCGCAGTTCCTCCTCCCTGTGGCCCATTTTTCTGACGAACGGCCCGCTCAACGAACCATTGACCGCAATGCCAGGAAAATCGGCGCCACCCATCAGGAACACCCCAGCTGCCGGCCGCGGGTCCACGGACCAGGTCACCGCGCCCACGATGGCGCCGAGGCTGATCCCGAACAGGGCCACGCGCTGAGCGTCCACCTCGGGCCGGGCGGCCAAAACGCCCAATGCCCGGCGCGCGTCCGACACCGACTGGAGGAAGTTGCGCGCAAGCTGATCGATCGTGCGCGCGAGGAAGACCTGGCCGCTCGGCATGGACGGGTGCGGCCGGCGGTGAAACTGCGTCGGCATCTCGATCCACATCGTAATGAGCCCGTCATGAACGAAACGGTCCACGAACCGCGTCTCAATCCAGACATTCGGCGCGGCCATCACGGGCAACACCAACACCGCGGCGCCCGCCTTCCCCTCCGCCGAATCCGGCACGGACAGATGCGCCCACACCGTGTCGTTGGCCGGCCACGGGCTCTTGGCCGCCGAGGGGAACTTAAGCAGGTAGTCGGTCCGGCCGGGAGCGGTGCTCGTCTCCACGACATCGACCTTGAAATCGGTTTTAGGCGCTTCAAGCGGAGTCGCGGCGCCGGGCGCGGCGAAGAGCCAAACGAGCGCCATCAACATCAGAACCCCATGACCAGAGAGACCGCGTTCTGGTAGATGTCGTTGAGACCGAGCGAGGTCGAACTGCGCACGGTGGATTTTCTCATCTCCCAGTACGAATACTCGCCTTTCGCGGCGAAGTGCTCGGAGAACTGCCAATGGAAGCCCATGGTGTATTTTCTGATCCGGGTGTTGACGAACGGCGCGTCGGGGCGGACGGCGGTCATGGAGTCGAAGGTCGTGGTTCCATCATTGAAGTTGAGCAGGAAGTCGAGCAGCGGCCCGCGCCGATACATCTCGTTGTAGACGAGCAGACCGGTCAGGCGCCTGCCGTACGGCGGCTTGCGCATGAGGGGAAACGCGGCCTGGATGAAATAGCCGTACAGATGCTCGAGCTGGCGCGTATGGCTGCCCGTTGACAGAAGCATGGGCGCTGCCGCCGTGGAGGCGGGGTCCAGCCGCGGCGTCAGGAAGTGGTTCTTGTTGTACATGGCCTCGCCCGACAGGCTCACGCCCCTGTATTCGAAGGACCAGTCCACGCTCCACA
>JBBTJN010000022.1:0-3733 GCA_038059415.1 Elusimicrobiota bacterium | reverse complement strand
ACCGCATCGCTCCGCTCATGGAAAAGCTCGGCATGAAGGAGGGCGAGGTCATCGAATCCGGCCTCGTCTCTTATCAGATCGAGAACGCCCAGCGTCGCGTCGAGACTCACAACTTCGACATTCGAAAACAGCTCCTGGACTACGATAACGTGATGAACAAGCAGCGCGAGGTCGTCTACAAGCTGCGCGACGAGGTGCTGTTCGGCGAGTCCGTCAGCGAGCAGATCAAGGCCATGATCGCGGAAGACGTGGCTGAGCAGGTGGGCGCCGCGCTCGCCGACGAGACGGATTATCAAACCTGGAACCTGATCGAGCTCTCCGCCTACCTTGAGCGCACCTTCGCGATTACCTGGAAACCGACGCCCGATGAGACGTCGCGGATTTCCAAAAAATCTCTCGAGCGCGATCTCCTCAAGGCCGCGATGGATATCTACGCGCGCCGTCCCGCCGACTTCACGGGTTACGATTTCCGCGAGGTCGAGAAGATGGTCATGCTGCAGATGATCGACAAGGCCTGGAAGAACCACCTCTACGACCTCGACCATCTCAAGAAGGCGATCTTCCTGCGTTCCTACGCGCAGAAGGACCCGAAAGTCGAGTACCAGAAGGAATCCTTCCGCTATTTCGAGGCCCTGCTCGGCCGCGTGCGCGAGCAGACCGTCGAGTACGTCTTCCGCGTCGAGGCGCCCAAGGCCCCGGCGCCTCCTCCGCCGATCATCGCCGTCCATCCCGAGGCGTCCGAAGCCGAGGCCCTCGCCGAACCGGCGCGGGTCGCCAATCCGGCCTCCCCGAGGAGCTTTCTGTCGGGCGGCGGCGTCTCGGCGCCCCGCAGCCTTCAGAGCATCGGCCGCAACGATCCCTGCTATTGCAGCTCGGGCAAGAAGTACAAGAAATGCCACGGGGCGGACTCGCCCAACTAGGCGCCGCCGCCCTCGGCGGGGCGCTCGCGGCGCTCGGCCTGCCGTCGCTCGGGCTTTGGGCCTTCGCATGGTTCGGTCTCGTTCCCCTGACGTTCGCCGCGAACGCGGCTCCCACATCCCGGGGCGCCGCCCTGTACGGCTTTGCCGCGGGCTTCGCCTATCACGCCGTCGCCGCGCACTGGATTTACGCGACGTGCCGCTTCGCGCAGGTTCCGGCCGCCGTGTCCGCCCTCGCGGTCATCGCGCTGGCCGCCGTCCTCGCCTTGAACTGGGCCGTCGCCTCCGCGTTGGCCCATCGTCTATCCGGCGGCTTCCCGCGTGCGGCCAGGCCCTGGCTGTGGGCGCTGTGTTGGACCGCCGTCGCCTCCGTCGCGTCGCGCTGGACGGCGCGCATCGGCATGGACCTGCTCTGCTACACGCAATGGTCGAACCTCGCCCTCATCCAGGCCGGGTCCTGGGGCGGCCCGCACCTGCTCGACTTCGTGATCGTCCTCTTCAACGCGGCGCTGGCCGAGGCGCGTCCCGGCGAGAGGCGCGAGAAAGTCATCCCGGCGCTGGCGTGCGCGCTGGCGCTCGCGGCCGGCGTCTGGGGGCACGGCGCTTACGTCCTCGCCTCGCGTCCCGACGACCGCGGTCCGTCGGCTCGCGTCGAGATTCTTCAGCCTCGCGTGGACCAATACCACAAGTGGGACAAGGCCTGGATCGCGGAAATTCTCGCCGGCTACGACGAGTTGCTCGCCCGGCCGCGCCCCTCGGCGCCCGCGCTCGTCGTCTGGCCCGAGACCGCGATTGCGCGATGGGCCTCTCGCGTCGAGCCCGTGCCCGAAGCCGCGCGCTGGGCGATCAAGCTCGCCGCGCCGCACCTCGTCGGCATCATCGCCGCCGCCGACCGCGACGGCGGCCCGGCCAACGCCGTCCAGTTGATCGCGCCGGACGGCCGCCTGGACGGCCGCTACGCCAAGCGCCATCTCGTGCCGTTCGGCGAGTTCGTGCCGCTGAGGCGCTTCGTGCCGCGCTTCGTCCTCGACCGCTGGCTCATGGTCCTGGACAATATGGGCGACCTCGAGGCGGGGGCGGCGCGGCAGCCGTTGATCCAGACCGCCTGGGGCCCGACGTCCGTCACGATCTGCTACGAGGCGATCTTTCCGCGGTGGCCGCGTCTGGACGCCGCGCGCGGCGCGCGCCTGATGATCAACATCACCAACGACGCCTGGTATCTCGACACCTGGGGGCCGCGCCAGCATTACCGCGTGAACCGTTTCCGCGCCATCGAAAATCGTCTGAGCGTAATTCGCTCCGGCAACAACGGCGTGTCCGCCGTCATCGACCCGTGGGGCGTCACGACGGCCGAACTGGCCCTCAATGCGCGGGGCCGCCTGGATGCCGAGGTGCCGCTTCGGGACGCATTCCCCGAGCGTTCCTTTTACACGCGGCACGGAGACTGGGCGGGGGCGGCCTGCCTCGCCCTCGTTCTGAGCGCCCTGCTCCGCCGCTCCTTCATATGAAGCCCCGGGTGGTGTATTCGCCGAAGTATGAGGCGAATTACGGGGAGCACGCTTTCTCGACAAGGAAATTCCGTTTGGCCGCGGACGCATGCCGCGCTTTCTCTGAAATCGTCGAGCCGGTGGAGCCCTCGCCTGAAGATCTGCTCCTCGTTCATAGCTCCGACTGGGTCGAGAAACTGTTGAGCGGAGTTTTGAGTCCGGCCGACAGCGTTCGCCTGGAGCTCCCTTTTTCGACGGAGATCGCGCGCGCGCATCGTTTAGCGGCGGGGGGGACCCTGCTGGCATCACGGCATGCGCTTGAGCTCGGCGTCGGGCTTCACGCGGGCGGCGGCGCCCATCACGCGTTTCGCGACCATGGCGAAGGCTACTGCGCGGTCAACGACATCGCGTACGCGATTATCAAGCTGCGCGCCGAAGGCATGATCGAGCGAGCCGCGGTCGTTGATCTCGACGTTCATCAGGGCAACGGGACGGCGTCGATATTCGAGAAAGACCCAGACACGTTCACTTTCTCGATGCACCAATACGGGATTTACCCGGAGAGCCGGCGCCGGAGCTCGCTTGACGTCGAGCTCGCGCCTGGGACGGGCGACGCCGAGTACTGCGGCAAGCTCCGCCGCGGCTTGGAGGCCGTGATGTCCTTTAAGCCGGAGCTCGTGATCTATCAGGCCGGCGTGGATATATGGGAGCGCGACCAATTAGGCGGCCTGGCCGTGACCGAGCGGGGAGTGCTTGACCGCGACATGGCCGTCTACGAGACCTGCATTCTTCACCGCGTTCCGGTCGCCGTCACCCTCGGCGGCGGCTACGGCCCCACGCCCGAGGATACGGCGAGATTGCATGCCGCCACCCTGAGGCTGTTCGCCCGTTGATGATGTAAGGTCTGCCGGTATTTCCTAGAATAAACAATGTTCACCGAGACTTCCAATAGAATCGATGAGATGCGGGCGCTGCTTGCCAAGATCGGCAAGCTGCTCGACCTTCCCAAGCTGCGCAAGGAAGTGGCGTCGCGCGAGGCCGAGGCGGGCGAGCCGTCGTTTTGGACGGACTCGCTCAAGGCCAAGAAAAAATCAAAAGAGCTCAACGATCTCAAGAAGACCTTGGCCGAGCACGATAAGGCGGAGAAGACCCTTGACGATCTGAAGGCTCATTGCGACCTCGCCGCCGAGATCCAGGACGAGGGTGAAATTAAGGAGGCCTCCAAAGGCATCAAGGAGGCCGAGACGCTCCTGCGCGCGATGGACATGCGCCTCAAGCTCTCCGGCGAGTTCGACAAGGACGACGCGATCATCAGCGTGCATTCCGGCG
>JBBTJN010000021.1:0-1292 GCA_038059415.1 Elusimicrobiota bacterium | reverse complement strand
CTCGCGTAGGAAGGGTGGCCGAGCGGTCGAAGGCGCACGACTGGAAATCGTGTAGGGTGTAACAGCCCTCGAGGGTTCGAATCCCTCCTCTTCCGCCATTTTCTGAAAACTACGCGCCCCATCCCCCCGCGTTCCGCCTTCGTCCTCGCCGCATGCGCCTTGCTCGTGCTGGCGTTCGCGCCGGCGCAATATTTCGGCCGCCAGCAGGACGATGTGCTGTACCTCATCGGCGCGCGCGCCCTCTCCATGGGCCGCTACTGCCTGCTCACCACCCCCGGCTGTCCGCCGTTGACGATGATCAACCCGGCCTGGCCCGCCTTGCTGGCGCCGCTCGCATGGCTGACCGATAGCACGGGCCCCTTCCAGGCCGTGTCCGCCCTGGTCCTTGCGGCCGTGCCCATAGCGCTGTGGGCCTGGCTGCGGCGGCGAACCGACGAGACGACCGCCCTCCTCGCCGCGGCCTTATTCGCGTCCTCGCCGCTTGTCCTGTCGCAGTCCGGAGTGGTGATGTCCGAGGCCCCCTTCACCCTCGCCTTGCTCGCCATGCTCGCCGCAGCGGAGTCAGGGCGCGCGCTCCCCGCGGGCCTCGCCGCCGCGGCGTTGCTCCTGACGCGCACGTCCGGCGTGGCCGCGTTGCCCGCGCTCGTCGTCTTCCTCGGAAAGGGCAAGCCCCGGGAGGGAGCGCTTGCGATCCTGCCCCCCGTCCTCGCCTTCGGCGCTTGGTCTGTTTGGTCATGGTCGAAGATCCGCTCCGTCGAGAAGTTCGACATGTTCTCCTTCACATACGGAGCCGCTCCCCTCGCGAAGCTCGCAAGCGTCGCCGCTTCAAACGCTCGCTACTACGCCTCCGAGTGGGGGGGCTGCTTCATCCCGCCCTCCCTCTGCGAAAGCGCGCTCGCCCCCGTCCTGGGCGCGCTGCTCGCCGCCGCCGCCCTGCGCGGCCTCATCCTCGCCCTGCGCCGAACGCCGACGCCGCCGGCTGCCTGGGCGCTCGCGGGCACGACGCTCATGCTCGGCGTCTGGGGCTGGCAGTACGAGCGATACCTCGTTCCGCTGCTGCCGCTTCTGATCTGGGCGCTGGCCGCGGGCCTCGGCCGCGCGGCCAAGCCCGTGCTGGCCGCTCTTCTCGTCCTGCAATTGGGGGCGCAGACGCTTGCGCGCCTCGGCCGCCCGAGCCCCTGGGCCGAACCGGAACTCGCGAAGTCCTACGCCTGGCTTGCCGCCCGTCCGGGGGCGCTGCTCAGCAGCGCCGAGCCCGTGCGCGACGGCTGGCTGTCGGGCCTGCCGAGCCG
>JBBTJN010000020.1:0-49094 GCA_038059415.1 Elusimicrobiota bacterium | reverse complement strand
TTCCGTTGGGTTCTCATTCTCGGGGAAAACTTCCGAGACCTGGGTCATGCGCCCAATCTAATTCGAATCATCTGGACAAGGCCTCATCTGGACCATCTCAGCCAGGACCCGAGCACGTTTCGCGCCAGAGGCGTCAGCCTGGTCTTGTTATAGGCGTCGGCGACCTTCTTGACGCACTCGGACTGGGTCGGGTAGGGGTGGATGGTCCTGGCGATGTCTTTCAGTCCCAGGCCCGCCGTCATGGCCAAAGTCACTTCGCTGATCATCTCCCCGGCATGCCGGGCTACGATGGTCGCCCCGAGAATCTTATCCGTCCCTTTCTCCACGTGGACCTTGATGAGGCCTTCGCTTTCCCCATCGAGGATCGCGCGGTCGAGGTCCTTGAACTCCTGGATGAAAGTCTCCACCGGGATGCCCTTCTCTTTGGCGTCCTTCTCGTATATGCCTACGTGCGCGATCTCCGGATCGGTATAAGTGCACCAGGGGATGGTCAGGGCGCTCGCTTTATTGCGTCCCACGAACAAGGCGTTCTGGATGACGATGCGCGCCGCAGCGTCCGCTGCGTGCGTGAACTTGTAGGCCGAGCAGATGTCTCCCGCTGCGTAAATCCTGCGGTTGGTCGTCTGGAGATAGTCGTTCACCTTGACCCCGGCTTTCTTGTCGTACTCCACCTCGGCCGCTTCAAGGTGGAGCCCCTCCACGTTGGGCGCGCGCCCGACACCAACCAAAATCGCGTCCACGGCAAGACCGCCCTTGTGGCAAACGCATTGAGTGAACACCACCTTCTCAGCGCCGCGTTTCTCGACCCGGATGACGTTGTGGTTGCAGGAAAACTCGATCCCCTCCCGCGCGAAGGTTCTTGCGATGACCGCAGCGGCGTCACGGTCCTCGCGTATGAGGATTTGGCCTACGGCTTCGATGAGATGCACCTTGGTGCCGAAGCGCCGGAAAGCCTGGGCCAGCTCGCAGCCGATGGGGCCGGCCCCGAACACGGCCAGGCGTTTCGGCAACTCGGTCAAGGAAAAGATCGTCTCGTTGGTCAGGTAGCCGGCCTCCTTGAGCCCTGGGATCGGTAGCTCAACAGCCCGGGCTCCGGTGGCGATGACGGCCTGGGAGAAACGAAGCGTTTTCCCATCCACCTCGACGGCATCTGGGCCCGTGAACCTGGCCTCGCCCAGGAAGACGTCCACGCCCAGTTTCTTGAAGCGATGGACCGAATCGTTGGGGCTGATTTGGGCCCGCAGCCTGCGCATCCGCTCCATGACCTTGGGAAAATCCACCCGCGCCCCTGCCGGAACGGCGACCCCGTACTCACCCGCGTCGCGCACATCCGCAAATGCGCGGGAAGCCCGGATGAGCGCCTTGGACGGCACGCAACCCACGTTCAGACAGTCGCCGCCCATGAGGTGCTTTTCCACCAAGGCCACCTTCGCGCCCAAACCGGCGGCTCCAGCAGCGGTGACCAGTCCCGCGGTGCCCGCGCCGATGACGACCAGGTTGTAGCGCTGTGCCGGTTCTGGATTGACCCAGTCGGGAGGATGGCCGTTTGAGACCACGGCGCGGTTGTGTTCGTCGAAAGGCTCGATGACGACGGTCTTATCCATGAGATTCGGTTCTCCCTGAGCGTGGCTGTTTCCATGGCCCTCTCCCGTTTTGGCTCCAATCATAAGTATGGGAAAGCCCGGGAATGTTACGCCGCTTAATGGGCCGCGTTCGTTTCCGTCTCCAAAGCGGCGCGCGCGATGCGCGTGACGTAAACGCTCACCGCTACTGTGGCGGCCAGCCCCGCCGCATACAGCGCCCATTCGGCCGGCGTCCGGGTGCGGGCTTCCGCGCCGAGTCCCGCCAGGTTGCCCGCAAGCGAGCCGATGTAGACGTACATCACCGTCCCGGGCAGCATCCCCACCCAAGAAGCCAGGACGTAGTCCCGCAGTCGCACTTCGGTGATACCGAAGGCGTAATTGAGGAGGTTGAATGGGAAGACTGGGGACAGCCTCGTCAATGCCACGATCTTCCAGCCTTCCCGACCGACGGCGGCGCTCACCGCGGCGAATTTTGGGTTGATTTGTATCCGCCGCGCGACCCAGTCCCGCGCCAGATAACGTCCGATCAGGAAAGCGGCGGTCGCGCCGGTCACGGACGCTATGGAGACATAGACCGTCCCCCGGATAACGCCGAACAGCGCCCCCGCTCCCATCGTGAGCAGGGCTCCGGGGACGAACAGCACGCAGGCGGCGGCATAGGCCAGGATGAAAAGAACCGGAGCCAAAGGTCCCAAGCCGCCGATCCAGGCAAGAAGCTCCCGCAGATATTCGCTCATGGCGTCACCCGGAGATCGATGTCGGCGTACCAGGCTTGCGCCTGCGAGCCCGTATTGTCCGTATCCGTCATGACCGCGATGCCAGCCAGCGGCGGAGGCTCCTCATTGTAAAGCTTGCGATAGTCCTCGAGGATATTGCGTTCCTCGACGATCCAGCGCCCCGCTTCCGCGTCCCCGGAGCGCACGGCCACCATCTTTAACCGATTGGTGTAGGCGTTCGGCGTAGACTTTCCCTTCGGCAGGCGGTTGGCCCAGATGTAGTTGATTCCCGAGTGCGGAGGATCCTCACCGTAGATTTTCTTGACGAGCCCATATTTGAATCGGGTCCCGCCGCCGGCTTTGGAGGGATCATACTTGAAAGTCACGTAGATTCTGGCGGCATAGTCGTCGCCCGCCTTGGATTTCTCGTCTCCCTTGGCTACGGAGGAGGAGACGCGCCAGCGCCAACGCAGGATTGGGGCCGCCGCCGCGTCCCGGTCGAGGCGGAAAATGAGACCGGAAGCCGCAGCAGAGCTTACAGCATGGATCGCATGCTCCTGCTTCGACCAGCTATAGACGGTGTGACGCTTGATCTTCCTGAAGGTGAGCGGCTCCCAACCCTTGGGTAAACCCTCTTTCAACTCCGGCGATGAGGGCAAAAGCGTTACGTTTTGCGCCGAGGTCTTGGCGGGTAAAGAGAACAGCAAGCCGCCCATGGTCCCCAGCAGCAGCCAAATCCTAGCGTTGGACGGCATCGCCGAATACTCCTTGCCCCGATAGTTCGTCCAGGGCGAGTTTGGTGAATCTCGAATATCCCGCTCCGTCCGCGGAGAAGAGCCCTGCCAGCTTCACTAAATCCGAGATGGTATCCACGTCGAATAACGTCGGAAGCGTGGCAGTTTTCAGCCCTCGCTGTTTTGCGCGTTCCAGGGTTTGCCGCACGACGTCGACGGTTGACCACGAGATCTCCTGAAACAGGAAACCGCACGGCTCCTTGAGGCCAATCAGGTAATAGCCGCCGTCCGCGGCCGGTCCTAAAACCACATCCGCCCGATCCAGCGACGAAAATGCCCGTTCGATGGCTGCGGGCGCGATGTGAGGGGTATCCGAGCCGATCGCTATAATTTTGCCGGTTCCCCGCGAGAAGGTGTCGTTGAAAGCCTGCTCGAGCCTCGTCCCCAGATCGTCGCCCCTTTGCGCGAAGAACGGAGGCGGTAACGCGGGCTCGAGCCAGCGCAGGTCGGGAAAGTCCGCCGACGAGTCGTAGAGGATGTCCACTTGGTAGCCGGCCGAGTTTCTGGCGGTTTCCAGCGTATCCTTGGCGAAAGCGATATAAAGCGCTGCTGCCTGAGTCGGCGAGAGCGGAGGGCAAAGCCTGGTCTTTACGCGGCCCGGAACCGGGGCTTTGATGAAGATCATGAGCTTGTTCATCGATAAAGCCTCGCCAGGGAACACGGCGGTACTCCCAGATAAAAGAGAACGGTGATGGCGGCGTTGCGTAGCGCGTTGAAGAGCTTCCCGTTTCTTTCGTACCTGCGGACCGATGTGGCCACCTTCCCAGGTAGAATCACGACCCGGCCCAAGGATTTGAGTTTGCGACACAGCAGGTATTCTTCCATCAGAGGGACTGGCGGGAAACCTCCGGCCCTGAGAAATACTTCTCTACTTACGGCAATGGCCTGATCCCCAAGCGGGACTCCCGTTAGAGCGGTCCTCAGATTGGCAGTCCACGCCAGCAGTCGATAAAACGGCTTTTTGCTGTCGAAGCCGAGCTTGAACGCCGTGGCGGCGGGCTTCTCGCTGCGCGACCAGGCCTGCGCCAATTGCTCTTTCCAATCGGCAGGTAGCCTCGTGTCGGCATGGAGGAAGAGCAGAAGGTTGCCGGAGGCCACCCGGGCGCCTTCCTGCATCTGGAATGCGCGCCCCGGCTGGGGGACGCGGATCACTTTGTCTGCGATGCCCTGGGTGAGCTCAACAGTCCGATCCGTGCTGTTCCCGTCGGCCACGATGATCTCTATCCCGTTGCAATCCGAGGTCTGCCGAATCCGGGAGATCGCCTGGCTGATATTCTCCTCTTCATTGCGGGTCGGGATGATGACTGAAATTTTCATGGCGACCTACCTGGATCTGTCCGGCCGGCGAAAGGATAGATTCCCGCCTCGCCGATGAACGGCAGCGCCAGCATCCAAGGCAAGCTCCATCTTCGGCGGTCCCGAAAATCGGAGATCCCGATGGTCATTCCCTCGTGTCCCGCTGTAGGCTGGCTGCGGTAGGTTCCGAACAGCCGGTCCCACCATGGAAGGTTGAAGCCGAAATTGCTGTTGGTCTCCCGGACGAGGATCGAGTGGTGCACCCGATGCATGTCAGGCGTGACCACGAAGAGCCGAAGCGCCCTGTCCACGCTTTGAGGGATTCGAATGTTTCCGTGATTGAACATCGCGGTCCCGTTGAGAAGAATCTCAAAGACAAGCACGGCAATCGGGGACGGCCCAAGCATGACCACGACCGCCAGCTTGATCAGCATGGAAAGGGCGATCTCAAGGGGATGGAAACGCAGGCCCGTGGTGACGTCGAAGTCCAGGTCGACGTGGTGGACGCGATGCAGCCTCCACAGTATCGGCACAGCGTGAAACATCACGTGCTGTAGGTAGATGGCGAGATCCATCGACACGACGCCCAAAATCAAGGCCGGTGCGGCAGGCAGGGGAAAATTATTGAGCAGTCCCCAACTCCGCTCCTGGCTCAACGCAGCCAGACCGACGGCGGTGACGGGAAATAGCCAGTAGACAACCAGAGTATTGAGGAAAACGATTCCGAGATTGCTGATCCAACGTTCCGCTTTCGGCGAGCCTAACTTGCGGCGCGCGGCGACGGCTTCCCATAGGGCGATCATGACGAAGATTCCAAAGAAGAAGCCGACCCTCAAAATATATTCTCGGTTCATGGCGCTCTAAAGACCTTTGACTACTCTCTATTCAATGAAATTCCAAGAACGGCGTCATCCAGCCGAGGATGCCGCCCGAGTTCTATAGTTTCTCAACCGCAGGAGTTCCCTCCGCTTCCAGGCGCGCAGCACGCAGACTCAAGGATAGCGGCATCCTTGAGTTCTACTGATTCCACTGTTTGCGTTTCCCTATCCGGCCTCCTCAAAACTTGCTCCCGGAGCCCAGAGGAGTGTCCCCTGTCCGGTGAGAGCGAGGCGCGCGATTACTTCTTTTCCGTCAGGTCCATCTTGCACTTCGGGCACTTGCCCGGCTTGTCGGAGGTGGCGCAGCCCATCGGACAGACCCACACCGCGCCCTTCTCCTTCTTGGTGAAGTGCTTGGCCGCCTTCTCTTGAAGTTCTTTGACCTTTGAGGCGTCCTTGGTGGTGATGGTAAGGGTGACGCCTGCAGCGGTGTTGGTCAGCAGAACCTCGACTCCTTCCATGTGGGTCGGGCAGTCCCCGCAGAAGGCCTTACCAGCTTCAGCCTTCTTGCCGTGCCCCTTCTTGCAGTCGGCGCAGCCGACCTCCTTCTTTTCGTGTCCTTTCTCACAATGGCCGCAGTTGGCGTTGATACGCCCGGAGACCAGAGCAAGAGAGGCGACGAGCCCCAACAGCGCGAGTGTTTTCTTCATGGTGGCATTCCCTCCAAACTATTTGAGTTCCTATGGTACAAATTTGGCCACCGCGCGCGTTTGGGCTGAAGTTTGCATCCGGACTAAGGTAGGAGCTATGCTTGTCCGATGCGGCGGACGCGTTGATCCCACCCCTCGTCTGGACCATGACAGCGGCGCTCTGCACCCTGGGCGTGGCGGGCTCCGTCCTCCCGGGTCTGCCGGGAGCACCCCTCATCCTTGTCGCCAGCGTCTTGCACTACTGGCTTCTGCCCGGCGATGTCTCGGGCTGGACGATCGCGGTCCTCGCCATCCTCTCGGTCCTGACTGTCGCCGCTGACGCGGCCTGCGGGCTCCTGGGAGTACGGCGCTTCGGCGGCGGACGCTGGGCGATTCTGGGGGCGGGCGTGGGAGCAGCTATTGGCATTTTCTTTGGCCCGCTGGGGCTTATCGCCGGGGCGGTGGCCGGCGCCGTCTCCTGTGAGATGGTCCTGGAACGTAAGGCCTTCGATGAGGCGCTTAAGGCGGGCCTGGGCGCCGGGCTCGGGATGCTCGTCGGCACGGCTGCGCGCTTGGGGCTAGCCCTCTTTATGACGGCATGGCTGGTCGCCGACATCATGATTGGCTGAGGCTAGTACCTCGACCGCATAAACAGGGCAACAATATGTCATGATCGCTCTGCGCCGAGAGGGAGGATGGAATGCGAAATTGTCCGAGTCGTCATGAACAACCACGCGCTCAAGCCGTGGCGGGAAAAAAATGTGGTGCATTCCGGAGTTCACGCAGGAGTACGCGGAAAGGATGGAGAACGTTCTCAACCTTTACGAGAAGCCCCTGAACCCAAAGGAACCGGTCGTTTGCCTGCCGAGGCAAGGATCTCCAGGCTAATGTCCGTGCCCGCCTCTACTGGTTCAAGCGCAAGGGCTACCGAGTTCAAATCAATCAAAATGGCCGCATTGTTGCGAGTGTCTCTTTGAAGGCAGACTGAGACAGCAGACAGACCTGGCGACATAGGACAAATTGGGCTATACTCACTTTATGAAAGCGAAGAAGCTCGTAGCGGTGGCTTTGGTTGCCGGCTATTTCTTCGCGGCCAATTGTCGTTTTATTTGTGCGATGGGGATGCCGGATCGTTCTTCCGTTGTCGCCGAACACCGCGATACAAACGATGCCGGCGCTTGCCATCGTCGGGGTGAGCCGAAGGATGAGTCCGACGGCCAAAAGGATCATTCCGCGCCATGCTGCGCTACCCATCTTGATAGCGATTCCGTGCTGCTCCCGACCGTTGTCACCCTTCAGAATTTTCCCTATCTCGTCGCTGTCTTACCAAATGTCGGTTCCAAAATTGTACTTCCATTGCCGCGATTGCCGTCCTTCTGGGAGGATCGTGGCCCGCCTCTGATCAATTCCCAGATTATTGCGTCCTCCTCCTGCGGCCCTCGGGCCCCGCCGTTCCCCGCCGTCGTCCTCTAAACACCTGAAGTCGTTTGAAGTGGCCGTATTTTCCAGTGCGTTAATTCCTGGACCTGAGTGTTTTTCATGGAGGCCTATATTAAAGAAAGTTCTATTTGCATTCGTTCTTGCCCCT
This sequence comes from Elusimicrobiota bacterium, assembly GCA_038059415.1. Classification (GTDB taxonomy): domain Bacteria; phylum Elusimicrobiota; class Elusimicrobia; order UBA1565; family UBA9628; genus GWA2-66-18. The sequence continues at coordinate 41,610 of JBBTJN010000020.1, read as the reverse complement.
CCTCACCGGCGTTGGTCTTGCCTGATCGAATACAGGTCATCACGATGCCGAGCATGGGGTCGGCGGCAAGCATGGAGCAGTTTAAAGAGGATGGATACTGAAATGAGATATTCACTATTGGTTTCGTTTGTTTTCGCCTGGGCATCGTTCGTTGCGCCGCTTTCGGCGGCTGAAATAGTCGCGGTTTCATCCGCTTCTCTCAGCCTCGCTCAGGCCCTGGACGCGGCCCGACGCGGCAATCCGGAGATCCGAGTCGCGCTCAAGCGCTGGGAGGCGGCACGCAAGAGGATCGCCTCTGAGGCCACTCCCGACAAGCCTCGTCTGGACATCGAGCGGATGTACGCGCCTTCCGGGAAGACGCCCCTGAACGGGGCGGATGAGAAGGGCGTTTCCATAACGCAGGAGTTTCCGTTTCCGACTACGCTCTATCTGCGGGGCAGCCGCGCTTCGAAGGCGTCCGAGGTCTCCGAGCAGGTCTATCGCGCCAAGGTCCGCGAAGTGCTGGCGAAGACGCGGACTTCCTACGCGATGTTGTACCTCTCCCTTAAGAGCCGCAAGCTGCTCGATGAGAACATCGAACTCATGCGTCGTTTCGCCAAGGTGGCGGAATCCAAGTTCGCAGGGGGATCAGCGAGCAAATCTGATGCCTTGAAGGCTCAGGTTGAGCTGACGAAAATGCTGAACATGGGCGTGGTCGTGGACCAAGAACGGGAACTTGCGAGTGCAATGCTCAACGCTTTGATGGGACGCTTGGCGTGGGAAAGCCTCGGGACTCCCCGCGACCTCGAGCCGGGTCGCCTGGAGAAAGCTCGCGAAGAACTCGAAGCCGTGGCGTTTACGCGTCGGCCCGAGCTGCGTCAGGCGGTGCTTTCCGCTGAACTCTCCCGGACTTCCTTGACGCTTGCGAAGTCGGAGTTCCTGCCCGACATCATGCTGTCGTATCGCAGTCGCAACGACCCGATGCGGGGGCGTACCAGCGACGCTGCCCTGGGGCTGTCTTTGCCTCTATGGTTCTGGAAGCCGGCGGCAATGGTCGCTGAGGCCTCGGCGGAGAAGGAGATGGCGGAGGCCGAACTCGAGTCGACACGGCTTATGACGGCCGCCGATCTCAGGACGGCCTTTGTACGCGTGCAGACCGCGCAGAGGCTGGCCGAGAGCTACAAGACGAGCCTGTTGCCCCAGGCCGAGTCGGCCCTGACGGTGGCCGAGGCGAGCTACCAGGCGGGACGGTCCAGCTTCCTGGATCTTCTCGATGCGCAGCGCTCACTTTTAAACTTCAAACTCGAGTATTACCAATACTTGGCGGACTACGAGCAGCGTGCCGCGGAACTCGAGCGCGTGATCGGAGAGGAGCTGTGAATCTCATGAACAAAAAAATCGTCTTGATCGCGGGTTTTGCTGTCTTGGGGGGAGCCTTCGCGGGGTATCTCCTTTATACTCACTATACCCACGGCCACTCGTCGCAGGACGCGCGCCAGATGACGCGATACCAATGCCCGATGCACCCCAGCTATACATCAGACAAGCAGGGCGACTGCCCCATCTGCGGCATGAAGCTCGTCCCCATTGAATCCACGGAGGCGTCATCGGGCTCCACCATGATGACGGGCAAGCAGATGTGCGTCCTGCACAAGTGTACGATGGCGAACTGCAAGATGGAGCTGCCCCTGAAGCCGGGGGAAACTGTGACTTGCCCAATCTGCGGCACGCACACGGCACCCGCCGCCGGTTCGACCGGCAAGCTCCTCTACTATCGAAACCCCATGAATCCGGCTGCGACCTCACCCGTGCCCATGAAAGACTCAATGGGCATGGACTATGTCCCGGTCTATGCGGAAGATATCTCCGAGGCGTCCGTTTCGGGGCAGGCGTCCACGGTCATCTCCGCGCGGAAAAGGCAACTCATCGGCATGAAGTCCGAGGCGGTCGCGCGCCGGCGCCTCAAGTTCACCGTGCGGGCCTCCGGCAGCGTGGCCTATGATCCTGAACTCTACAACGCCATCGCGGAGCATCATTCCGCGCTGGTCGCGCGCGGCAAGGTCAAGGATAGCCCCTGGCCCGACGTTCACGAGAGGGCTGAGGCCCTGGTGCGCGCCTCGTCCCTGCGCTTGCGCCAGCTTGGGCTCTCCGAAGCCCAGATCGTGGCGTACACGGGCACGGAGCCCGCGCCGACGAACCTCCTTATTGGCGGCTCAGAGGGCTCCGTGTGGGTTTACGCGCAGATCTATGAATATGAGATATCCTCGGTCCGATCCGGACAGAATGCCGAGATTACCACGCCTGCCTATCCCGGGCGCGTCTTCGCCGGTACGGTCAAGGCGGTCGATCCGAATCTCTCGCCCGAAACCCGGTCGCTGCGGGTGCGCATCGAGGTTCCCAACCCGCAAGGGCTTCTTAAGCTCGAGATGTACGTCAACGCCGCCATCAAGGCGGATCTCGGGGTCACGCTTGCTCTGCCCGAAGCGGCGCTCCTGGACAGCGGGGCGCGCAAGCTCGTCTTCGTCGACCTCGGGGAAGGCCGCGTCGAGCCGCGTGAAGTCCGCTTGGGCCGCGAGGCCGACGGCTACTACGAACTCCTGTCCGGCGTGCGCGAGGGTGAGAAGGTGGTGACGACAGCCAACTTCCTCATCGACTCCGAGTCGAAACTGAAGTCGTTTACAGCACCCGAAAAGGAGAAGCGCTGAGGCACCTATGATCAAGAAACTCATCGCCTGGTCGGCGCACAATAAGTTCTTGGTCCTGGCCTTGACGGCCGTCGCCGTGGCCGCCGGCTGGTACTGCATGAAGAACATCCGGCTCGATGCGATCCCGGACCTTTCCGACACCCAGGTCATCGTTTACTCGCGCTGGGACCGCTCTCCGGACATCATTGAGGATCAGGTCACCTATCCGATCGTGACCGCGCTCTTGGGCGCCCCCAACGTCAAGGCTGTGCGCGGTTTCTCCGACTTCGGCTTCTCCTATGTCTACGTCATCTTCCAGGATGGCACCGACATCTATTGGGCGCGCTCGCGGGTTCTGGAGTACCTGAGCAAGATCCTGCCGCAAATGCCCGAGGGAGTGCGCACGGAACTCGGCCCGGACGCCACGGGGGTGGGCTGGGGCTACCAGTATGCGCTCGTCGACAAGACCGGCCGGCACAGCCTCGCCGAGTTGAGGTCCTTCCAGGACTGGAATCTGCGCTATCACCTGCAGTCGATCCCGGGCGTGGCCGAGGTCGCCTCGATCGGCGGCTTCCAGAAGCAGTATCAGGTCCAGGTCGATCCCAACGCGTTGTCCGCCTACCGAATCCCTCTCGCCAAGGTCGTTGACGCCATCCGCGACGGCAACAATGACGTGGGCGGCCGCCTCGTCGAATTCGGGGGTGCTGAGTACATGATTCGCGGCCGCGGCTACGCCAAGTCAGTGGAGGACCTCGAGCAGATCGTCGTCGGACGAGACAAGAAAGGCACCCCCGTTCTGGTCAAGAGCGTCGCCAAGGTGGCTTTGGGCCCCGACATCCGGCGCGGCGTAGCCGACTTGGACGGGGAGGGCGACACGGTCGGCGGGATCGTCGTCATGCGTCACGGCGAGAACGCACTGACCGTCATCGAGAAGGTCAAGGCGCGCCTCGCGGAGATCGAGCCCTCCTTGCCCGAGGGCGTCGAGATCGTCGAGACCTACGACCGCTCCAAGCTCATCAATGGCGCCATCGCGACGCTCAAGGATGAACTATTCACGCAGATGCTGCTGGTCAGCCTCGTGCTGCTCGTCTTCCTCTGGCACATCCCGTCGGCGATCGTGCCGATCGTGACTATCCCGATATCGACCTTGCTGGCCTTCATTCCACTGTACTTCATGGGTATCAGCGCCAATATCATGTCGATCGCCGGGATCATGCTGTCCATCGGCGTGCTCGTCGACGGCTCCATGGTGGAGGTGGAGAACGCGTACAAGAAGCTCCAGCTCTGGGATGCGGGCGGACGCAAGGGCGACTATCACGCCGTGCGCCTACAGGCAATGCAGGAAGTCGGCCCATCGGTGTTCTACTCTTTACTGGTCGTGGCCGTGGCCTTCTTCCCGATCTTCGCGCTCGTCGATCAGGAAGGTCGGCTCTTCAAGCCTCTGGCCTATACGAAGAATCTGACGATGTTCCTGGCGGCGTTCCTCGCCGTGACTTTGGACCCGGCGGTGCGCATGATGTTCTCGCGCATGGACTTCTTCGTATTCAAGCCGAAGTGGCTGGCGTGGACCGTCAATCAGGTCGTCGTCGGGCGCTACTACGCCGAGGAACAGCATCCGATCAGCAAGAGCCTTTTCCGCGTCTACGACCCCGTCTGTCGTTGGGTGTTGGAGAGGCCCTGGAAAGTAATCGGCGCTGCCGCTCTCGTGACTTTGGCGACCGTCCCGATCTACCTTAAGCTCGGCTCGGAATTCATGCCTCCGCTCAACGAGGGCACGATCCTCTACATGCCCACGACCTTGCCGGGAATATCCGTTACCCAAGCCGCAGAGCTGCTTCAAAAACAGGACGAGGTGCTCAAGAGCTTCCCCGAGGTGGAGCGAGTCTTCGGCAAGGCCGGGCGCGCGGAGACATCGACCGACCCGGCTCCGTTTTCGATGATGGAGACCACCGTGGTCCTTAAGCCCATGGAGGAATGGCGCAAAAAGGAGCGCTGGTATTCGGGCTTGCCCGAGCTCTTGCAGCGTCCCTTGCGGCGCGTCTGGTGGGACCGGCTCACCTGGGAGGAGCTGGTCGCCGAGATGGATCAGCACATGAAGTTCCCGGGCGTGACCAACGCCTGGACCATGCCCATCAAGGCGCGCATCGACATGCTGACCACCGGAGTGCGCACGCCGATTGGCATCAAGGTTCAGGGGGCGGATCTGGCGAAAATCGAGGCCCTCGGCCTGAGCGTCGAGGCGGCGCTGCGAGGCGTGCGTGGCACGAGGTCGGTCTACGCCGAGCGCACGGCCGGAGGCTACTTCGTCGACTTTAAACTCAAGCGTGATCAACTGGCGCGCTATGGCCTGTCCGTGAAGGAAGTCGAGATGGTGATCATGTCGGCCATCGGCGGAGAGCCGGTGACGGTCACCGTCGAGGGCCGTGAGCGCTACAGCGTCAACGTCCGTTATCCGAGGGAACTGCGCGACAACCTTCCTAAGCTGCGGCGCGTGCTCGTCTCCACGATGGACGGCGCGCAGATTCCCCTGGCACAGCTGGCCGACATCGAGATGACGATGGGCCCGGCGATGATCCGCAACGAGAACGGCCTACTGACCGGTTACGTCTATGTGGACGTTACCGGACGTGATATCGGCGGCTATGTCGACGAGGCCAAGAAGAAGGTCGCCGCGGCGGTGCCGCTGCCCGCCGGCTATGTCCTCCAATGGAGCGGCCAATACGAGAACCTGGCCCGCATGCGCGAGAAGATGGCGCTACTGCTTCCCCTCACCTTGGTTGTCATCATCCTGCTCATGTACATGAACACCAAGTCCTGGGTTAAGACTGGGATCGTGATGCTGGCGGTCCCCTTTTCTCTCATTGGAGCCTTCTGGGGTTTCTACCTCCTGGGCTACAACCTCTCAGTGGCGGCCTGGGTGGGCATGATCGCTCTGATGGGCCTGGACGCGGAGACGGGGACCTTCATGCTCCTCTATCTCGACCTGGCCTATGCCGATGCGGTGCGCGAGGGCCGCATGCGCACGTTCGCTGACCTTAAGGAAGCGGTGGTCCACGGCGCGGTCAAACGCATCCGCCCGAAGATGATGACGGTGTTCACAGACTTCCTCGGCCTGATGCCGGTCATGTGGGCAATCGGCACCGGAGCCGATCTGATGAAACGCATCGCGGCGCCCATCATCTTCGGCCTGTTTACGAGCTTCACGATGGAGTTGGTCGTCTACCCCGCGATCTTCCTTCTTTGGAAGTGGCACGGCGACATGAAGAAGGGAACCGTCGTGCCGAACGCGACGACTCTTCATGTGATGGAGGATTGAGCGGAGCCGTATTTCTTCGAGGCGGAATCAAATGAGAGATATGACGATTGCCTCGATCAGTGCGTTGTCATTCGCAGCGCTGGCTGTCTGGCCAGCCGCCGCCGAGGTGGCTCACCACCAAGCCGGGGCCGTCACGCTTCGGTCTGGACAGACGCTCGCCAAACCCTGGAATGACCGGAAAGGGTCGTTCCGAGGCCGGGCCTTCGTGTCGTATCTTCAGTCGAGCTCGGGCTTCGACAGCGGCGGAGCGAAGACGGCGCTGAAAGACAACGGCCGCTTCCAGGGGACGACCTTCAATCTTTTCGGTGAATACGCGGTCTCGGACCGCTGGAACGCCGCGGCATTGGTCCCTCTCCAGGACTCACGCCTGCGCACGGATATCTCCCGCGATCACTGGACCAGCCTTGGGGACGTCTTCGGTTGGGCCCGCTATCGCCTGGACCAAAAGGGCGCATGGACACCCTCCATGGCGGCTGGCGTGAAGCTGCCTGGAACCTACAAATCAGTGAGCGGCCTTGGCGACGGGCAGACCGACCTCGATCTCCAGGGCTTTGCCAGTCGCGTTGTTGGAAAGGGCGGCTATGGAGCGTTCAACGCCGGCTACCGCTACCGGGCCGGCGGCATCTCCGATGAGGTTGTCTTCGGCGCCCAACTCGGATGGGCTCCGGCGCGAGCCTGGCTGCTCTTGCCTGGGGTTTCCGGAGCCTTCGGTGTCGGCTCCGGGGTGCCCAAGGACTTCGTTAATCTAGGGCTGAGTGCCTTCCGCACGGTGGGCGGAGACTGGAGCGCGTTCGCCTCCTACAATCGCGTCGTGGCGGGAAAGAATACGTCGGGTGCCGATGTTTGGTCGTTCGGTATGGCGTTTCGATAACCGGAGGAGGAGTTAAATGAGAAACTTTACTGTCGCTGCAATCATCGCCCTCATCTCATCGGCCGTGCCCGTGTGGGCGCAGCATGACCACGGCAGCCATGGTATGCCGGCGGAGGCGCCGCGGAGCCCGGAAGCGGCGGCCAAGGAGGCTCGGGAGGCGAGGACTCGGCAGGTCTCCAAGCTCCAGGAAAAGATCGATTATCTAGACACTGAGTTGGAGCGGACGGATCTTAAGCCTGCCAAACGCAAGAAGCTGGAGGCCAAGCTCAAGAAGCTCCTCGATAAGAAAAATAAGTTGCTCGATGACGGTCAGACCACGAGCGACGAGGAGCATCGCGGTCATGGGCAGCATCAGCATTAAATGCACGGGAGAGGAATGAACATATGCTCACAGGTATCGGGATCGCTTTGATGGTCGCCATGATGGGCGGCATGATGTTGGTCGGGCACAAGAAGATGGGCGGCGGTCACCAGAATCACGCGAAGTCATCGCCGCATGCCCCCGTCGAGATCTCTTCAGCGCCGGTCCAAGGGGTGGAGGCCGGTTCCGGTGGTCATGGGCAGCACCAGCATTAACTGAAAGCGATGTGACAAAGGAGAAGATTAATGGATAGGAAAGTCTTACTCGTCGGCGCGTTGATGCTCACTATCGGCGGGGGCGTGCTTGCCCTTGCAGCGGGAGAGAACTCGAAGGAAAATGGGAAACATGCCGGAACATGCCCGATGCGCGTTTCCGGAGCCAAGGTGAACGTGGTCAAAATCGACTCAGGCGTGGTCATCCATGTGACGGCGGGCGACGCCGCGACGGTCGCCGAGATCCAGGCTGCGGCCATAGAGTCGGGTGCGGGGGCGGTTGCGCACTCCGGGTGCAAGCACTGCGCAGACTCCGCGGCGAGTCGGCCTTCGGAGAAGTCCGCGTGCGCGCACGGAGACGCCTGTGGCGACGCGAAGGCGGCCATGTATGCCTGCTCCATGGGCGATTATTCCGGCCCGCGGACGAAGGACGAACGCTGCCCGAAGTGCTGGATGAAGTTGTCGCTCAAGAAATAAAAGGAGAATAAAAATGAGAAAGCTGATAAGAGCCGCGATCATCGCGGCCGCCGTAGTTGGAAGCGCTTGGGCCGCCGGCAGCCACATGGACGCGACGGGCAAGACCGAAACGATCTCGGGCGAATTGCTCGACATGTCCTGCTATATGATGCATGAAGGCAAGGGCAAGAAGCACGCTAAGTGCGCCGGCGCCTGCGTGACGGGTGGGGCCCCTCTCGGCCTCCTGACCAAGGACGGCAAGGTCCTGCTCGTCGTCGGAAACCACGAAGACCAGAAGCCCTACGTCGAGGCCAAGGCTATGGCGGGCGCCAACGCGAAGATCACTGGAACGGTCTTCATTCGCGGCGGCCTGACGGCCATCGTCGTAAGCAAGGCGGAGAAGCTTTAGGTGGAGATCAACCTCTACCATCTGCACCCGGCGGCTGTTCACTTCCCGATCGCGCTTCTCGCGCTCGGGGCGGCCGCCGCCGGGCTGCGGCTGCGCAAGCACGCGCCGGAGTGGATCTCGAAAGCCGAATCCTGGCTTCTCTGGCTGGGGACATTGTCCGCTTGGGCGGCGCTCGGCTTGGGCTTGCTGGCGGAGAAGACGGCTCCGCACGTGCCGTTGGCCTGGGAGGTCCTGGCCGAGCATGAGGAACTGGCGTGGTGGACCTGCGCCGTCTTCAGTGCGCTGTCGGGTCTGCACCTGTTCGCGGTGAGGACCGGGCACGACGATGGGAAGGCCCGCACGGTGCAGGTCCTACTTTGGATGATCGGCCTTGGACTGCTCTTCGCGACGGCCATGCACGGCGGGGAGTTGGTCTTCGGCTTCGGTGTGGGCGTGAGAACACCGTGAGTGGGAGGGAGAACGGATTCTGAAGAGTGGATATCGGCTGATGGGTGTTTTGGCGTGCTCGTTCTGGCGGCAGGTTGGATGGCGGGGGTTCCGTCGTTTGCGGTCGCCCTGACGCAGGTGGAACTGAAGGGGTTTAGGCAGGCGGTGAGGGCTCATGTCCAGGAGCAGAGCGAGGAAGAAAATGGAGCCTTCGTGGTCCGAGACGAGAAGCTGGACAAGGAGTGGCACCTTAAATTGATCCGGTTACGTGACGAGATGCGTCAGGTGTCCGAAAATGCGTACTCGGTCTGCGCCGACTTTAAGGAGATCGACGGCAGGCGCCGGCTCGACATCGACTTCCTCGTCAATCGCGCCGATTCGGGCTGGGTGGTCCGACAGACCACCGTTCACGCGGTCGCCGGGAAACCGCGCGTCGCCCAGGCGGCGGCCGCTCCGCTCCTGAAGAAGTCGGAGGCGGGCGGAGCCGTCTTCATCTGCACGATGGGGGATTACTCCGGCCCTCGGACGCCTGACGGGCGATGCCCGAAATGCGGCATGAACCTGATCGAGAAGAAGTGACGCGTTTCCGGTTGCGGGGGAACGATGAACGAGCAAGAGCAGTATAGGCCGGCGGTCGCCCTCTACCGCTGCACCTGCCGCCACTGCGACGCGGTCGAGGAGGAGTTGCGCAAGCTCTCCGAGCGGCACGGCGCCGCCATCGAGGTTCAGCGCGTTGATCGCGACGAGCGCCTGCGCGGCTTCTCAGGCTGGTGCACTCCGATCGTCGTGATCGACGGCATCGGCGTCTCACAGTTCAAGGTGGACGTTAATGCCTGGGAGGCGGCGCTCTTAAAACGGGCTGAGACCAGGCCGAACGACCTCGCGCGAGGCGGCGTTCTGGGCGTGCCGGTCAAGACGGCCCTGGTCGCGCCGCCCCGCGGGCGCGTAGCGTGGATGGCCGCCGCGTTTGCGCTCGTCTTCGCGCTTCACTGGGTGACGCCGGCGGGCCCGCACGAGTGGCACTGGCTTCACCTCGTTGCGCAGAAGCTCCTCTTCATCCCGGTGCTCATGTGCGCGGCTTGGTTCGGCTTGCGTGAGACTTTGCTCATGACCGCCCTTGTCAGCGCGGCCTTCGGGCTCCACATCGCCGTACAATGGCGCGGCCAGCCGATGCTGCAAGCCGATCAACTCGCCGAGCTCGTCAACCTGTGGGTCGTAGCTCCTGCCAGCTGGGCATTCTTCCGCGCCGAGCGGCTCGCGACTGATCGCCTGCGCCGCGCGCACGCGGACACTTTGCTGACTGTGGTCTCGTCGCTGGAGCTGCGCGAGCATTACACCGCGGGCCACTCGCGCCGCGTCGCCGCCTACAGCCTGATCGCCGCCGAGCAAATGGGACTGCGCGACCCCGCGTTCCTGCACCTGCTTGAGATCGGAGCGTTGCTCCATGACGCGGGCAAGATCGGGGTCCCAGATGCCGTGCTCCTGAAGACCGGGGCGCTCGACGACGAGGAATGGGAGGCGATGCGGCGACACCCGGAAAGCGGCGCGGACTTGGCGCGTGGGTCCGACGCCCTGGAGGGCGCGGCGCCCATCATTGCCGCCCACCACGAGCGCTACGACGGACGGGGTTACCCCGCGGGACTCAGGGGCGAGGCCATTCCTCTCGGTGCCCGGATCGTTTCCGCGGCCGATGTCTACGATGCCCTGACCACGGCGCGGCCCTACAAGCGCGCCTTTTCTCACGACGAAGCGGTCGCGATCCTCCGTGACCAGTCCGCAACCGCACTCGACCCCCGGGTCGTCAAGAGCTTCATCGCGATTCCTTTTTACGCGTTGGCGCAAGCGGCTAGCCGGTACGGAGTCGTCCTTTTGGAGGCGGCGTCATGATGATGGTAATCTGGAAGTTTCTCTGGCCCATCCGAGCCTGGTGGCATAAGGGCTTGGAGAAAGGGAGCTATTTCCCGGACTTCCCACTCAACGACGAGTGCGGGCGCGAATACGCCTTGTCGGACAATCCGGACGGCAGGCTGACGGTTCTCTGGCTTGCTAAATCTTTGCGAGGACTGCCGGTCAAAAGTGCCGCTGCTCGAAGAGTTGCGCCGGGAGGCGGGGGAGCGATTTCGCATCCTGGCCGTTAGCCTGATGGGCGACGATGCGACGCTACCGCGTCAGGTGTCCGCGCAATGCGGTTTCCCCATCCTGATGGACCCGGATGACATCGTGGCCCATAAACTGGGGCTGCCTCATCCGACTGGGACGTGCCCACTGCATAACCTTTTCATCTTGGATAAACATCGCCGGGTCATTTATCGTCAGCATCTTTCCGCGCTCAAGCCCGCGGCGTTCCGAGCCGAATGGCGAGGACAAATCGGCCACGGCGGGTTTGATTGACTACAATGGGTAGGAAATGAACAACGATGCCTTAAGCTCCCTCGTCGCGCGCTACCGCTCGGACCCGGAGTCGGTTTATAACACCTGGTTCGTCAACGGTGAATCCCGGATGAAGGCTTTCCGGGCGATTCGCCTCGGCGTCCGCGAGACGGTCGCGAGCGTCTCCCGGGGAGATTTCGGGAATGACTTCAAGGGTTCCTCCCTGGAAGTCGTCTTGAACGCAATCACCGAGCAAAAAGAGGTTTTCGCGGGAGCCGCGCACCCGTTCTACTGGAAGCCGAAGCTCCGAATCCCGGACATTTACGAGAACGAGGTGAACAAGAGGCTGTTCGCCTCGTTCCTCGACGCCTGCCTCAGCGCGGGAAACGAGGGCCAACTCCTGGATCAGGTGAGTCTGCTTTCCGCGGCGAAGATCAAGGGCCTCGGACCGGCCGTGGCCAACATACTCTACTTTTTGCATCCGACCTTGATCCCGCCGTTCAACACGGCAATGGTCCGGGGGTTCAACGCGCTCTTCCAGGACGATAAGAAGCTCGGCTCTTGGGCGGACTATCTGGAGATGCGCGCGACCATCCTCTCGGCCAACGCCGAGGCGGACCTCTCCAAGGATCTGGGGGCCTTCGCAGGGCTTCTCTTTGAGATCGGCTCCGGGAGATTTTCCGCGGACGGCAAGGCGGCGGCCTTGGCGGGGGGTAAAGAAGCCGCAGAGCGTTCCGCGCGCGCGCGTCATGCGAAGGTGCTGGCGGAGAAGGGGGCGGAGTCCGAACACAGCCGGATTCAGCATCTTCTCATCAAGGTCGGCCGTGCCTTGAACTACGATGTTCATGTCGCGCGCAACGATCGCCACCGCAGCTTCGAGGGGGAGTCATTCTCCTTGCTCACCCTCCCCGGCCTGCCCGCCCTTACATTACCGGACGACGTTCGCGACACTGTTTCTCTCATTGACGTCCTTTGGCTGCGCCGCGGCGCGGGGGAAATCGTCTGCGCCTTCGAGGTAGAGAAGAGCACTTCGATCTATTCCGGCATGCTGCGCCTTCAAGACTTGGCACTCTCGTTACCGGGGTGCCCGTGCAGCCTCTATCTCGTCGCTCCGGATGAGCGCGAGCATGATGTGATGGCGCAGATGGCCCGGCCCGCGTTCCTGGGCTCAGGCCTGGAGTTTTCCTACATCCCGTTCGGAGAGCTCATCGCGAATGGCGACGCGCTGTGCCGCTTCGGCGAAGATCACGGCATCCTGCGCAAGATTACCCGCAAGCCGCCGGCAAAGGCATCGTGACCGTCCCGAGGGGCCGCCGCCATGCCCGCCTCTACGGATTGGGGACGTCGGTGCCCCCGCATCAGGCGGAGCAGCCGAAGGTTAAGCTGTTCATGGCGTCTTTGGCCGAGGCCACGCTCAGGGGCCAGCGGCGCACGGTCACGCTCGAATTTTTAAAAGGCGATTCCGGTGATCGATGATCATTCGCGCAAGCTGCTGGCGTGCCCCGTGAAGCCGGACGAGAGCTCGCAGTCGGCATCGGACGCGATGGCGCTGGCGCTGGAGGCCGCGCAGCGCGAGGGACACGCGATCGATACGCGGCCCACGTTGTTGACGGACAACGGCGCCGGGTTCGCGGGCGAGGTCATGGAGAAATACCTGAGGGCGCGGGGCGTGAGGCACATCTTCGCAGCGCCCTATCACCCGCAGACGCAGGGCAAGGTGGAACGCTTCAACCGGACGCTGAAGGAGAAGATCAACTTGTGGGTTTACGGCACGCCGGAGGACCTTCAGGCGGCGATCACCAGGATGGTCGAGGCGTACAACGACACGCCGCACGAGGCGTTGAAGAACGTGAGCCCGAACGACGTTTACGCGGGCCGCAAGGACGAGATGCTGGAACGGCGGGCCAAGATCAAGATCGAGACGATGGCTCGGCGTTATGCGTATAATATGGGCGCGGACGCCAGAACCGTAAACTAATTCAGGCTAAAAAATTCCCGAAATCGCTGAAGACGTACACCCCTGGAGATCCACGGCCTGCGCACGCTCGTGATTCGGTCGCTGCTGCGCAAGCGCTGCTTCGATGACTTCCGTTGGAGGGGGCACGACGTCTCGCCGGGAGACATATTCCGGCATACGAAACCCCGCTGCGTTGGCCGACGCCACCACCGCCTGGATGGCGCCGAGCTTCAGGAACTGCCGGGAGGCGTTGCTTCAAATCGCGGCGCTGAACGCGCAACGACGACGAGCATTCCGTGCATTCGTGGAGGAGGAAGAGATGAGCAAATCGCACCGCATGCCGTCCGGTAGGTTGGCCGTGCTCTCTGGATTTATTCTAGCCGCCCTGGCATTGGGATTTTTTGGCTGGGCGCGGTCCGTTTCGCACCGCTCTCCTTTGGTCAGGAGCCTGGAACTGACCGAGACCGTGCGTCTGAGCATACCGCCGGGCAAGAGATCGGCCAGGCTTTGGGTTCCGCGGCTGCCCAACGATTCCTTCCAGACGGCCGAGCTTCTGGAAGTGGACTCCCCATGGCCGCACCAGGCAAGCGCGGACCCTGATTTCGGCAATCCGTTGCTCTATTTTGAGCCGGCCGTCCTCAAGCCCGGTCAAGTCGAGATACGGCTCAAGTACCGGCTTGTCCGCAGGGAGCAGAGCCGGCCCGACCCGCAAGAAGAGCCCGTATCCGCCCTCTTTCAGAAACCCCGCGGCCTGGTCACCGTCGATGATGAAATCCGCCGCATCGCCCGGGAGACGACCCGCGACCTCAAAGATCCTCTTGAGAAGGCGCGGGCTCTTTACCGCTACGTCCTGGGACACATGAGCTACGACACGAGCGGTCAGGGCTGGGGCCGCGGCGACGTGGTCTACGCCTGCAAGGTAGGCAAGGGAAACTGCACCGACTTCCACTCGATCTTCATCGCGCTGGCAATGGCTGAGGGCATCCCAGCCAGGTTCCAGATGGGCTATCCCCTGCCCGAAGCGGCCGAGGGACCGGTGCTCAAGCCTTATCACTGCTGGGCCGAGTTCCACGTCGCCGGCCGGGGCTGGATTCCCGTAGACATCTCCGAAGCTTGGAAGCAGCCGGCGAAAGCGGACTACTACTTCGGCAGCCTGGACCCCAACCGCGTCCTGGTCTCCACGGGCCGAGAGATACGCCTGCCAAGGCGCATCGGTCCGGCGTTGAATTACATGATCCGGCCCTACGCTGAAGCGGACGGAAAGCCCTTTGACGGCATCGAGTTCGAGCGTCGCTACAAAAACATCAAAGGAGGAGAGAAAACATGAGGAAAATCATGCTGGTGCTGCCGTTCAGCCTCGCGCTGACGTCAGCCGTCCTGTCGCAGGCGGGGGAGCATCCCGCAGGACACGAGCATCCCACAGGACACGAGCATCCGGTCGGTTCGAAGGCTTGGACCAAGCAGCTGAACAAAGAGTTCAACAACGTCGTCGAGGATCACGTCGCCAAGAAGTCGGCGGCGGAAGGCGGAGCGTTTCGGATCAAGGACGACAAACTCGGCAAGGAATGGGCCTTGAAACTCGTCGGAGTCCACAAGAAACGGATCGTCAACCTCGGCGGCAATAGCTTCTTTGCCTGCGCCGACTTCAAAACGGTGAGCGGCGAGAAGGCGAAGCTGGATCTGGACTTCTACGCGACCAAGGGGCCGGAGGGCTGGAAGATCGACAAGACGGTGATCCACAAGGTGAACGGCAAGCCCAGATACACCTACAACGAGAAGAACGAGATGGTGCCCGTAACGGATTAGGACCTGCCGCCGCGGGGCTCCCCAGTGCGTTTTACGGGGAGCCCCCGGGGGAACATAGAAAAATCATGAACGAACTTGGCATCGGGATGGCCTTCTGTTGAGTTTCAGCGCCTGATGGAATTTTTAGCCGTTTGAATTAATTGCGATCGACGGCGTTCGTAAGCCAGGTAAAATAGAGGCTTATGAACGACAAAGAGAAGCCGCAGCAGGATGCCGAAATGTTCGTGAGAGGCACAGCTTCGCAGCGCCCTACCACCCGCAGACGCAGGGCAAGGTGGAACGCTTCAACCGGACGCTGAAGGAAGAAGGTCAACTTGTGGGTTTACGGCACGCCGGAGGACCTTCAGGCGGCGATCACCAGGATGGTCGAGGCGTACAACGACACGCCGCACGAGGCGTTGAAGAACGTCGTATAATATGGGCGCGGACGCCAGAACCGCAAACTAATTCAGGCCAAAAAAAATTCCCGAAATCGCTGAAGACGTACACGCCTGCCGAAAGACAAGCGTCTCAGTTTGGAAAAGGAGAACCGCGATGAAACAGCAGAACCCTGAAGATTCCAAAATCCACCTCACCCCCGCGAAGTTCGCCATTCCCGGCCCCCGCGCGCGAAGGCTCCAGGCCGCCGCAGCCGTCCGGCGTCGGACGGCGTAAAGGGGATCATCTTGATCTGGATCTGGTCCGCCTTCATCTCCTTCGTGCTCGTCCTGTTGGCCCTTGACCTGGGGGTGTTCCACCGCCACGCCCATGTGGTCAAGACCAAGGAGGCCTTGCTCTGGTCCGCCGCCTGGATCACGCTCGCATTCGCCTTCACCGGCGTCGTGTACTTCCTTTATGAAAGCCACTGGCACGGCATCGGCCTGACGACGGACCTCATGTCGGTCACCACCGCCAACCCCCTCGGCCACAACGACGGGGCCACGGCGGCGCTGAAGTTCGTGACCGGCTACCTCATCGAGAAGTCTCTGTCCGTGGACAACATCTTCGTGATCGCGCTGATGTTCGGCATGGTGAAGGTGCCCGCGCTGTACCGCCACCGCGTCCTGTTCTGGGGCATACTCGGCGCCCTGGTCATGCGCGGCGTCATGATCGCCGTCGGCGCTCGCATGATCACGCAGTTCTCCTGGACCATCTACGTCTTCGGCGGAATCCTAATCCTGACGGCGCTGAAGATGCTGTTCATGGAGGAGGACGAGGGCGACCCGATGGACAGCGCGGCCCTGCGCTGGGCGCGCAAGGCGATGCCCGTCACTGATCGCTTCCACGGCGAACATTTCTTCGTCAAGACGGGCACGAAGGCCTCGCACGAGGCCCCCGTCCCCGGCGCCGTCGAACAGGTGGACCATGCCGTGGACAAGGCGAAGCGCGGGACCTGGATGATGACGCCCCTGCTGTTGGCCCTGATCGTCGTTGAGTTCACCGACCTGGTGTTCGCGGTGGACTCGATCCCAGCGATCTTCGCGATCACGACCGATCCATTCCTCGTGTTCACGAGCAACGTCTTCGCGATCCTCGGCCTGCGCAGCCTGTACTTCGCGCTCGAGGGCATGATCGACAAGTTCCACCACCTGAAGACCGCTTTGGCGCTGGTGTTGCTCCTGGTCGGGGTCAAGATGCTGGCTCATCCCTGGCTGAAGGCCACTCTCGGAGGGAACTTCAACCTCTGGATGCTGCTCGTCGTCCTCGCGATTTTGGCGGGAGGAGTGATCGCTTCCCTCGTATTTCCTAAACTCAAGGAGAGCTGAAACCCATGAACTTCATAAAACGGATATCGCTGTTCCTGATCGTCAACCTATTGGTGGTGCTCACCATCTCAATGCTCCTCTCGGTGATTGGCGTCGGCCCTTACCTGAGCGCGAGAGGCATCGACTACGGCTCGCTCGCCGCGTTCTGCCTCGTCTGGGGCATGGGCGGCGCCTTCATCTCGCTGTCGCTGTCGCGGGTGATGGCCAAGTGGAGTATGGGCGTGAAGGTCCTCGCCCCCCGCTCGGGCGATCCTCTCGTCGAGACCGTCCACGGGCTGGCGCGGCGCGCCGGCCTGACCGTGATGCCCGAGGTCGGCGTCTACGACAGCCCCGAGCTCAACGCCTTCGCCACCGGACCGACAAGGTCGCGGGCCCTAGTCGCCGTCTCAACCGGCCTGCTTAAGAGCATGAGCCGGGAGGAACTCGAGGGCGTCCTCGGCCACGAAATCGCGCACGTCGCCAACGGCGACATGGTCACGATGACCTTGATCCAGGGCGTCGTAAACGCTTTCGTGATGTTCCTGGCGCGGGTCATCGCCTTCGCGCTGAGTCATGGCTCCGAACGGGAGGGCCGGCGTTCGACGGAGATGATGACCGTCATGGCCCTGGAGATCGCACTCGGCGTGCTCGGCATGGTCGTTGTCGCCTGGTTCTCCCGACACCGGGAGTTCCGCGCCGACGCGGGAAGCGCCAAACTCGGCGGCCGAGAGAAGATGATCGCGGCGCTCCAGGCCCTGCAGCGGCGCTTCGAGCCCGCCGACACGCAGGAAGCCTACGCGACGCTCAAGATCGCCGGCGGCCGCAGCGGCTTTCTGGCGCTGATCTCGACACACCCGCCGATTTCGGAACGCATCAAGGCCCTGCGTTGAGACAGGACGCCAGACGAGCCCCTTCTAGTGGCAATAATATGTCGCAGTTTAATGAGTCAGCACAGGCCGCACAGAGAGCATCGTGAACGGGTTAAGATCTCGGGTTTTTCTCCTGGTGATGATTGCTCTTGCGGTGGCCTATTTCGCAGAAACCATGCTGGTTCTATGCGTTGTCGTCCTTATCCTCTTCTGCTCCTGGGCGTGGCAGAAAATGCGAGAATTTACATACCCCAAGATGGGGCCGGCCCGTTGAAAGCGATTGGGTTTTTAGTGGGAGTACTGCTCCTCTCCGTGGCGGCGAGTTTTTGGCTCCCCGGAGCTTTGGCGCTGTCATCTTCGGACGTGGATGAAACAATATTGATGGTGCTGTTGCCGATTTTTTTGATTTTCACACGGTGGCCACGGTGAGCAATTCAAATCTTAAAGCCGAACGACTGCCACCACTCCGCGACACATCCTATTTGCTCCTTGCCGCCATAGCCATCTTAGCCGTTGTCTTCCACCTTGGCCCGGCGGTAATTGCCGGAGTCTTCTCCTACACTATCATCGATGTCACTCATCGAAAACTGGCCACACGGATGCGCCCTCTTTCTGCCAAGTGGCTGTCACTGATAATCTTCACCGTTGCGGCCTCCCTTCTGGCCTGGATATTCGGACGTTTCCTACATCAAAGTCTCACGATAATTCCAAATACCTTCAAACAGGCCATCCCTCGGCTCCATGAGGTTTCCTTACACTATGGGCTTGAGCTTCCGTTCGGGGACACCGACGAACTACGCCAGACCATCATCGAAGTTTTCAAGAAAAACACCCACAACATCACGCGAGTTGGCGGCGTCCTTACCAAACTTTTTTTTCATGTCATCGTTGGGATATTCATCGCCGCTATGTGCTTCATGAGCGGAAGCCGTGAGGATTATGGCCCCAACCTTTACGACGCCTTGCGGAAAGAATTAAACGAGCAGATATGGAAGTTCATGCAGAGCTTCGAGCGGGTCCTTGGAGCCCAAGTCATCATTTCCGCGATCAATACGTTCCTAACAACGATCTTTCTGCTGGTTTGTGACTTCCCACACATGGCCTTTCTGGTGCCGGCGACCTTCTTTCTCGGCGTTCTTCCCGTGGTCGGCAACCTGTTGAGCAACACGATCATCGTATGCACGGCGCTGACGATCTCGCCCCGGCACGCCGCGTTCGCTCTCTGTTTCCTTGTCATCATTCATAAAGGCGAGTACTTCCTGAACAGCAGAATCATCGGTTCAAGCATCCATGCGCCTATGTGGCAAACCTTGCTCGGCATTCTCATCGGCGAGGTGATCATGGGTGTGCCCGGCATCATCCTGGCCCCTGCCATCATGTACTACATCCGGCAGGAAATGCGGGAGATCCCTTATGCCGGGGTTTGCGCGGCTCATCAACCCATCTAGGAGAAAATTACGGCTGAAGATTCATGGCGCGACATAAAACGTATATTCCAATTCGATCTGAGACGAAAATCTTATTGGATCAACAACAGTCTGCTACACTCTCTGCGTGAGACACCGGGTCCTCGGCTTCCTATGCGCCGTTGCTCTGGGACTGTTGCTTTTTGACGGCATCGCTGAAGCGATTTGCTGTCGGGATTCACCGACTGCAACTTCGTCTGACTGCCACGCCTGCGCATGTTATGAACATATCGCCTCCAACGAGGCTTCCCCCCCAACCGTTGTCCTTCAACCGACCAGGTACGCTCCATTTGAACCATCAATCCACACCTTCATGCTGCCGACCTCCGTCTTCCACCCTCCCTGCAAGACCGGTTGATAAGGTTCGGTAGCGACCGCCCCTGTTGAGGTTGTTCGGAATCTCGCATGTTCTATTGCCCAGCAGGATAGCCCTACCCCCTTAGAGGTTCCGTGGTGTTTGTTGGCTCCATTTTTTTAGAAAGACGTTTTTAAAGGAGGGCCCATGTCCAGTTCGCGACGTTTTAGATTTCCCCTAGCGCTCGCCCTGTCCGTCCGCATCTTGGCATTCTCAAATCCGGCCGTGGCTCAGCCAGCCCTCGAGCCCGCCGGAAAAAAGCGCACTCTGGCCGAGTTCGTTGGGCTTGCGATTCAAAACACAAAACTCCTCGGTGCCCAGGACGCCCGAGTCGAGGAGAAGCGTCTCTCAGCGGCGCAGGCCCGCGCTTGGCCGGGCTTCTCTGCGGAATTTCTGCTTGGGCGCAAGAGCGCGTCCGACACGAACGGCCCGCGCTACGAGTTTTCCGCGGCCCAACCGTTGTCCCTAGCGGGTAAGCCGGGCCTTCGGGGCAGTCTTTTCGATCTTGAATCTGAGTCCTGGCGTGTCCAACGGATGGGGTCGGAGATTTTCGTGACGCTCACCGTCGCCCAAGGAGCTTACGAATACGCCGCGAACCGTCGAAAGGCCACCTTCGCCGAGAAACGCCGCAAGCGCTTTGAGGTCATTGAGTC
The DNA here is from genome assembly GCA_038059415.1 of Elusimicrobiota bacterium. Lineage (GTDB taxonomy): Bacteria > Elusimicrobiota > Elusimicrobia > UBA1565 > UBA9628 > GWA2-66-18. The sequence goes on along the minus strand of JBBTJN010000020.1, from coordinate 21,696 downwards.
CTACCTGTCGGGACGTGTGTTCGCGACGCCCCAGCGCAAGGTGGAAAGCCGCATCGTTCGGAACCATCTCAAAAACGTCGCTGCCGACGCGATACAGAGCGAAGCCGGCTTCAAGACCTCCTTGGAAAAGCTCAAAGTGTACATGCCCCTCGACTCCGGGGCGCATCCCGAGATCGAGGTCATGTGGCTATCCGGCACAAAAGAATTCGATGAGAAAGAGTGTGTGGAGAAGGCGCTCGCGAACAACCCTGGCCTGCGCGTCCAGAGACTCGCCGTCCAAGGCGCGGGACTGGAGAAAACGCTTGCCTCGCGCGAAGGCCTGCCGGATGCGGCCCTCGTGGCGTCCTATGAACAAAGCAAGGCCGCCGAGACGGAAAAGAACTACGGCCTGGGGCTGAGCCTCGCTTTTCCCTCATGGAACCGCAACCGCTCCGCAATCATGAGCACGGAGCAGCGAAAGTTAGCCGAAGAGCGTCAGCTGGGCTACGAGGAACAGAAGCTCAAGGCCGAGCTATCGAAGGCGCTAATCGAGTACGAAGCAGCACGTCAGACCGTTCTCAAATACCCGCAAGAGCTAATGGCCGAGCTGGAGATCCAACTCCAGGACGCGGACGAGGGCTTTCGCAAAGGGCAGGTGGACCTCTTGACCTTTCTGGAGCTAGACGACTCCGCTTCCGCGACCTTTAGCCGCGCATACGATGCGCAGGTGCAACTCGCTTCAAAGGCGGCCGAACTCCTGACCATGACTGCGGATAAAGACGCGCTGACACAACTCGGCTCATTATAGGAGGACCGAATGACACGCATTCTCGCTTGGACCTTTAAGAGCCGGCTCACCGTGATCCTCTTCTTCGCTGTGGGCTCCGTGTTCGGGCTCTATGCCATCTCCATCACCCCGGTGGATGCCGTCCCTGACATCACTCCCGTGCAGGTCATGGTCAACATCAAGACCGGAGCATTGGACCCGGAGCAGATCGAGAAGACCGTCTCCTTCCCGATCGAGACAGACATGAGCGGGATCGCTCACGTGAAGGATGTGCGCTCTCTGTCTAAGTACGGGCTATCGCAGGTCATCGTCACCTTCGATGATCAGACCGACATTTACTGGGCGCGACAGCAGGTGAGCGAAAAGCTACAGGGAGCGAGCGGTGAGCTTCCCGCGGGGCTTGCTCCTCGGCTCGCCCCCATCAGCACGGGCCTGGGCGAGGTGGTCATGTACGCCGTCAAGGCCAAGCCCGGCACGCCCTTGGCAGCCAAGCCCGAACGGGAGCGACTGCTCTACCTGAGGACCATCCAAGATTTTGTCCTCGTGCCGTACCTGAGGCGCTCGATCAAGAACGTGGCCGAGATCGACGCGACGGGCGGCTACAAGAAGCAGATCAATATCGAGATTCACCCCGAAAGGCTGGACAAGGTCGGTGTAACCATCGAGCAGATAGTGGAACGTCTGGAAGGGCTCGGCGAGAACTCAGGCGGCGGCTACATCCAACCCAAGGGCCGGCAGGTCATCGTGCGCGCCTCCGGACGGCTCCAGAATCTCGACGAAATCCGCGTCATTCCCATCAAGCTCGACGTGCGCGGAAAGCCAGTCCCTTTGTCCGCGGTGGCCGACGTCAAGGAAGGCTTTGCCCAGCGCATGGGCGGCGCGACGGAGAACGGAAAGGAGACGGTCATGGGCATCATGCTCATGCTCAGCGGAGCCAACTCCCGCCAGGTGGCGATCGACTCGGAGCGTGCGCTCAGGGAAGCTCCGTTGCCCGACGACGTTGAGGTGGAACTGCTCTACACCCGCAGCGAACTTGTCGACGCCACACTCAAGACCGTGGTCACGAATATGACCGAGGGCGCTGTGCTGGTCGTGATCGTGTTGCTCACCATACTCGGCAACATACGCGCGGCGCTGTTCGTCTCGCTGGCCATCCCGATCTCGATGCTCTTCGGCGCGATCGGCATGCGCCTATTCGGCGTCTCGGCGAGTCTTATGAGCCTGGGCGCCATCGACTTCGGCCTTCTCGTTGACGGCGCGGTCGTGATGATCGAGAACGCCTTGCGGCGGCTTGAGAAGCATAAGGGTCCTCTTGGCCGAGAGGAGCGGCGCGCGCTTTTCATCGACTCCGCTGCCGAGGTGATTAAGCCCGTTTCGCTCGGCCTGCTCATCATCATGCTCGTCTATGTGCCCATTCTGTCGCTCGAGGGTGTGGAGGGCAAACTCTTCCACCCGATGGCCATCACGGTCCTCATGGCCCTGGGGGCATCGTTGCTCGTGGCCGTGCTTCTGATGCCCATCCTCGCTTATCTATTCTTAAAAGTATCCGCAGGTCACGACGACAGCGAGGGCTTCCTCTATTCCCGCATGCTGCGATTCTATAAACCCGTGCTCGAAGCCTGCCTCCGGCGTCCGGTCCTGGCTGCGATCCCAACAATTCTACTGCTCGCTGGTTCGATCTTTGCCTACAGCCGCATGGGCGCCGACTTCATGCCGCCGCTCGACGAGGGCGATCTGGTGATCAATTTCACTCGCAGCTCGGACATCGGCGTGGACGCCTCGCTTGAGATGGAACGCAAAAGCGAACTCGTCATCGCAAGATTCCCCGAGGTCGAGCGTGTCTTCGGACGCCTCGGCACGCCGGAATCAGCTACTGACCCAATGGGCGTGCACTTGGCGGACACCTTCGTTATCCTCAAGAGGGACCGCTCTCAATGGCCGGTAATGGGAAACGGTCGCAGGCGCACCAAGACTGAGCTCTACGAGGCCATCAAGGAGACCGTCGATAAGGAAGTTCCGGGCCAGGAAATATCCGAAAACCAACCCATCGAGATGCGCTTCTCCGAAATATTGGAGGGCAGCCGTGCTGACGTGAGCCTGCGCATCTACGGACCGGACTTGTCCGTGCTCATCGACCTATTGGAACGCTCGAGCGAGATCTTAAAGAAGATCCCCGGCACACGCGAAGCGGAAATGGACGGCCTGACTGCCCTGCGCAAGAGCCCCGTTCTCAGCGCCCGACCCAATTACGGAGCCATTGCTCGTTATGGTCTCGACATCCGCCGCGTCACTGGCCTGCTCGAGGCCGCTATGGCCGGCCGCGTGGTCGGCAGCTTCTACGAGCAGCAGTGGCGCTTTCCCGTCGTACTGAGGGTGGAGGAGGAGCACCGCGAAAACGTCGAAACGATTAAGTCTTTGCCCGTCGGCATGGACGGAGGCTCGATCCCGCTCAATAAGGTGGTGGACTTCGAAAGCAAGGATGAGGTCACGACCATTGCGCATCACTACGGCCAACGCTACGCGGCAGTCGCCGTGTTCCTAGAAGGGAGAGACATCGCGAGCTACGTGACGGAAGCACGAGCCGCCGTCGAGCAGGAGGTCAAGCTGCCCGAGGGCTACTCGATGTCCTGGGGAGGGCAGTTCAAGAACCTGGAGCGTGCTCGGGCGCGACTGGCGTTAATCGTTCCCGCAGTACTCATCACAATCATGCTCTTGCTCTGGTGGACCTTCGGCAGCTTGCGCGAGGCGGCCCTGGTCTACACCTGCATCCCTTTGGCGATGACCGGAGGTATTTTCTCGCTGACCCTGCGCGGCATCCCGCTGAGCGTCTCGGCATCCATCGGTTTCATCGCGTTGATGGGTATCGTTATCCTCAACGGAATGGTCCTGGTAACCTTCTTCAATCAATTACGCGAGAAGGGCCTCAGTCCGGAACAGGCGGCCAAGGAGGGTTCTCTCACCCGACTGCGCCCCGTGGCAATGACGGCCTTGGTCGCGGGACTCGGCTTCGTACCCATGGCGCTCAACACGGGCATCGGCGCGGAGGTGCAGCGGCCACTGGCCACCGTGGTCATAGGCGGCCTGCTGACATCGACCATGCTGACCTTGATCGTCCTTCCCGTCCTCTACAAGTGGGTCGGGGCGGGACACCACAAAAAAACCGTCGAAATCTGAGTGAAAGAGCATGAAAGCCGGCCGCACGAGACACGTCGGACACCCTGGCGGACACTTCCGGCCACTCTGACGGGCGAGTTTTGCCTCAGGACAGGCTCTGTTGCCAAGGAGAAAATATGAAGCGTCATTCGTCATGGGTATCGCTCGAATCTCGTTCGTCACCCGAGTTTCCTCTCCAAATACGGAGATTGTTTTTTAGCGTCGTATTGCTCGCCGTAGCTGCCGCGCCGGCGTCCGCGCAGGTTGAACAGTCACCATCGCAATCGGCGAAGTTGTCGTACCAGCCGGCGCGAGCTGCCAGCGGCCTGCAGGCTTCAAACCTCCTCAACCCGAATATCAGCGTGATCGGTTGGTTCCAGGGGGAAGCTGGTCGTCGACACGTCGATCCAGGTGTGGAACTTCCTCCGGCCTTGGACCTCAAGGAAGCCGAACTCGGCTTCCAGTCTATCGTCGATCCATATGCCCGCGCCGACTTCTTCATCTCGGTCAACCGTGAAGGCGTTGATTTGGAAGAAGGCTACCTCACCTGGTTTCACCTGCCCCAGGACTTGGCGCTTAAAGTCGGAAAGTTCCGCCCCAATTTTGGCAAGTTTAACCGAACGCACGCCCCAGAGACCTCGTTCGCCGACCAGCCGTTGGTCCATGAGCGGTTCTTCGGCGCGGAAGGCCTCTCTGGAGCCGGAGCCGACCTATCTTGGCAGGTGCCCAACCCATGGGTCCTTGTGACCTTGGACGGTGAGGTCATCAATACGCCTACCGCCGCAGAAAGCCCGGCCTTCGACAGAGCCAGGCGCCGCGACTTGCTCTATGTCGGCCACGCCAGCGCCTACTACGATCTGACCGACGCCGTAAACGTCACGCTCGGCGGCAGTTACGCCTATGGCGGGGCGGGGCAAGAGTTCAATGACGTGACGGGGTCGTCCCGCACGCTCGCGTCGCAGCTGGGCGGCATTGATCTGACATTCCGCTGGAAGAACCCGCGCCGCGCTATTTATCGTTCTGTCTTTTGGCAGACGGAGGTCGTGTGGGGAAGGCGCGACGCTGCTTCTGGCTCCACCGTCGGCAGCGTCGGGATGTTTAGCCATCTTGAGTATCAATTCGCGCGGCGCTGGCGCGCCGGAGCGCGATACGATTACACGCAACTCCCGGCCGACCGTTCGCATGACGAGCAGGCGGGGCTCGCTTATCTGACATTTACTCCAAGTGAATTCAGCCTCATCAGCCTCCAAGGCAGGCAGGCGCGCCGCTTCGACGGGACCAAAGAGACGCTTGGTTTTCTTAAGATCACGTTCAACATCGGGCCGCATGGATCGCATCCGTTCTAGGAGACGATTATGAAAATAAAAACGATTCTCGCTGCCGTTCTCTGCTGCGCCCCGTCCCTGGCGCTGGCCAAGGTTCAGGTCGTGACGACGACTGAGGATTTGGCGGCCCTGGCCCGCGAGGTCGGAGGCGACCTCGTTGACGCCCAGCCCGTCGCCAAGGGCTACCAAGACCCGCACTTCGTCCAAGCCAAGCCGAGTTATCTGCTCAGGCTCAAGCGCGCCGATCTCTTCGTCCAGGTCGGCCTTGAACTTGAGGTCTCCTGGGCCGGGGCTCTACTGACCAGCGCCCGGAACACCAACATCCTCCCGGGAAACCCGGGCTTTCTAGACGCGTCCGATGGATGCGAGATCCTCGAAAAATCCCTTTCTGTCGACCGCTCCATGGGAGACGTTCACCCTCTTGGCAACCCGCACTACTGGCTTGACCCTGCCAACGGCTTGGCGATCGCCCGCAACATCGCCCAGCGGCTTGCGGAGATTGATTCGGCGCATGCCGGCGACTACGAGGCGAACCTAGCCAAATTCTCGAAGCGGCTGGACGAGAAAAACAAGGAGTGGTCAGCGCTCGCTGCTCCGCTCAAGGGCTTACGCGTCGTGACCTACCACAACTCCTGGCCGAATTTTGCCAAGCGTTTCGGGCTGATGGTCGTCAATTTCATTGAGCCGCGGCCTGGCATCCCAGCTTCACCCGCGCATGTCCAGACGCTGGAGACGCAGATCAAGCGCGAGAAAATACCGCTTGTCCTAATCGAGCCTTACTTCGATGAGAAGCTGCCTCAGAAGATCTCCGAGGATACAGGAGCCCGCCTCGTCATTCTGCCGCCGTCCGTCGGCGCTGATCCGAGCATCAAGACGTATTTTGATTTATTCGATCACGATCTAAATCTGATCCGAAACGCAATCGGGAAAACGGAGGCCAGGCCATGAGCGACATCATGCAGATAATGCTCTGGCCCTTCATAGCAAGCTTGGTCTTGGCCGGAATCCACGCGTATTTGGGACTCCATGTTGTTGAGCGCGGCATCATTTTCGTCGATCTTTCTCTTGCCCAAGTCGCGGCGCTGGGCAGCGCGGTTGCCCTTCTGGTTGGCTACGATCTTCACGGCCGCGCCGCCTACTTCTTTTCCCTGGGTTTTACGCTGATCGGCGCGGCATTGTTTGCGGCAACCCGCAGTCGCCGCTCGATAATCCCGCAAGAGGCATTCATCGGGATCGTCTACGCGGTCAGTGCCGCCTTGGCCATTCTCATCATGGATCGCCTACCGGAAGGTGCGGAGCACATCAAACATATTTTGATCGGCAATCTGCTGGCGGTAAGTCCCTGGGAGGTCCAGAAGATGGCGTTGCTTTACGCCCTCATCGGGGCCCTTCACTGGTTCTGGCGTAAACCCTTTCTGACCATCTCCACCGATCCGGAAGAGGCGATCCGCAAGGGTTATCGCGTCAAGCTTTGGGACTTCTTATTTTACGCCACGTTCGGTTTTGTCGTGACGTCTTCGGTTTCAATTGCGGGGGTTTTACTGGTCTTTACCTATCTCATCGTCCCATCGGTCACGGCCATGCTGTTTTCAGAGAAGGTGGGAACAAGACTGGCTATCGGCTGGGCGATGGGAGCAACGGCCAGCCTCCTCGGCATGTATTTCTCCTACCGGTTCGACGCGCCTACAGGGGCGACTGTCATTTGCGTTTTCGGCGGCTTGCTCGCCATTCTTGCTCTCTTGCGCAAGTTCATGTTCGGGGCGATTGCCGAAGAATTGCCCGACCACGCTGCAAGACGACATTAGGGTCGGAGACGACGCCCTGATGCACCCCTGCGCGTCCGTGTCGATCGTATCGCCTCGCCTCCTCTTTGCCGTCATCCTTACGACATTTCTTCCTGCCCCCATAATGCCAACGGCTTTGTACGTCTTCAGCGATTTCGGGAATTTTCTTAGCTTGAAATTCCGTGCGATTGCGGCGTCCGTGCCATATTGTACGCATATCGCCGGGCCAACGTCTCTATCCTGATCTTGGCGTCAACCTCAGTCGTGCAGGTAGTAAAGCGCGCCCGTCAGGCCCGCGCCCACCAGCCATGTCGACACCGCGCTGGGCGTGAAATACGAGTACGCCATCAGCACTCCCCCCATGGCCGCGAATTGAAGGCGGTCGGTCCGCCTGCCGTAAGTGAAGGCCCAAAATCCGATAGAGGAAAAAACAAGGCTTCCAACCAGGTTGCCCGCGCTCAGGCTCAAGTGGAAGTCCTCACGGCGGCAGAATCTTATTGATCGAGTCGATGAGCGTCGGGTAGCGCAGCGGCTTATGGAGGAAGCCGACGATGTTCACATCTTGGCGAAGAAGGTCCATGTCGAATTTCTCCCAGCAGGCGCTCACGATGATGATCGGTATGCGGACGCCGGATTCCGTGAGCTTGCCGCAGAACTGCAACCCGTTCATTCGCGGCATCATCAAGTCCAGCGCGATAAAGTCGGGCTTGAATTGCTCCATCACCGCGAGAGCGGAAAGCCCATCCGGGGCGCAGGCGACTTCGAAGCCCCCCATGCTCATGGTGAGGCTGAATATCTCGCGAAGCCCCTCGTCGTCATCGACGGCGAGAACGCGTCGTTTAGCCGGGGCCTTCCCGCCATCTTGAATCGGTTCGTCCACCCGCGTAGTATACACCGCCCGCTCAAATAATCAAGTGCTGTGCTGGATGTCTCCAAAAGCCCTGGCACGCCCTGCGAACGTCTGGTACAGTGTACGGGTGAGACATCTCGCGATCGCGGCTCTATTGCTCAGGGCCATGGCCGGTTCAGTATGGGCCGGCCAGTTTGATGTCCATGCGTTCCGAGAACGCGCGCCCGACTTTCAGTTGGGCAGGATCGATCCGACCCTCGGTTCTCCCTCTCCGATCCCGCTGACCGTGCCGGCATTGACGTACGTGACCGCACAGGCTACGGCCCGCGGCCTGATTGCGCAGGAGCGCGTGCGCAATATCGGCGGCCTGCGCGTGGTAGACGAGCCGTTCACTGGCGGCTTCAACACGACCTACGAGCGTTTGATCCGAAAACTCGAGTCAATCAAGCGCCGAGAGGATCACGCCCCCCGCACGCTCCAAGACATTCGAAGCGGCGAGGGCGGCGATCCCTGAGGCGCCGCGGATCGGACTGCTTGGCGGCGGGAGCCGGAGCGGCTTTCGGCCTCCGTGTCCTGCGACTTCTGCCGCCGGCGGCCTTTCTGGCCGGCTTAGGCGCGGCGCTCTGGGTGGTCTGGCTGCCGGACGTCGAGCCGCTCAAGAATCGCGCGCCCGCGACCACGGCCTACATCGAGCTGCGCAAAAAGCAGGCCGCAGCCAAGGGCCGCAAGCTCGACCTCCGCTGGACCTGGGTTGCGTCGGAAGCGATCTCTGAGAATTTAAAAAGGGCGGTCGTGACGGCCGAGGACGACGAGTTCTGGCGCCACGACGGCGTCGACTTGACCGCGATCCGAGCCGCGTACGCGCGCAACCGGAAGGCGGGGCGTTTCGCCGCCGGAGGCAGCACGATCACGATGCAGCTGGCGCGCAATCTCTACCTCTCGCCGAGCAAGAACCCCCTGCGCAAGGCGAAGGAGATTCTTATCGCGCTTCGGCTCGAACGTAAGCTCGGCAAGCGGCGCATATTGGAGATCTATCTTAACGTCGTCGAATGGGGAGAAAATGTGTTCGGCTGCGAGGCCGCGGCACGCGCCTATTTTGGGAAATCCTGCGCGGATCTGTCCTCGGAGGAGGCCGTCGCGATGGCCGTCGTGCTCCCCAACCCGCGCCGTTGGGATCCGTCCAAGCGCGGGGTCTACGTCGAGCGCAATTCAAAGCGGATCATCGACCGGATGACGGCTGTGGATCGGGCCAGAACCGAGGACGACAAGCCTATCATCGAGCCCGGAATTCAGAGCGCCTCGACGACCGTGAATTCCTCCACTGGCTCATCTCCCGGCGAGTACGGCAGGAATCCGCTGATATTGGAGTAGAAGCCGCCCTCCCCGCCGAAGCCGCTGATCAGGCGCAGCGGCATATAACTCAAGACCATACGCCGCTCGACGTTCACGCGACGCAGGCGCATCGGTCGGAAGTTCGTGGTGGTCTTCGAGAACACGACGAGGTCCCCCGGGCGAACCCGCTCCCAGTCGGACTGCGAATCCAGAGGCCGCGCGCCGGCGCGAAGAAGATAATGCCTGAGCCCGAGCCTGGCGGCGCACCACACCGGACGGCCCCGAGCCGCAAGTTCGGCGGCGATATCCTTCTGAGCTCCGGCGTAACAAAAATCCACCCAACCGAGAGAGAGAGAGAGGCACGCCGCGACGGCGACGGCGATCCACGGGACGCGTGCTCGCAGTCCCTCCTCGGGCTGCGTTTCAAACGCCGTCCCAAGCGCCAGGAGAAACGGCGGAATCGCAAACAGACCGACGCGCGCCATCACGGACCAGTAGGACGCGACGACGACCGCCGACCCGATCAGCCAGGGCAACCACAGGTCGCGTCCTCGCGCGCGGCGCGCCGAGGCGATCAAAAGAATCGAGGCAAGCGCGCCCGCCGCCAGCCACGCCCCGAAGGCGCGGTCGAGCGGACGCACCGCGGCGGAATCAAAGAACGGCGAAAAAAGAAGCACGGCCGTCGCCGCCGCGCCCAAGAGGGTCCGCCGTCCCGACGCCAACGGCCAAAACATGGGCAGGACCGCGAGCCCGCCGCAGAAAGCGAGCAGCGAGCGAGCGCGATGCGGCGCTCGCGCCCACGCGCCGGTGGAGGCGCCGGACATGGTCGCCGCCACGCCGCGCAGGACTATGCCGCTCGTCAAGGTGTTCGACAGAAGATAGAGGCTCGGCGCTAGAACCGCGAGCGAGAAATAACCCGCAAGCGCTCGAAAACCGAAGCCCCGCTTGCGCAGATACCACGCCGCCGCCGGTAACAACGCGACCGACGCATACTTGGACATCACGGCCGCTGAGAGCAGCGCGGCGGACGCGGCGAGCCATCCCGTCCTCCCGTCCTCGGCGCCCCTGACCAACGCGTAGAGGGCGGCGGCGCCGAAGGCCATCGCCGGCTTCTCCGCCATGAGGTGGCCCATGTTCAGGACGTAGGCGGGCGAGAGCACCGCGAGCAGCGCCCACGCCAACGGCTTCCTGAGGAAGCGAGCGAACAGGAGATACAGTGACGCCGCCGCGAGCGCATCCAGCGGCAGAAACAAGGCGCGCAGCGCGGATTCGCTTTCCCCTACCAGACGCGTTGCCGCGGCCAGCAACCAAAGAATCATCGGCGGATTGTTGTTGTAATCGGACCACGCGCGAGGGGCCCAGATCGCTCCGGACAGGAACTCGCGCGCGCGATCCAGGAAAAAAGGCTCGTCGACATGAAAGCCCTTGCCGAGGAACACAAGCGCGATCAGAAGGGCGACCGCGAGGACGATGGACAGCTCCCGGTCGCGCCGCGTCACCAGATCACAGGTTCGTGGTGACCAAGGTCTCGGTGGCGGAAACGCCCTCCACGGACCGGATGCGGCCGACGATCAAGTTGGACAGCTTGTCGACGGTATCCGACTCGGCCGCGAGGATCATGTCCCAGCCGCCGAACACCATATAGACCTCGGTCACGCCCTCGAGCGCACGGATCGTGCGCACGGCCGCCTGCTCCTTTCCCGGCGTCAGCTTGCACAGCACGAAGGTCTTCATGCTCATCTCCTTTCGTTCCACTCCGCCGACCGGTATCGCGACTCAAGACGCTCTCCCGCTTCGAGCCATGGCGAATGAATCTCGAGTGAAGCAGGTCCGAATTCCCGCGTGATTCCATCAAGGACGACTTCGCTCGGGACTCGGACTCGCAACGAACCCTGATACAAGCCTTTTGTCCCTTTCTTGCGCAAGGCCCCGCCCATAATTTTGTTGTCGTCCTCGTCCACGAGGTCGTCTTTTTCCGCCCGGGCGAAACAGGAGGCCGCGATTCCAGGAGCTTGCCCCGTCGAACTCCACATTCCGTTGGCCGTCCCGCGCGCCTTCAAGGCCAGATGGATCCCGCGATGGATATTCCTGTAGATCGTCTCCGGTGCGCGCGTCTTGTCCCACGGGAACACGAGGCTGAAGGTCACGTCCCCATCGTGAAAGACGATCCCCCCGCCGGTCGCCCGGCGCACGGGCTCGATCCCCTTTTTGCAGGCCGCCTTCGCGTCGGCGTACTTCTGCGAGAAGCCGAACGTGCAGGCCTCGCCCTTCCACTCATAGATGCGCAGGACAAGGGCGTCCGGAGCCGATCCCAGGAGCACGGCCTCATCGAGGGCCATGTGGGCGGCCGCGTCCATGGCCGTGAGACGGCCGCCCGTCAGTTCAGAGCGGAGCACGAGCAGAAGAAGTTGCGGTCGCCGAAGGGCCCGTCGACGCGCCCCACCGCCGGCCAGAATTTTCGCTCGCGCAGCCAGGCGGCCGGGTAGGCGGCCGTCTCGCGTGAGTAAGGATGCGTCCACTCGTCGGCGACGACGGCCTCGGCCGTATGCGGCGCGTTCTTGAGCGGGTTGTCGGTCTTGGGCCACTCCCCCTTCTCGATCTTGCGCGCCTCCTCACGGATGGAGATCATCGCATCGCAAAAGCGGTCGAGCTCGGCCTTCGACTCCGATTCGGTCGGCTCGATCATCAGGGTCGCGACGACGGGAAACGACGTCGTCGGGGCATGGAAGCCGTAATCCATCAGGCGCTTGGCGATGTCGTCGACGGACACGTCCGTCGCCGCCTTAAAACCGCGGGGATCGACGATGCATTCGTGCGCGACCAGGCCGCTCTTCCCCTTGTAGAGGACCGGGTAATGGACGTCGAGACGCTTGGCGACGTAGTTAGCGTTGAGAATGGCGTTTTTCGTCGCATCGGCCAATCCCTTAGGCCCCATCATTCTTATGTACATCCACGATATCGGCAGGATCGAGGCCGAGCCGAAGGGCGCCGCGGAAACGGCAGGCACCTCCTTCGAGCCGGGCAGGAATGGCGCGAGTTCCTTCACCACGCCGATCGGGCCCATGCCGGGGCCGCCCCCTCCGTGAGGGATGCAGAAGGTCTTGTGCAGGTTGAGGTGACAGACGTCGGCGCCAATGTCGCCGGGACGACATAACCCGACCTGGGCGTTCATGTTGGCGCCGTCCATGTATACGAAGCCGCCGTGGCTATGAATGACCGAGCAGATTTCCCTGATGTTTTCCTCGAACACACCGTGCGTGGACGGATAGGTCACCATGAGCGCCGCCAAAGCCTTGGAGTGCTCGTCGGCCTTCTTCTTGAGGTCGGCGAGATCGATGTCGCCGTCAGGGAGACAGGCGACGGTGACGATACTCATGCCGGCCATCGCCGCGGATGCGGGATTCGTGCCGTGCGCGGACACGGGAATCAGGCAAATTTTGCGGTGCGACTGGCCTCGCGCGGACTGCGCCGCCCGGATGGCGAGCAAGCCCGCGTATTCGCCTTGGGAGCCGGCATTGGGCTGCAAGCTGACGGCCGCGAAGCCGGTGATCTCGGCGAGCCAGCTTTCGAGCTGGCCCGTCATCTCCTTGTAGCCCGCAGCCTGCTCGGCGGGAACGAAGGGGTGCATGCGCCAAAACTCGGGCCAAGTCACGGGCAGCATCTCGGACGCGGCGTTCAATTTCATGGTGCAAGATCCCAAAGGAATCATGGAATGGGCAAGGGACAAATCTTTGGCTTCAAGTTTCCGAAGATACCTCAGCATTCCGGTTTCCGAACGGTGTTCGGAAAACACTTTGTGCGTCAGGAACTTCGACGTTCGCTTAACCGAGGCGGGTATTTCTTCGCAGGCGCTTTTCGCAACCTCCCGGCCGCCAAAGGCGGCCAAAATGTCCGCCACATCGGATTGCGTGGTGGTCTCGTCCAACGAGATCACCACTGCGTCGCCGTCGAAACGCAGATTGATCTTCTTCGCTTGCGCCGCCGCGCGGATTTTAGCCGCGTCGCCGGAGGCGACGCGAACAGAAATCGTATCGAACACCACGTCGGCGCCCGTATCCGCGCCCAATGCGTTCAATCCGTTTTTAAGGCGCAAGGTCAGGGCACGCACGCGCAAGGCGATGCGCGTCAGTCCCTCCGGTCCGTGGTAGACCGCGTACATCCCGGCGATGACGGCCAACAAAACCTGAGCGGTGCACACATTGCTGGTCGCCTTCTCGCGGCGTATGTGCTGCTCTCGGGTCTGCAGCGCCAGACGCAGAACCGGTTTCCCGTGAGAGTCCTTCGACACGCCGATAATGCGGCCCGGAATGCGGCGCTGGAACGCTTCCTTGACCGCGAGGTAAGCGGCATGCGGACCGCCAAAGCCAAGAGGCACGCCGAAGCGTTGGGTCGAGCCCACCGCGATGTCGGCGCCGAACTCGCCGGGTGCCTTGAACAAAGTGAGGGCCAGAGGATCCGCGGCCACGACGAGAAGCCCCCCGGCCGCGTGAACGCAATCCGCAAATGCGGACCAGTCCTTCACCGCTCCGCGGGTGTCGGGGTACTGAACCAGGGCCCCCAGCAGATTTTTCCCCGCGATCTGCGAGGGTTCGCCGACCTGCACCTTCACGCCCAGAGGCGTGGCGCGAGTTTTGACGACTTCGATCGTTTGTGAGTGGCACTCGTTCGAGACGAAGAATACTTTCTCGCCGGGTTCTTCGCACGCATGCAGACAAATGGCCATCGCCTCGGCGGCGGCGGTGCCCTCGTCGAGCAACGATGCGTTGGCGACGGGCAGCCCCGTCAAATCGATGATTAACGTCTGAAAATTCAACAACGCTTCAAGACGACCCTGCGCGATCTCGGGCTGATAGGGGGTGTAGGCGGTGTACCAGCCGGCGTTCTCCAAAATCTCGCGGAGAATCACGGGCGGTGTAACCGTGTCGGAGTAGCCCTGACCCAGGAACGAGCGCCAGACCTGATTTTTAGACGCGATCTTCTTAAGCTCGGCCAGAGCCTCGACCTCGGACAACGCCGCGGGCAGGTCAAGCAGCCTCTTGAGACGGATCGCCGACGGCACGACGGCGTCGATCAAAGCGTCGAGCGTCGGGCAGCCAAGGGCCGCGAGCATCGCCTTCTGGTCGGCGGGGCCCGAGCCGATGTGGCGGCGGGAGAAATCGTCGGCGGGCGGCAGGGAGGTTTTCGTAGGGCGCTCCTCAGTGGCCTCCATGCTCGGCCTCGACTTTTAGGAATTCATCGTACGCCGCATGGTCCATAAGCTTCAACGCTTCGGCGGGAGCAGAGGCCTTGAGCTTGAACAGCCAGCCCTTGCCGAAAGCTTCGGTGTTGACGAGCGCGGGATCCTTGACGGCGTCCGTGTTCACCGCGACGATCTCTCCGGAGATCGGCGCGTAGATGTCGAAGGCGGCCTTCACCGACTCAACGACGCAGCACGCCTCGCCCTGCTTCACCTTGCGGCCCACCTTCGGCGGCTCGATGAAGACGACGTCGGTGATCTCCTTCTGCGCGTGGTCTGAGATTCCGACCGTGCCGGCGCCGTCGTTGAGGTCCAACCATTCGTGGGACTTCATGTACCTGAGCTTATTCGGGTCGAGCATGATTAGGCTCCCTTCTTGAGGTTGGGTGAGACGTAAAAAGGCGTTTTGACGATTTCAGCGGGAATTCCCCTGCCATATAATACGACAAAAGCTTTCGTTCCCGGCGCGAGGCCCGGACTGTCAAGGTAGCCCGTTCCGATTCCCGCCCGCAGACTCGGAGAAAAAGTCGCGGAGCAAAGCTTGCCCGCTTCCTTGCCGTCAATCACCACCGGGGCGCCGGGGCGCGGCACGCCGCGCTCCAGGAGCTTGATCGCGGTGAGTTTGCGCCTGACGCCCTCGGCCTTCTGCTTGGCCAACACGGGCTTCCCGATGAAGTCGCCCTTAGAGAGCTTCACGACCCAGCCGTAATTTGCCTCGTAGGTGCTGGTATCGTCATCGAGATCCTGACCGTAGAGCAGGTAGCCGGCCTCGAGGCGCAGCACGTCACGCGCGCCGAGGCCGCAGGGCGTCGCACCGAACGAACGGCCCTGCGCGAGCAGGTCCTCCCAGGCACGGACGGCGATCTCGTTGGGCACGATGAATTCGTAGCCGTCCTCGCCGGTGTATCCTGTGCGGGTGATCAATGAGGGCTGGCCGTACAGTTCGAGTTCGAGCGCGCCGAAGCGGGGGATATTGAGCGCCTTGGGCGCGACGAGGCTCATAAGGTCGACCACCCGCGGCCCCTGCACGGCGATCATGCCGAAGTCATCGGACTTGTTCTCGAGTTCCACGTCAAAACCCTTCACCTGCTTCTGGAACCAGGCAAAATCCTTGTCGATCGTGCCCGCGTTAACGACGACGAGGTAGCGATCCTTGGCGAGGCAGGAGACGATCACGTCGTCGACCACGCCCCCCCTCTCGTTGGGCAGGTGAGAGTAGATCGCCTTGCCGGGACCGATGCGCGCGATGTCGTTGGCATTGATCTTCTGGAGGAACGCCAGAGACCCGGGCCCGGTCACGGACACCTGGCCCATGTGAGAGACATCGAAGAGACCGCAGCGATGGCGCGTCGCCTCGTGCTCCCTCATCACGGACTCGTACTGAACCGGCAGTTCCCAGCCGTGGAAGTCGACGATCTTGCCGCCCAACCGTTTATGGGAATCGTATAGCGCCGTCCGTCGCGCGACCGGAGAGGTGGACATGGCGCTAAGCTAGCATTTCGTCCAGGAAGCCGCCAATGCGGCGCCCGTCCGCGCCCTCAGGCGCGCGCGAGCACGTCAACGAGCGCGCGCGCCAAGCGGCGCCGCTCTACCATGTCGTTCCAACGCACCGCGGCCACGCGCCGGCCGTCGGCGTCGTCGTAGGCGAAATACACGCGTGCGGTCATCCGCATCCGCTCGCCGCCCAGGTCGAACTGGAGAAAAACGATTTCGCCTTTCGCAAGCCGTGCCGCGGTGGAGATCTCGCCCCCGCCCGCGGTGATCTTAAGCAGACGGCCCCAGGAGTCCTGGCGCGCTGAGGAACCTGGAAAGCGCAGAAGCACGGGCACGAGGAAGGGCGCCTGCATCAGAGAGCTTCCCTTTTATGGCGCACGAGGCGCGCGGGATCTTTGCCGTTGGTCGCTTCGCCCACGGTCCAGAAGCGGGAGCCGTCCCAGGCTGCGCCGACCAACTGATAGGCGCCCTCGGCGTACTCGGGCAACGCAACGGCCTCGACGATATCCTCGGGGTGCTCCAAGTTGTGACGCAGCAGCCTCCGGTCGGCGGCGTCGAGCGTCCAGAGAGTTCTGCCGTCGAAGAGCAGGCCGGCGGCCTTCACGCCGCGCCATTTATAGACGGTGATCGTGCTGAGCTCTCGGTCCACGAGGTGCTTGCGCAGGACCTTCGCGCGCGCATCGAGCGTCCACAGATAGAGCCCGTCGAAGGCGAGCCCCGCCGAATTCGGCGCGGCCTTCGGATACCTCGTCAGCGGCGTCATATTGTCGTCGCGCATACGGCGGATCACGGTACCGTCGGCGGAAACCGTCCACAGCGCCTCGCCCGTGAAAGCCGCGGCCACCGGCGTCTCCGCCGTCAGGTGACGCACGAGCTGGACGTTGGTGTCTATGGTCGACAATGCGTAGAAGGACTGGGTAAACCACTCGACGAGCCAGAGCGATTTTCCGTCGAACGCGAGGCCCGCCGGGTGGCGCACCGGCAACTCCCATCGGTCCGTGCGCGCGGCCAGGGCGGCGCGATTTCTCTCGACGCGCTTAAGCGAGGCGACGCCGAGGCCCGCGGCCAGAAATAGGGCGACCGCCAGGACGTACCACACCGGAGACCGGCTCAGGGGCGCCGCGCTCTCAACCGTGATGACCGTGCCCGAGAAGCGCAGGCCCTTGGAGACCGATATCTTCAGGTCCTCCGGCGTCCACGGCGGGGCCACGACCTCGAGCGCCCCCACGCGCATGAGCGCTACGGCACGGCTGGCATCGCGCACCTTCATCGCCACCAAGACAGGCAGAAGCGGGAACGCGCGGAGCAGCTCACGCGTCAGGATCTCGGCGTCGGCTCCGCCCCCGTCCACGAGCAGAAAGGCCCTGGTTTTGCGCTCGCGCGCGAACTCGAGCGCCTCGTCGAGCCGGCCGGCGCCTTCGGCGCTATGGCCGAGTTCACCGAGCATCAACCCGAGCAGTTCCCGGTCCGCGGCCTCCTTCGCCAACAATCCGATGACAGCCATGTCAGGGATTCGGCGAGGGAATCACGAGGGAGGCTCCCTCGGACGGCAGCCCGCGCTCGACCTTCTCCCGGTTCGCGTCGTAAATTTTTTCCCATTGGTTGGGATCGCCGTAGTACTCCTTGGCCATCGTACGCAGAGTCTCTCCGGCCTTCACGACGTGGCGCTTGGGCCAGGCGGGCGGGGCGGGCCTCGCCCGGACCCTGACCACGACGGGTTTCGGCTTGCCGATCAGGCCGGCGGCCTTCTCGGCGGCGCGGTAATCGAGTTCGTCGTTGCGCTTAAGCAAGGCGCGGTACTCGTCCTGCGCCTCGATCACTTTCTTCTCCAACTCACGAAGCTGGCTTTCAGCCGCTTCCTTGTTGCTCTCGGCCGTGCCGGCCTGCTGGGACATCGTCTTCTGCTTCTGCTCGAGGTTCGAGAGATCGGTGCGCAAGGTCTCCGCCTGCGCCGCCGCCTGGCCGACAAACTGCCCGGTGAAAGACGGCGCGCCGAACCGGTAGCTGAAGCCAGCCTGGTAGCCGCCGCCCTGGCGGTTTATGCCCGTCGGCGGCAAGGACATCGCGACGTCAAGAATCATCGGCGAGAAGTTCAGGCCGATGCCGAAGGACAGCGTGCCCACGCCGTCGAGGGTCAGGCCCTTGCCGGCGCGCACGCGCAGCAGGCCCTGCTGGAAGGACGCTTCGACGCCTGGATAAAATTCGGCCAAACCGCCGCGCACGCGAAAGTCGCCGGCGAGCGTCCAACGCCGGTCCCAGGTGTACGCCGTCGCGAGCGTAATGCCGGGGCGAGGATACGCCAACGCGGTGACTAAGTCGCTGAAGACGAGGCCCGCCGACAGGCCCATGTTCGAGCGGACGATCACTCCGGCGTCGAAACCGAGCCCGAACTTCCCGTTGCCTCCGTCGCCTGCGTCGGAATTCACGATCTTGACGTTGGCCCCGATCTTCAGCGGCTTCGACAGCGGGATGGCGCGAACCCTGTACTCCTGGCCATAGTTGAGCAGAAGTGAATCGATGTCACCTCCGTTGCGCTGGCGCTCGAGATGGTAGGCCGCGCCGATCGTGGCCGTGGTGATCGGTTCATACGGCCTCAGGTAGGCTCCCGCGGCAAAAGACAAGAGACCCTTCGGCGACAGCATCCGACCGACCGTGCCCGCACCCTGGACGTAGGGCGTGTTTGCCGTACCCGCGGGATTGTAAAAAAGGCCGAACGCGTCGTCGGCAATCGCCGAATACGCACTCCCCATGCCCATCGCCCGCGCGCCCGGCAACACGTCGTTAAAAGCGACCGCCCCGACATCCGGGGCGGTCAACGCGAGGGCGAGGAGGAACGCCAAAGCCCTTCTCCTCATCGTTTGGATTATAGTCGTTGCCCATTACAGAATTAAGTATTGGGGTCTCCATGTTACTATGAAAATAGGAGAGGCTACGCCAGCTCGATTCTCGACAGGAACCGCTTCATGTCATCGACGCATTGCCGGATGATCTCGGGATTTTCGGCTTCGGCCCCTTTCTCCAGCGACGTTCCCATTTGATGGAGCGGCATGAAATCATACCCGCCGATTCCTTTCACGCGATGGCCGATGTTGTAAATCGAGGCATAATCATTTTTTTGAAGAGCGTCCTCGATGGCGGAGACGTCTTCCTCGCGGTTGCGCAGAAACCGCGGCAGGAGATGCATTAGGTCCGGATCGATATCGGCGTGAATTTTTCCGACATCGGCGGGCGTGCGGGAGTGCCGGCGAATGGTCTGAAGGAGGACCTCTTTCTGGATGGGCTTGGTGATATGCGCGTCGCAGCCCGCCCCGAAGCTTTTTTCCGTTTCCCCTGTAAGCGCGTGCGCCGTAAGCGCGACGATGGGCGTCGGCAGCCGCCCGTTTTCCGACTCCCAGGATCGAATGAGCCGGGTCGCGGTCAAACCGTCCATCACGGGCATCTGCATGTCCATAAGAACCAAATCATAGGCGACCGCCTTGCATTTCTCGACCGCCGCCTCGCCGTTGTCGGCGACATCCAACGAGCACTCCGTATTCTTTAGGTAGGCCCGGATGACGTCCTGATTGTCCACGGAATCATCGACGAGAAGAAGGTGCCGACTCCCCTGCTCCTCGTGGGGCGCCGCGCCGCCGCCGCGCTCCGCCGGCAAGTCGAGCATCTCGAGCAGCTTGGCGCGCTTGATCGGCTTGATGAGATGCCCCGCAATCGGCAGGGCTTTAAAACGGCCGCGGTCGCCGCCGCGATGATTGGGGGCGGTCATCATGATGACGCGCAGGCCCTTCCCGATGAACGAGTCCGGCAGTTCCTCGTTTTGTTGATTCTCCAGCATCCGCGAATCCAGAAGCATCATGTGATAAGGCCGCCCCGCGTCGGCGGCCGTCGCGAGCTCGCGCTCGGCGGACGCGACATCGGCCGCCTGCGCGGTCTGCGCGTCGACGCGTCCCAGAAGCTCCGCCAGGATGCTCCGATTGGAGGAGCTCAAGTCCGCGATCAGGACCCGCAAATGTCCGTATTTTTTCTCCTGGGGCTCGGGCGCGACGATATCCGGATTGACGCCCATCGGCATGGTGAAATAGAAAGCGCTTCCGACGCCCAACTCGCTTTCGACCCAAATGCGGCCGCCCAGCGCCTCGACGAGCCTCTTGGAAATGGAAAGACCGAGCCCCGTCCCGCCGTATTGGCGCGTAATCGATGAGTCCGCCTGAACAAAATCATGGAAGAGGCTCTCGATGCGGTCCGGTGGGATGCCGATGCCGGTATCGGCGATCTTGAAGAGAAGATTCCCTCTATTTCCCGGATCCGGGACGACGCTCAAACGAACCTCCCCGCTCGCGGTGAACTTGATCGCGTTGCCCAGCAGGTTGATGAGGATCTGACGCAGGCGATTGGCGTCCCCCCTGAGGGCGGTGGGCACGTTTCCCCTGATGTGAACGGTAAGCTCGATTTTCTTTTCCTGCGCGCGAAGACCCACGATCTCGGCCGCCGCCTCGACGACGTTTTCGAGATCGAAGTCGGTGATTTCCGTTTCCAGATGGCCCGATTCGATTTTCGAGAGATCGAGGATATCGTTGATGAGGGTCAATAAGGTGCCGCCGGCCTTCTTTAAAATGCGGACGTACTTGCTCTGTTCGCAATCGAGAGCCGTATCGGCCAGGATATCGGCCATGCCGAGGATGGCGTTAAGCGGGGTTCGAATTTCGTGGCTCATGTTGGTCAAAAAGATCGATTTCGCCTTCGAGGCCCCCACCGCCGCGTTCCTCGCCGCCTCCAGCTCCTCCGTCCTGCGCGCCACGCGCCGTTCCAGACTCGCATTGAGCTCCCGAATCTCCATTTCGGCCCGCTTGCGTTCGGTTAAATCTTCCGCGATCTCCACGAAGCCTACGGCTTGCCCCTCCTTGTTCTTGGTCAGAGTGAATAAAATCTTGGCCGGAAACGAACTTCCGTCCCGTCTGATTTTTTCGCCTTCATAAGACGACCGGCCCGCCCCCATGAGATCAGCGATGATCTCCGCAAGCCTTCCGGAGTCGATGAATTGCCTCGGAAAGAATATCTCGATGTTTTTATTGCCGATGACTTCTCGGGGGGAATAGCCGTATATGAGATGCGCGCCCTGATTGTAAGCCAGGATATTCCCATCGAAATCCGCCGCAATGATGGCATAGCCGATGAGATGGTCGAAAATGGCGGACGTGAAATCTGTGTCGTTGCGCAGTTCGTTGATCCGGTCCCGGATCAGCTTTTCGCTGGCATCTTTCATGGCTTCAGGCGCGTTGGGCGCACACCTCCTTGATGATGCGGGTGATTTCCTGCGGGTTGAACGGCTTCTTGATGAAGCCGGCCGCGCCCATCGCTTTCGCGTCCTCGATCATGGCCGTATTCTTATGGGCGCTGATGATGACGACTATGGGTTTGGGGACTTCCTCCATGAGGACCTTCAAGGCGGAGAGACCGTCCATACTTTCCATCATGATGTCGAGCGTGATCACGTTTGGAGTGAGTTCCCGGTACAATTTGATCGCTTCTTTTCCGTTTCCGGCCTCTCCCACCACGTCATAGCCCGCCGCTTTGAAGATAGCCTTCAGCGCCAGGCGCATGAACCTGGAGTCGTCTACGATCAATATGGTCGCCATGGGATGTGGAATTAACCCTACACCAGGGATATAGCCCCGCGGGACTACCACGTCAAGGCCCTCCGCCTCCATGCAGCTCTGACGAATCGGCGGGCCGTGACTCCGTCGAGAGGCTGGCGGTCACCT
>JBBTJN010000019.1:0-2998 GCA_038059415.1 Elusimicrobiota bacterium | reverse complement strand
GCGACTTCATCTATCTGCTCGTGCTCCTGGCCTTCGTGGACATGGTGTACGAGTTTCTCTGGGCCGCCGCCATCGGCGGCTGCCTCTATTTCGCGATCATGATGTATCTCAGGAGAGTCAATTACAATGGCCGATCAAGACAACCGCATCCTGCCCGCTGAAGGAAAGCTCGGCGTTCTGCTCCCCGGAATGGGAGCGGTGACCAGCACCTTCATCGCCGGCGTGGAGCTCATCAAAAAAGGCCTTGGCACGCCCGTCGGGTCCGTCACGCAGATGCAGGCCATCCGCCTGGGCAAGCGCTATGAGAACCGCTCGCCGATGATAAAGGACTTCGTGCCTCTGGCCTCGCTGGAACAACTCGTGTTCGGCGGCTGGGACTTTTTCCCCGACGACATGTTCGTCGCGGCGACCAAGTGCGGCGTCCTTGACGCGGCCAAACTCGCGCCCATCCAGAAGGAACTCGCGGCCATCAAGCCAATGTCCCCGATCTACGACCCCGCCTACATCAAGAACATCAAGACGGTCAATCCTAAGAAAGGCAAGACCAAGATGGACCTGGCCCAGCAGGTAATGACCGACATCGAAACTTTCAAAAAGAGAAACGGCTGCGACCGTGTCGTGATGCTTTGGTGCGGCTCGACGGAGGTCCTCCCTAAGCACAGCCCCGCGCATGACGATCTCGCGGCGTTCGAGAAAGGTCTCAAGAACAACGATCCCGAAATCCCCCCGTCGATGATCTACGCCTACGCCGCGATCAAACTTGGCATGGCCTACGGCAACGGCGCGCCGAACCTGTCCGGAGACATCCCGGCCTTAGTCGAGCTCGCCGAGCTCATGCAGTCTCCCATCTGCGGCAAGGACTTCAAGACCGGGCAGACGCTCATGAAGACGACAATAGCGCCCATGCTCAAGGCGCGCATGCTGGCGCTCACCGGCTGGTACTCGACGAATATCCTCGGCAATCGCGACGGCGAGGTCCTAGACGACCCGGGTTCCTTCAAGACCAAGGAGCTGAGCAAGATGTCCGTGCTCGACACCATCCTTGAGCCCGAGTTATACCCCGAGCTGTACGGCAAGTTCCACCACAAGGTTCGCATCGACTATTACCCGCCCCGCGGCGACGCGAAGGAAGGCTGGGACAATATCGACATCCGCGGCTGGATGGATATGCCGATGCAGATCAAAATCAACTTCCTGTGCCGCGACTCGATCCTGGCCGCCCCGATCGTGCTCGACCTGGTTCTATTCCTGGACCTGGGCAAGCGCGCCGGCCTCAAGGGTATTCAGGAGTGGCTGTCATTCTTCTTCAAGAGCCCGCAGTGTCGCGAGGACCTGAAGCCCGAGCACGATCTGTTCATCCAGCACCTCAAGCTCAAGAACACGCTGCGAGTTCTGATGGGCGAAGAGGTCCTCGACCACAGCGGCCTCGACTACTACGATCCGTCCAAGACCGCCTCAGCCTCCCCTGCCCCCAGGCCGGCGCCGAAGAATAAAACGAAGGCCTTGGCCGGTCTCTAGCTCAAGACGACGCAATAGTTGTCGTCTTATTAAGGGAAAGCGGGCTCCCAAGAGTAGGGGGTCCGCTCTATTTTGATATACTCGGGTTTCCGGTGAAAAGCTTCTTCATGAGCATAATCGCCGCGGTCGCACTGTCGTCGTCGGCTCTGGGACAGACGGTGTCCTCTGAAACGTCACCGTCTCCCGTGTCGCCGTCGGTTTCCACCGAAACCGCAGTCGCCGCGCCTTTGGTCTCGACAGCGCCCGCTGTCGCGGTCATGTCGCCGACTCCCTCCGTTTCTACGACCGCGATCGTCGAGCCAACTTCCGGCGTGGTGCCCCGTCCCTGGGTAATCGGAGACATCAAATCCGATGGGCTCAAGAACGCCAGGCTCTCCACGATCCGCGGAGCCATCAAAGGCCGCAAGGGCGACCTGTACGACCGACCCGACCTCGACAAGGACATCCAGTCCCTGCTCGGCCTGGGCCTGTTCGAGCGCGTCGGCGCCGAAATCTCAATGCTGGACAGACGCGTCCCTGAGCACTTCCGCAAGACCGCGGGATCCGACCGCCAGATCCTCCTGAATTTCATCGTCAAAGAGAAACCGATCATCCGCAAGATCACGTTCGAAGGGCAGAAAAAACTCTCTCGCGGAGCGCTGTCGGACATCCTCACCCTTAAGAATAAGGACCCCTTCGACCGCAGCAAGCTCGATGAAGACAACAAGAAACTGATCGAGAAGTACCATGAGAAAGGCTTCCTCGACGCCACCATCGAACCCGGGGTCAAGACCGATACAAAGACCACCACAGTCGACCTTGTCTTCAAGATAGCAGAAGGCCCCAAGTCGCGCATCGAACTCGTCGAAATCAGCGGTGTCACGGCCTTCAAGCGCCGGGTTCTCCTAAAACTCATGAAGAATGCCCGCAAGAAGGTTTACTTTTCCAAGGAACTGCCAGACGACATCAAGAAGATCGAGGCCCACTACAAGAACAACGGCTTTCTCGACGTTGCCGTCTCAAGCCCTCTGGTCACCCTCAGCGCCGACAAGACGCGAATCAACCTAGCGCTCGGCGTGATTGAGGGCCGCTCCTACCGCTTCGGCGAAACGGCCTTCTCGGGCAACCTGATTTACACCTCGAGCGAGATCGCCAAAACCATCGAGTACCGCAAGAATAAAATCTTCAGCCAGGAGAAGTTCGAGGAGACGATCCGCGCCGTCCAGGAGCTGTACGCCGACCGCGGCCGCCTGCGCACACGCATAAACCCCGTCAAAACATTAAACCCTAAGACGGACCGCATGGATGTGCTCTTCGAGATCGTAGAGGGCCCCATCTCCTACGTCGGCCACGTGGACGTCGAGGGCAACAAAGCGACCAAGACCTTCGTCCTGCGCCGCGAGATCGTCATCAAGCCCGGCGACATGTTCCGCTCCTCGCGCGTACGCCGCAGCATCGAGAAGATCCGCAACCTCGGCTTCATCGACGACGTGGACCTCGA
>JBBTJN010000018.1:0-2790 GCA_038059415.1 Elusimicrobiota bacterium | reverse complement strand
CCATTTCGGTGAAGCTACCTACGTCGGGGGCAGGGCTTACCGGATTTTCTGGGTTGGCTCGCGCGGTCAAAGCCCGGCGCCCGCGTCTTGATCCACGAGCCAGAGCGCCGGCGTCCTCGCCCTCAGCCTTTGCACGGGATAGAGCTCTGCGGCGCCGCTGGCGGCCGCGGCGACGACTTTCGATTTCGCGGCGCCGGAGGCCAGGACCAGGATGTTCTCGCTGAGATTTAGATACGGAAAGGTCATGGTCACCCGCGGACCCTTGGGGGTTTCGCTGGACGTCGCCCAGATATTCCTTTCTTCGAGCGCCGCGGTGCCCGGGAAAAGGGACGCGGTATGGCCGTCCTCGCCCACGCCCAGCAGGGCCACGTCGCACCCCCGGCCCAGCCGCCGCAGCTGCGCGTCGTAATCGCGTGCCGCCGCCGCCGCACCGAGGTCTCCTTGGATTCGATGGATGTTCGCTTCGGCGAGCGGAACTTTCGAGAGGAGGAGGTGGCGGACCATGCCGTAGTTGCTGTCCGGATGGTCCGGCGGCACGCAGCGTTCGTCGGTCCAAAACACCTCTACCTCGGGCCAGGGAACGCGCGTGGAGAACTCGGGCGCGGCCAGGAGCGCGTAGAGGCTTTGCGGCGTGAGGCCACCGGGGAGGGCAAGCGAGACTGGCGCGCGGCGCGCGGCATAGGCCTGGCTCAGGAACTCGGCGATGAACGACGCGGCCGCGCGGTCGAGAGACGCCTTGTCGGTATAGACGCGCAGGACCGGACCCCGGCCGCGAGGCATTTAAGCGCCGAGGCGGTCGGTCTTGGCGAGAACCTCTTCCGGGATCGACGCGGGCCCGGCGCCGCCCTTGACGCGACGCGCGGTGCGGTAAAGCCGGTTCATGTTCGCTCGGAGCAGAATGCGTCCCAGGCCGATCAAGGTCGTGGTGTACTGCTTGATGTAGCTCTCGATGAGTTCGCGCTGGTAGCCGGTATGCAGAATCTCTATCTCCAGGCCTTCCGGCACGCGGAATTGAGATGGGTCGGCCTCGAAGCGCTTATCGAGGAGCGCGGGGAAGTCGTAATGATAGACGCGCCGGGTCGTTTTGTCGGTGTTCAGCGTGGCTTCTTTGCGCAGGAGGCTGAAGTCCTTGAGTTCGGAGAGATAGATCTTGGTCTCCTGCGAGAGGGCCCCGCGGCCCTCCAACAGGCCGAGCGCCGCGCCGTAGACCAGGTCATGCAGAGCGGCCAGGTGCTGGAATACGCCGAGGGCGCGGTATTTGTAGAGCTCGTTGGTTCCGTACTCACCGACGATATATTTGTCGATGACGCCGGGCTCCCGGGTGAAGGCCTCGAGCTTGTCCAGGCTCTCCCAGGTGTTCTTGCCCTCTTCCTCGCGGAACTGCTCGTAGAGCGCGGCGATCTCAGGCGCGTCGGTGAAGATCCGGTGGTGGACGGTCTCGATGAAGTCGGAGCGCTTGATGCCTTTGCGCTCCAGGAGCTGGGCCAGGTCGAGGAAGATGGAGTCGTTGTGAAAGATCTCCACCGTCAGGTGCAGGGCGCGGCAGTCGAGGTACTCGTCGTGCGTCATGGTGTTGTTGCCGGTGACGATCTCCTCGATTTCCGCGCTGAGGAAGTGCTCCTTCTGAAAGCGGTACCTGCCGAAGCAGCGGGGCAGGACGCGGAAGCGGGTGCGGAAGCCGAATTTCGTCCGGTGCTCGCGGCCGGCGGACTTCGTGCCGGGCAGCATCATGAACTGATACATGCGCACGAAGCTGAAGCAGGAGTCGATCATGTCCTTGACCGTCTGGAAATGGGCCTTCTTGTTGTCGCCCTCGAGACAGAGGATCAATTCGGCCTCGCTCTGTCCGCCCTGTTCCTCGGTGACCTGGGCCATGCGCGCGAGCACCTCATTGGGGACGTTCTTGCGCTTGATGTTGCTTAGGACCGTCGGGTCGGTGCTCTGGACCGCGCCGGTGGGCGGCAGGGTTTCCTTCAGGAGTTCCACGATTTCGATCGTGCGTTCCTTGTTGTTCTTGGCCGTGGCGGCCAGGATCGTGCGCGGCCAGCGGTTGGCATGGGTGCGCTGAATGCGGTGAATCTCGCGGGCCGTCTCCATGTCTTCGGGGAACAGCCCGAAGTTGGCGTCGACGATGCACAGGTCGGGAACCTTCCCGACGCGCTCGGAGATGTACTGCAACTCCTTCGTGACGCGGGTCTGCTTGAAGCGCTTGACCTTCTGGAAGTAGGAGCCGCCTTCCCAGCAGAACGCGCACTGATACGGGCAGCCGCGGGTGGACTGGATCATCGGGATCAGGACGCCGTCGTAGAACTTGTCGGAGAGGCCGTTGAGATGGGGCGAGGGGATGATGTTGGGATCCTCGATCTTCTTGGCCAGCGGCGCGGCGATGAATTGGCCGCCGGAGAGGTAGCGGATGTTCTGCACGAGGCGCTTCTCGTCGCGGAAGCGCTTCCAGTCGAAGCTGATCTCCTTCAAAGCCCTGTAGAACGCGACGAATGACAGCTCGCCTTCGAACTCGAAGTAGCAGTCGATGTACGGGAAGCGCTTGAGGAAAGCCTCCTGGTCCTCAGGGGAGTCGGGGAAGTTCGGTCCGCCGAAGACGGTGACGGCCTGAGAAGAAACGGCTTTGATCCTCTTGGCGTACTCGTGTGCAATGCGGTTGTTCCAGGAGAAGGTGGAGAAACAGGCGAACTGGGGCATGCCCTTGTCGAGGTAGTTCGCGAAATCTTCGGGGTACTTGAAGACCTCGACGTCGATCTCGGCGCCGAGCTCCTGCTTGGCGTAGCTCGC
>JBBTJN010000017.1:0-24237 GCA_038059415.1 Elusimicrobiota bacterium | reverse complement strand
ACCATTTCGGTGAAGCTACCTACGTCGGGGGCAGGGCTTACCGGATTTTCTGGGCGATGCGTCGGACTAAGGCGTTGTGGGCTTCTTGAGGGCGTTGAGCGCGGGCAGACGCTCGTCGGCGAACAGGTTGTGCTCGCGAACGAAGGCCATGGAGGATGAGCCTCGCGTCTTGGCTTCCAGGTCGAAATGGATTTTTGACAGCGGTTTCTCCAAGGATACGGCCAGGCACAGCAGCACGAACACGACTGCCCCGCCTTTGGCGGCGCCCACCAGCACGCCGATCCCCCGATCGAGAGGGCCTCTTTCGTCGCCGGGCTCCAGGGTGTTTAAGATCAGCCG
This sequence comes from Elusimicrobiota bacterium, assembly GCA_038059415.1. Taxonomy (GTDB): domain Bacteria; phylum Elusimicrobiota; class Elusimicrobia; order UBA1565; family UBA9628; genus GWA2-66-18. Next base: position 23,898 of record JBBTJN010000017.1, on the reverse strand, counting down.
CGCCGCCCAGCTCGCAACGATGAGTATCACGGGCATCAGTACGACGTTGAGGCCGATGATTGTGTTCTGGGCCGCAGACCAACCCAGGCACGCGGTCGCCACGGGCTCCAGGATTGCCGCCGCCGGCCTGACAAACAGATAGGCCGCGGCCAGTCCGATCCAATGGGATATCTGCCGCACGGCTCCCGAAAAATAGCCGCCGAGGGCGAAGATTCCAATCAGGGCGAGACTACAGAGGTCAAGGGTCATAGTGCGATTATAGCGAACTCCCGCGGCGGCGGAGGCGATCATATAAGAAATCCGTTTATTGTGACTCCACCGTGGATTTTATACCCTCTCGCGGTTCGCTTTCGGGCTGAGGGAGATGCGCAATGAGCGTACACTTGCGGCGGAGATATCCAAGACTGGAGATCAACACCCGGAAGCTGGAGGAGAACGCGCGCACCGAGGTCGCTTTGCTGGCCAAGAGCGGGGTGTCCGTCATGGGCGTCAACAAGGTCTTCTGCGGGCTCACGGAGACCGCCGCCGCGATCGTGCGCGGCGGCATCGAGGTAATCGGAGATTCCCGGATCGACAACCTGCGGCGGCTGGCCGCGATCGCGGACCTTCAGTTCCAGAAGTGCCTCCTGCGCAGTCCCGGCTTGAGCGAGATCCCGGAGGTCGTCGGGCACGCCGACATCTCGCTGAACTCCGAGGTGGAGGTCCTGCGTGCTCTTTCCAAGGAGGCGCGAAGCCAGGGACGGACCCATCAGGTCATGCTCATGATCGACATGGGCGATCTCCGCGAAGGGATTTGGTTCGAGGACCGGGCGGCGATCTCCGCGGCCGTCAAGGAACTGTCGAGCCTTCCCGCCCTTTCGATCTACGGTCTAGGGACGAATTTCAACTGCTTCGGCGCGATCCGCCCCACTCTGGAGAATGGGCGAAGATTCGTGACGATCGCGCGGGAGCTGGAGAAGGAGTTCGGCGTGCGCTTCCCGGTCCTCTCGGGGGGCAACTGCACGAGCTACCACCTCATCGAGGAGGGAACATGGCCCGAAGGCATCAACCAACTCCGGATCGGCGGGCTCCACGAGTTCGGCATCGAGTACATTTCCATGCATTATGTCGACGGGTTCCATCACTCGTCCATGGACGCCAATAGGGCCGCCTCAGACCTGTATACGCTCAGAGCCGAGGTCATCGAGGTCAATGACAAACCGACGGTCCCCGTCGGAGAGCCGGGGGTGGATGCGTTCCTGGAGACGAGGACGTTTCAGGACCGGGGCGTCCGGCGGCGCGCCCTGCTGGCTTTCGGGCGCCAGGACCTGCCCTCGGCCAACTGCTGGCCGGTGGACCCCGCGATCACCATCTTCGGCCAGACGAGCGACCACACCTTGGTCGACGTCCAAAACTGCGGGGTCCCCATCCGGGTGGGCGATGAGGTCTCCTTTGAACTGGATTACACCGCATTGCTGCATGCCTGCAACTCCCCCGGCATCGAGAAGGTCTGTCTTGGGCCGTAGCGGCCGGAGGCGGCTGACGTCTCTCGCCCTCCTGCTGAACGTCGGATGGGCCGCCACTTACCCATTGTCGAAGCACGTCATGAACGGCGTCCCGCCCCTAGCCCTGACGGGATGGCGGACGCTGATCGCGGCCGTCGTGTTGCTGCCGCTGCTGCGCAGGAGTCATTTCCCGGAGAGGGGGACGCGCCCCGGCGATTGGCTCTGGCTCACCGCGATCGGAGTGGTCGGCTTCGCTCTTCCCACGGCTCTGCAATACCTGGGGACGGTCCGCACCTTGGCGGCCAACGTCTCTTTGATCATCGGCCTGGAGCCGGTGGCCGTCGCGCTGCTTGCGTCATGCGTCCTTGCCGAACGGATGGGGCCGCGGATGATACTGAGCTTCATCCTCGCCTTCCTGGGCGTCTGCGTGATCTCCGTCGATTTGCGTTGCGTGGACCTGATCTCGAAGGAACATCTCTCGGGAAATCTGCTCGTCCTGGCTTCCATCCTCTGCTACGCGTTCTACACGATCGGGGCCAAGAAGCTGAGCCCGCGCTGGGGCTCGCTGCCGATGACGGGGATCTCCCTGGCGCTGGGTGCTGCGGTCTTCGTTCCGGGCTATGCCCTCTGCGACCCGGAGGGCTTCCGGCTCGGTCTGAAGCTGACGGCCTGGCAGAGCGTGGGGATATTTATAATCGCCGTGCCGGGCACGGCTCTCGGATACGTCGGCTGGAACTGGCTGCTGGCGAGGATGCCGCTCAGCGAGCTCTCCCGCACGCTGTATATCCAGCCGATCGCCGGGGCGCTGATCTCCCGCTGGGCGCTCGGCGAAAAGCTGGAGCCTACGTTCTTTCTGGGCGCCGGGCTGGTGTTAGGCGCGATCTCTCTGGGGCGGGAGTCCGCTCCATTGAGGGAAGTTACCAGATGGTGACGCGATCTTTCTCGGGCAGGAACAGTTTGTCTCCTTCCTTGACGTCGAATGCCTTATAGAAGCCCGGGACATTGGCCATCACGCCGTTGACCCGGTACTGCGCCGGCGAATGATGATCATTCGCCAGCTGATACGCGAGGGCCTCGTCGCGGATGGCCTGGCGCCAGACCTGGGCCCAGCCGAGGAAGAAGCGCTGATCGCCCGTGAAGCCTTCGATAACCGCGGCTTCCTTCCCGTGAAGAGAGCGCCGATAGGCCTCGTAGGCGACCGTGATGCCGCCCAGGTCTCCGATGTTCTCGCCTAATGTGTTCTCTCCGTTGACATGTTTGCCCGGCAGGGGCGAGTAGGCGTCAAATTGCCGCACGAGCTTGTTGGTGCGGACCTCGAACTCTGAGCGGTCCTCGGAGGTCCACCAGTTCTCGAGCATGCCGTCGCCGGTGAATTTGGAGCCCTTGTCGTCAAAACCGTGGCCCATCTCGTGTCCGATGACGGCCCCGATCGCGCCGTAATTGACCGCGTCGTCGGCCTCGGGGTTGAAGAACACCCCCTGCAGGATCGCGGCCGGGAAGACGATCTCGTTCATCAACGGGTTGTAGTAGGCGTTGACAGTCTGGGGCGTCATCCCCCACTCGCCGCGGTCGATGGGCGATCCGAGCTTGGCGATCATGTAATCGTAATCATGCCGGTTGGAGCGGCGCACATTGCCGAGCAGGTCGTCGGCGTGGACGTCGAGCTTTGAGTAATCCCGCCACTTATCCGGGTAGCCGATCTTGGGCGTGAACTTGCTGAGTTTGTCGAGCGCTTTTTTCTTGGTTTCCTCGCCCATCCAATCCAGGCCGCGAATACGCTCGGCGAAGGCCGCGCGCAGGTTTTCGATCATGCTCTCCATTTTTTCCTTGGAGGACTTCGGGTAATTCTCCTTGACATAGATTTTGCCGATGAGCTCGCCGACCGCGCCGTCGACCAAAGCGACGCCGCGCTTCCAGCGGGGCATAATCTCGGGCTGGCCGTTCAAGGTCCGGTCCTTGTATTCGGAGTTCGCCTTGACGAAAGCGTCGGGCAGGTAGGGCGAGGCGGCGTCAAGCGTGCGCGCCTTCATGTAGAGCTTCCATGTCTCCAGGGGCTGACCCGCAAAAACTTCGGCGAAACCCTTGAAGTAGCTGGGCTGGTTGACGATGACCTCGGTCTCCTCCGGGCGAATATTCGCTTGGCGCAGATAAGACGTCCAATCAAATCCCGGGGCCATGTCGCCGAGGTCGCCGACGCCGGTCTTGTTGTAGGTTTTGTCGGGGTCGCGGTTGTCCTCCTGCTTCCAATGATGCCGCGCAAGGGCCTTTTCCAGGGAGAAGACGGCGACGGCCTTTGTGGCCGCCTCATCCTCGCCCGCGAGCGTGAAAAGCGCGGTCAGATACTCCACATATTTAGCCCGTATCTTTGCGGCAGTCTCGTCCTCGTTGAAATAATACTCGCGCTCCGGCAGGCCCAACCCCGACTGTCCCAGCGTCGCGATATAGGCGGCGGGGTTCTTGCTGTCCTGCTCGACGCCAAGAGAGACGGGCGAGCGCACGCCCTCGCTCAAGGCCCGCGAAAAGACGCCGACTAGACTTTTTTTCGTACTGACGGCGGCGATGCGCGCGAGGCTCTCTTCGACGGGCGTGAGGCCCTTCGCCTCAACGGCCGCGGTATTCATAAAGCTCGCGTAGAGGTCGGATATTTTCTGGCCGTCGCTGGCGTATGCGTGCTCGCGGGCGGAGATTTTCATGATGATCTCCTTGACGGTGAGCTCGGACTTCTCGGCCAACTCGTTGAAGGAGCCGAATCTGGATTTGTCGGGGGGCATCTTGAAGTTCTTGAGCCAAGTCCCGCTCACGTAGCGGAAGAAATCATCCTGAGGCCGGACCGAACGATCCATGGCGGAGGTGTCGACTCCGAGGCCGGGCGTCTTGACCTTGGACAGCCCATTGGGCAGCAGGGCGGCGCTCTCTTGCCCCGACACCGCTGGAGCGCTCCACTCGCCGCCCGCCGACCGCCGCTCTCCGTAGAGATCCCAGAGGGCTTGCTGCACCCCCTCGCCGCCGGGCTCGCCCTGGTCCTTGATGAGAAGCCCGCCGGCGCTGCGAAGAACCTCGATGCCGGGAACGCCCGGTTTGAGCAGATTGGGGAGAGCGACTACCGCCAGATTTCGAAGGTGCGCCACGTTCACGCCCGGAGCGCGGGGTATGGAGTCGGGCGTTTGCGCGACAAGCGCGACCTGAGCGAGAACGCGCGGGCCCGGGTGGAACGCGACCAAGCCCATGCTCAGGACAAACGCCACGCGCCGCTTCGTATCCTTAAATCCATTCATCGTATTTTCCTCGCGCTACAGGATACTCAGGAAGCGGAGAACGCACATGGGTCTTAGTGCTTATCATACAAGCGAAATAGTACCTACCCTAAAAGCAGGCCCAGCGCCGCCTAGGTCCGATATCGCCCCGGCCCTGGGCCTTATGATCCCGACCAATATCGGTTTCTTGCATAGAATTCCCCCATGAGGATGATAAAGATACTTGCCGTCCCTGGATTCCTGACTCTGTTCGTCGCCGCGGGATCCGCCCAGATTGCGCGCGTGTCGGTTCCCGTCTCTCCTCTCACGGCCGTCTCCGGCGTCGTCGCTCAGGCGCCCCGGCTTCAGGCCTCCCCGTCCTTTTTGGGCGAGTCTTTATCGGCCGCTCCCATCCTGCCCCTCGCAACTCCGGCTCTACCGGCCCGAAACGCCTCTCCCACCCCGACGTCCGCTGAGACGACCGAAATCGTCAGCGCCCTCAATCAGGTCAAACGGGCCGCCCCGACCGTGTCGGCCGGGAACTCCGCGTCCACCGAGGAAATCGGGGAGGTGTATGACGGGAGGTTCATTCGGGCGGTAGCCGCTCTGGATAAGGAATCCGAACCTCGTCCCGAAGGATTGCCGAAGCAGTGGGTCAGGCGCCAGACGACCAGAAGCCAGGCAGGAAAGACCGTTGCGCTCCAGCGCCGGGCGCAAGTCAAGGGTTTCCCGCAGGCAGCTCGCAATGCGCGCATACTGGCGCGACATAACGACCATTACACCCATGGGGTCCCGATCGGCCGGGTGACGGATCAAAAGGAGTCCGGACGGTGCTGGATCTTCGCCGGCCTCAATATGGTTCGCTCCCTGCTGATCGCCCGGGGCAAGGTGGACAAGCAATTCGAGTTCTCCGAGAACTATCTCTATTTCTTCAACCAATTGGAGAAGGCCAACCGCTACTTGGAGCGCGTCGCCGCCGGCGCGAACGAGAAGGAAGAGAAGGCTTCGCTCTCCTCGCAATTGCAGTCGGTCGCCCCGGACATCGAGGATAGCGGCAATTTCGAATCTTTCCAGTTCCTAGTCGAGAAATACGGCCTGGTCCCCAAGAACGCCATGCCCGAGACCGCGAGCTCCGGCTCCACGGGCGGGCTCAACGCCGAACTGAACTACAGCCTGGGGATCACGGCCCGGGAGATGCTGGCGGATGCGCCGGGCGCGAAGGGCCGCGGCCGAAGACACGCGCGGGAGACTCGGCAACGCGGCATGTCCCGCGTCTGGAAGATCCTTGCCGCCCATCTGGGAACTCCGCCGTCCCGGTTCGAGCACCTGACGGACGACCGCCAACGGTCCTATACGCCGCTGCATTTCGCCAAGAAGTTCGTCGCCGTCAATCTCGACGATTATATCCAGGTGGGCTCCTGGCCGCGCGTGAAGCAAGGCATCGTGTACGCGGAGGGGGACAGCGACATCGCAGCGAGGTCCAACTTTCGTTATATCGACGTGGGCGTCGACCGGATGGAGGAATTGGCGCTCAAAGCTCTCTCAAGAAACCAACCGGTCTATATCTTCGCGTCCCAGAACCGGGACTTCGACTCAAAGACCGGCATCATGCATCCCGGAATATACGACCGCTCGTCGGTCTACGGCTTCACGGCAAAAGAAAAGCGGGAGCATCTCACCCGCGCCAGCCGGCACGATTTGGGCATGAACGATCCCAGTCACCTGATGGTTCTGACCGGCTACGACCGTCCCGACCCCAATAAGCCGGTCGTGAAGTTTCGGGTGGAGAATTCCGGGGGCGCCGGCGTCGGCGACAGCGGCGTCTTCCACATGTACCGGGAATGGTTCCGGCAGAACGCCTTCAGCATCATCGTCCACAAAAGCCTCCTCTCCCGGCTCGAGAGGACGGCCTGGAAGCAGGAGGCCGAGGATATCCCGTAGCTTTCGCCATAGCTTAGGTTCCCTTCGCCCGGTGGGCTGCTCCGTTGCAGCGGAGAGTGCATGAATACGTCGCGCGCCTTCCTGGCGGTCCTCCTCCTGGGCGGCCCGCTCCAGGCCGGGACGGAGGAGTCCTTGGAGAACTGGGCGGCCCGCGCGCGTCAGGACATGGTGGGCCTCGTCGCCTCTTATTCCCCCGGCCTGCGCGTCAAGGACCCCAAAGTCCTCACCGCCATGCGCAAAGTCCCGCGTCACGAGTTCGTCCCCAAGGAGATCGTCCGCCAGGCCTACGCCGACAGGCCGCTGCCCATCGGGAAGGGGCAGACCATCTCCCAACCCTTCATCGTAGGTTTCATGACCGAGTCGCTGGAACTCAAGTCCTCGGACAAGGTCTTCGAAGTCGGGACGGGCTCCGGCTACCAGGCGGCCATCCTCGCGGAAATCGTCAAGGAGGTCTACACCGTCGAAATCGTCCCATCCCTCGGCCGCTGGGCCGAGCAGACCCTCAAGAGACTCGGCTACAAGAACGTGTGGGTGAGAGTCGGCGATGGCTACCGCGGCTGGCCCGAGAAGGCCCCCTTCGATTCGATCATAGTGACCTGCGCCCCGGACCACATCCCCCAGCCCCTCATCGATCAACTCAAGGTCGGCGGGCGCATGATCATACCGGTCGGCCCCGAGATCGACGGTTTATTCTCCGCGCAGGAACTGATCTTGGTTCTCAAGACGGACAAGGGGATGAAGCGCGAGAAGCGCATGGACGTGCGCTTCGTCCCGATGGAGGGCGAGGCGAAGAGGAAGCAGTAAGCCCCTGGAGGCGACGAGGCTTCTTCTCCTGCGCGCCCAACAGGGGCCTCCAGAGGCTCTTGGCGCAAGACAGACGGTCGTTTTTTTCCCGCTTCAACTGCCGCAGGGCTTGCCGCGCCGGAGACCGGAGTTCCGCGCTGGGTCCTAAAGCGGCGATTGCGGCGGCGATGACGTCGCGATCGTGGGCATCTCCGAGGGCCGCCTGCAGGCCGCGCAAAGTTGCCGGCGTGGGCAGTCCGCGGGGGACCTCCTCCATCGTCTCCAGCAAGTAACGCAGTCTTTTGACGGAGATGCGCACCGCGTGAAGCGCCGCTTGGTCGCAGACTGTATCCAAACGGCGCAGCCGTCGCGTGAAGCGCCGCCACTTCTTATCCGCCGCTTGACGCTGCGCTTCGCGGAGTTCCGCCTTACTCAGTGAGCTCGCTTCTACGGCGCGGCGCATGGTCTGCAGCGTACCGTCGATCTTGCGCCACCAGCGCCGTCCCGGCGCGGGCGCGACTTCTCGCGAGAGGGCCTTTGCCAGGGCCATTGCGCCGTTTCGAGAGCGCCGCGAGTAATTGTTCAGCCAGAGCGCCCGGACATGGGCGTCGCGACACGCCCCCGTCAGGCGCAGCGCCCTGCGCAAACGCTTGCGCAACTTGGCCGGGACGCCGCACGACTTCTCGATGACCTTGCCGCAGACGACCAGACGTCTCGCGTTGATCCGGAATCGGTGCAGGGCGTGCGCATCTAACGGGTCGCGGCGCGCCCTACAGGCGGCCTTGTCGGCGCCGTCGATCCATCCCAGGACAACGAGCTGCGCTCCCGTCATACTAGGGCCACACCCGCTCAGCCGCAGTCGGCTGAAGCGCCGGGTTTACACCGCCCGCATATCGAGCTGCACGAAGAATTCGCGCGTCTGCGCGCTGACCGCCCGACCGTCGGCGGTGACGAGCCGCGCGGTGATCTCATGCCCGCCGTTCTCGAAGCCGGACCAGTCGTACCACCAGTAGCCCGCGCTCCGTCGGCACTCCCGCCAAGCGCCCCGGTCGACGGCCGCCTCGACCTTCTGGACGTCCTCGGGGGCGCTGATGCGGAACGTGTAACTGTCACCGGAGATCTTCTCCCCTTGGCGCGGGAAGTCGACCGACAACTGGGTGCGGACGGACTGTTTCTGATTTTTTTCCTTGACTGCGGTGGCCATGGTCATCTCCTTGTCCCGGTTCAGCGGGGCTGCGAATGAGAATAGCGTTGCAACGATACGGCCCCAACGATTTTACCCGAGAAGCGCCCGTACAACCACCTGTCGTCACCTTGACACGCCCTGTGTTCTGGGGTAAGCTCACGTTGTTGCCGATGCCGAGGAGGTCTTGTGCGCCGATATTCCCCGCTGGTCTGCGTTCTAGCGCTTTTCGCGTGCGCGCCGAGTTCGCGCTTGATCGTCAAGATGGGGACGCCGCCTCCGATCTCCGAAGAGAACGGGTTCGCGGGCGAGGACGTCTATCTGACGGAATTTGTCGTCCGCAACAAATCCTCTCGGGACAGCGTCGAGAGCGAAGCCGCGCTCCGAGATCAGGTCATGGCGTATCTGCTCAATTCGGCGAAGTTCGGCAAGGTCATCAACGCCACTCAGGGCGTGGCCGTGCCCGACAATGCCCTGCGCCTGAAAATCGAACTGCAGCCGGCCATTGAGGGCGGAGACATCAACATTTTGGCGGGCTATTATGAGATGTTTACGTTGTTCGCGATCAGTCCCCGCAAGGGCGCATCCACCTTGAGCGCCACAGCCAGCCTGCTGCGCGGGCGCCGGCTGCTGAGCACGAGAACGGCCAGCGACAAGATCCCGTTCTCATTTATTTTCTTCGGCATGTTCCGTTCGGCGCCGATCGAGGCCGCTTTCAAAACGGCCTACGAGAACGTCCTCAGCCGCATCATCGTCCCCATAGGAGCGGAGGGAGGAGGACCTGGGGTCTCCCAGGCCCAACTGGAGAGCATGGTCAAGGCCAGCGTTAAAGAGGCGACCAAGAAGGTGGAGAAGGTCTACACCTCCGATGTCGACAAGCCGGCCTACCAAGCGGCGGAAAACGCCAACAACTATGCCTTGGTCGTGGGCATCGAGAAATATCAGCAGATCGCCGCCGCCGACTTCGGCGAGCGCGACGCCCAGACGGTCAAGGACCACCTGTTGGCGCTGGGCTTCCCGCAGCGCAACGTCGTCCATCTGGCGGGAAGCCTCGCCACGCGCTCGAACATGGAGAAGTACCTGGAGTCCTGGCTGCCCGAGAAGGTCAAACCCGACTCCAACGTGATCGTCTATTTCTCCGGGCACGGGGCGCCGGACGTCGACACGAAGCAGGCGTTTCTCATGCCCTGGGACGGCGACGCGAAGTTCCTCCAGAAGACGGGGTATCCCCTCAAGCGCCTCTACGCCGGCCTCAACTCGCTGCGCGCGCGACGCGTCGTCGTCATGCTCGACTCCTGCTTCTCGGGCGCCGGAGGGCGCTCCGTGCTGCCTCAAGGGGCGCGTCCGCTGATCGCGAAAGTGGATGAGGGCATGGCCGAGATGGGCAAGGTCACCGTGCTGTCGGCCTCCGAGGCCGACGAGATATCATTGTCCGAACAGACGCAGGGCCACGGCCTGTTCACCTATTACCTGCTCAAGGGGCTCAACGAGCAGCAGGGTGCGGTCACTCTCAAGGGCCTCTATGACTATCTGCTGCCGCGCGTGCAGGACGGGGCCCGCCAGCAGAACCGAGACCAGACGCCGAAGATCATGGCTGCCGGCCAAGCCGCAGACTCCCGCCTCAACGACTGATCGTTATGACATTCGCTCAGCGGCACTCCCCAGGGCTCGAATGGGGCTCGAATGGGGCATGGCGCGACACAGCAATGCATAGTAAACTATGGCCGTAGTCCCCATAGCTTAATGGATAAAGCTCCAACCTTCTAAGTTGGCAATGGAGGTTCGATTCCTCCTGGGGACACGCTTTTCACTACTCGGCAGTCCCGCCTATCTGGGTCTTTTGGTCCCTTATTATGGGACACAAAGCCCCTCTGTCGCTTGGGCCGCTCAGGCTATTCAGGGCTCCGGCGGGACGCCACTGGAAGGTACTTGGTCCAACTTGCTGGGCTAATCTCTCTATCGCAGAACGAGAGAAGGTGGATGTTTTACTGTTCCGCACACAGCACCTTGAGAGTCATCTCGACGTGAACTGTTTCCGGAACAGTCGAAAGCCCTCCTGCTGGAGGGCTTTTTCATGGGAGGGTCTTGCGTAAGCCGAAATTGGATCGGTATTTATTGCGGCTGGGGATCATTCATAGGAGATAGGGTTTTCTCGGCCAAACATATTGCATTTGTGTCTCACCTGGAAATCGAGTTATCGTCAGACTTACCTGTCCGGGCGCCGTTTGACTCCGAATATATAAACCTCGAATAGGATAGGGGGCGGGACCCGTCCCGGATACGCGCACGTTGAGGAGCTTTTTTTCTAATAATTGAAGATGTTGGGGAACCCGTAACATGGGATCGAAGCCTTCAAAAACCAACTCGTCTCCCAAAGTCGATCTGGAAGTGATGGCTTCGTGGATGCGCGGTATGCGCTGACGGGTTTCGTAAAGAAGATACAAGCGAGAGAAAGCGGCTATGTTGGCGTCGGGAAATCGGTATACAATGGCCGTCTTTAAAAGTAGGCATGCCCCAAAGCCGATGAAGATCGACTGGATCCATCTTCTTCTTAAGGCCAGGAGGCGGCACAGAGGATACACCACGGAACCCAGTCCAACGGATAGGGCGCCCCACGCAATCAAGAAACGGTGGCTATTCCAAGAGTGCACGGCATCGAACACTGCATATGTCATAATACTCGCGACAGAACCCGCGAGACTGAGGAGGGCAATTGCTGCAATTTTACCCTGGTTCAAGCCTTCATCGGTCCGCGCTAACGAATACTCCCACGCAAATCGACCAAGACAAGCTCCTAATACTAGGACTGCGGCAACCCATACCGTGAGCCCGGAGTCAGCGCGCCAGACCTCTACAAACCTCGAAAGACTTTCGGTCGGCGGCAATATCCCTACCCATGAATCGAGCAGCAGCGAATAGCCCCGCGTATAGCTTTTGACATTCAACATTCCGGCAAGATTGAACTTCAGATAGCTCTCGGTACTCGTGAAAGAGTTGGGAAGCACAAGACGGAGACTGCAATACGCGATCACCCATATGCCGAAAACAAGACAAAGTCTTTCCAATCGAAGCCTCAAATGTGGCACGAACAAAGACACGGCCAAGACGAATACTGGGAAGACAATGACGTCTTCTTTGAACAGCAAGGCTACAGTCACGGGAATGAAACTTCGAACAGCTTTGATCATCCCCCAGTCGCCGTCTTCGCGCACGAACATCCACAAAGATTGCCAGAAGAGGGCATGCGCGACGGCCTGGGGCATATTGGCTGCGACCGCGACGCAATCCCAATGAATCCAAGATAGCGCATAGAACGCACTCGCGAAAAAACCGACTCCTTCGCGCCCTGAGAGACTTTTGGCTACGTGGAATATCCCAATCGCGGCTCCAAGATTGAAAAGCACGATAGCGACTCGAAGGGGAAAGGGGGTGGGCCCGAAGATGGTGTTGAACGCGAGGTAAATGGGAGCCGCTAGTGGGCGAAAGTGGTGAGGGAGGGTGAGTCGACCGAGGAGATTCATAAATACCGCGCTTACGGGAGCATGATTGTCGCCCGACATGATGGCCAATATATCAACGTCATCAAGAATGAGGGGTTGGCCAAGCAAAGGCCAGAATAGGACAAGGGCCGATATAACGGCGAAAGCCAGTATATGCGCACGGATTTCGATCCGAGGCTTCATCTTTTGTGTGAATCCTGAGAAAACCCGTTTGTGAGGGTATGTAACTGCCGCTGAGTCATCGAGATAGGCTACTAGATTTCGGTGAAGCGTCTTCCGCCAATCTCTCTGGAACTGTATCGCTAACCGGGAATCTGGCTGGTCTCCAAGGCCGCCTTCCCGGTGTCCAGCCATTGTCCCCACAAACTGTATCGCCCCTCTCTTTCGCAGAACGAGAGAAGGTGGATGTTTGACTGTTCCGCACACAGCACCTTGAGAGTCATCTAGCCGCTTCCGGCCCGCCAAGTAATTCTAAGCCTTGGATGGGTCATGAAAAGCTCGGACTCCAAAGACCTTCGCCGACTGGCATATCTGAACAGCACACTTCGTATCATACGACACGCCATAGACTCCCACCGCTAGCCAAAAATCCCTCCAACTCAGAATGCTTGAACTACGCCACAGACTAAACCGCCTTAGAAATTAGAACGCACGACCGCGCGTGCCGACGACAAAACAGCCGCCGACCCCTGCCGAGCGACCTTGACCGCGCCCTCAGCACGCAAGGAAGGACTTGTGCGAATTGATGTTGTAAAATCGAAGCAAGTCCCCGATGCTAACGAACCTAGAGCCTGAAACTTCCAAGTCGGTGATGGAGGTTCGATTCCTGGAGGGGACAAAGTTTTTCCCGCGTCGGCATTGTTGCGGGGATGGGGGACGCTTCATGGCGCGGTGCGGCCTAAATTTGTATTCTCAAAACATGAACAGATCAACCCTATTCGCGCTCATCGCCCTGCTGATCGCGGCGCCTTTGCATGTCGTCGCCGCTGAAGAGACCGAAGCCGCCCATGAAATCGCGCTGCGCGGCGCGGTCGACAATATCCTCACTCTGTCCGATGAGGACTACCGCGACATGGCCAAGAAGGCGTCCGCTCAGGATCAGTGGGCCAAACTCGAGCGCCCGGCCTTCCTGCAGAACTCTTTCCAGAACCTCGCGGCCTCGCGCCGCCGCCGCGCCGAGAAAGCGAGCCCCGCCTCCGCGGGACGCGAGCTCGAAGCGGACGCCAAGGCCGCGGGCCCCGATGCCGCGTTGCTCCAGCAGGCTGGCTGGTGGAACGACGCGCCGCGCCCCGCCGTCTACCGCGGCTACGCCGTCGCCGCGGTCCGGGGCGGCCGCAAGCTGTCCACCGACGCCGACAAAGAAACGGCGCGTCTACTCGCCGCCGTGGACGCGGGAGACAAAGCTCCGTCCGACAAACCCGGCCAAACCGACCTGGACGCCGCGTCGGCGTATGAGAAGATCGCCGCGCTCCTCGGCGCTCCCGCGCCGGCCCCCGCGGCCCAAGCGCCCGCCTCCAAGACGATGTCCGCCAAAGAAATCTACCAACGCGCCGCGCCCTCCGTGGTGTTGATCCTCGCTTCCGAAAAAGAAGGCGCTGGGGAACTCGGCACCGGCAGCATCATCCAAGGCGGACTCATACTGACCAACGCCCATGTGGTGATCAACGACAAGACCGGCCGCTCTTTTGCGGCCGTGCGAATTTACATGAAGCCTGAGCGCGTCGTCGGCGACACGAAGCGCGATCTGAAGGACCCCATCGCCGCGAAGGTCGTGCGCTTCGACCGCGGCCTCGACCTCGCGCTCCTCGAGCCGGAGTTTCGGCTCAAGGCGGACCCGATCGCTCTGGGCGACGACGCGGCCGTCGAGCCCGGCGACCCGGTCGTCGCAATCGGCCATCCGGAGCAGGGCGGATTGTGGACGCTCACGCAGGGCGTGGTCAGCACCGTGATCGCAAACCTCGGCGGCGTCGCAGGCAAGGACGCCTTCCAAACCGACGCGAGCATCAACCGCGGCAATTCCGGCGGCCCGCTCATCGACCGCGCCGGCGCCATCATCGGAGTGAACACCTCGATGGCCCGCAAGGCCGCCGACGGCCTCACGATCACGAGCGTCAACTTCTCCGTGAAGTCCTCCGTCGCCCGCCGCTGGATCGACGGGGCCGGCGCGCCGGCCGCGGCCGTCGCCGTGGCGGCGGTTGCGCCGGCCGCCGAGGCGCCAATCGCGGCTCCGACCGCGGCGCCCAAGCCCGCGACTCCCCTGCCGCCCGCCCCGAAGACCCTGCCCAAGGTCCTGACGCCCCAGGCGCCCTACCGCATCGACGACGTGCTCGCCGAGCAGATAAAGGAGATGGAAGACATGGGCGCCGAAATGCAGCGCGAGATCGAGTCGCGCCGCCGCTGAGGCCGGGGAGGCGCGCTCAACGAGGGCTTGGCGCCCTCGTTTATTTTCTGAAGCCCTCGGCGCTCTCTCGGGCCCACGTCTCCCAGCTCGCGTAATCGCGTTGGTCGAACGTCTGTTTTGAGATCTGGCCAAGCACGGTGTAGGCCAGGTCGTGGCTGCCGGGCTCAGACAGCTTGAGGATGTCGAGCAGGCGCGGCACCGCAGCGAGAATCTTCTTGCGCTGGGTCAAGTCGTCTACCAACGGCACGAGGAGCCCGAGCGTCTTGCCGCGCACGGAGCCGCTCGGGTCGTCGAGGAGGGGGCTGATCAGGTCCGCGTCCACGCGAAGATCCTTGCGGTGGTTGATGATGTCGGCCAGGATCTGCAGGCCGGCGCCGCGCACGGAGGGCGCCGGGTCTTTCAGGGCCGAGAGGCAGGACCCGACGACTTTCTCGCCGTTCGTACCGTAGCTCAGAACGAACAGCGCGGCGGCGCGCTTGTCGGCGTCCGCCTCGTACGCCAACACCGCCTTGAGCTCACGCTCCCTGGCCGCGGCGCCCGCGACGAATTTGCCCTGCAGGACGGCGAGCTCGGGCGTCGCCCCTCCCCACAGGCAGTAGAAGCCGGGGCAGTTGGGACGATCGCCCGGCATCTGCCCGCGCCGAGACAGCGCCGAGCCGAGATCGTAATAGGCCTTCCATTCGCCGAGCAGGCCGTCGGGATCGCGAATGGCCTTCTTCGGCGCGGGAGCGAACGCGAGGCGGCCCCGGTCGGACTCATCGACGATGTCGAAGGTGGCGTACATCGAGTGTTCGACGGAGGTGAAGTGCTCGGAGATCGAGAGCCCGGCGAAGGCGATGCCCGGGATCTTGGACAGCTCCCTCTCAATCTCCTTGCGCACGGCCTCGGATTTCTCGATGGAGGCGGGGCGGTGCAAGTTGCGCAACGAGACGATCTCGGCGACCCGAGGACCGAACAACTGGCGGGCCTTGTCGATCGTCAGCACCGTCGAGCGATAAATGTCCAACCCGCGCAAAGTCGCGGAAGATTGTGCGCGCGCGGGCGCGGCCGCCAGCAGCAGGGTCATCAATAGGGTCAGCATCGCCGGAATTATAGCCATTTTGCTATCGTCATTCGGTGATCAGAACCGCCGTCGCATGCGCGCGCGTCACCCTTGTGCGATCGCCCCTCAAGCGCCCCTTCATCACCGCCCAGGGACGCCGCGACCACACCGTCAATGCCGCCATAACGTTAAGACTCGGCGGCGGGGCCTCCGGATATGGGGAGGCGTCAACCTCGATCGCGCAGAAGCGCCTGTCGCCGGCGGCGCTGCGAAGAACGCTCGAAGAGATGGCCTCCTGGGCACGCGGCCGCGACGCCCGCGACTGGCGCGCGCACGTCGACGAAGCCTGGGCGCGGCACGGGGCCATGAGCCCCGCCGTCGCCGCCTTCGAGGCGGCGCTGCTGTCGGCCCTCGCCGATGAGGCCGGCACGAACCTCGCCGGCTGGCTCGGCGGCGCGATGCGACGTCTGGAGACCGACCTCACGATCTCCGCCTCAAATGACGCCGGGCAGACGCGCGCGGCCGCCGCCGAGGCCGCCGCCGCGGGGTTTCGCATTCTCAAGATCAAGATCGGCGGCCGGACGAGCGACGACCTTGCGCGAGTGCGCGCCGTGCGCGAGGCCGCGCCGAGGGCGCGTCTGTTGCTCGATGGAAACCAAGGCTTCACCGCGGCGGCCGCGCTGAAGTTCATCACGGCGGTCCTCAAGACCGGAGCGGCGGTGGCGTTGTTCGAGCAGCCCACGCCCAAGGCCGACCTCGCCGCGCTGGCCTTCGTCGCCAAGCGCTGCCCCGTGCCGGTCGCCGCCGATGAAAGCGTGGCCACGCCCTGCGACGCCGCGCGGGCCGCCGACGCCGGGGTGAGCGCTATCAACATCAAGCTCGCGAAATCGGGGATTTCGCGCGGGCTCGAGATCGCCTCGGTCGCGAAAACGGCCGGCCTGCCCCTGATGATCGGCTGCATGGCCGAAACCGCGCGCGGCCTCGGCGCGAGCGTGCACCTAGCACTCGGCACCGGCTTCTTTACCTGGTGCGATCTCGACAGCGATGTCCTGCTCGTCGAAGATTCGTCCTCCCGAAGCGCGGCCGGCTGGACGCGACGCGGGCGCTTCGCCTCTCTCGTCTAGCTCAACCAACCGCGCTTGTGATGCTCGTGTGTGGGGAGGATCACCAGGCCATGGGGGATCGCGAAGACCTTGCCGTCGAGCGAGTGTACGCGATCGCGAATGCCGTCGTGCGTGATCTCGACGGTCAGGTAATGATGGAAGCTGTCCTCGTTGCCGGAGGGGAACAGCGCCGATCCACCGCCCCCGGTGAGCACGTAGCGCACGCCGCCGTGGTCCTGCACGCCGAAGGCGTGCACGTGGCCCATGTAGACGCGGCTGACCTTCGCCGCCGAGACGATGCCGGCGAATTCGCTCGAGCCGCCTATAAATCCGCCGAGTTCGTGCACGCGCCCAACGCCGCCCCACAGGCTGAGCTGAACCGGGGGCATGTGGGTGAACACGATTTTTCGGCCGGGGACGTCGAGCGCCATCTTAAGCCATCGAAGCTGCATCTTGGTCACGCGCTTGGCGCTCGAGTCGAGGACCACGAAGCGCACGCCCGCGTGATCGAAGAAATAATTAGGCCGGCCGAAGAGGCTGCGATACAAAGTCGAATGGGATTGCCCGTTCGGCCGCGAACGGTCGTGGTTGCCGATCACGGTGAGGTAAGGCCTCCCCGTCCAGGCGCGGCGCAAGCCGCGCAGAAAAGCCTCGTAGTTGGCTCGGGTGCCCTTGCTGACCATGTCGCCGAGCTGGACGGTGAAGGCCAGGGGATGGGCCTGGATCTCATGCATCTGGTCGTGGAACACGCCCTCACGGTTGAACAGCTTACGGTATATCCAGAAGCGGGAGGGCTCCACGTCGCCGAGCACGGCGAAGGAAACGCTGTCGCCCGCGGCGCTGGACAGGCGCGACAAGCGGCGAAGCTGGCGCTCGGTGCGCAAGCACGCCGCCATCAGGACCAGGTTCTCCGGGACCACCCTCATAGGATGGCGCGCAGACGGACCAAAGTCAAGGCAAGCAGCGCGCCGGCGCCATCAATGACCACATCGGTCCAGACCCCGTGGCGACTTGCAACGAAGGTCTGGTGATATTCGTCGCTCGCGGCATAGAGGATAGTGAACACGAGACCCCACCCGTCGCCCATGGCGCGGCGGGCAAGCACCCACAAGATCGCGAACTCCGCCATGTGAGCGACCTTGCGCAGCGGATAATCATAAGACAGCCCGCTGCTCAGGTCAGGCGTCGCGGAGAAGGCGAAGATGACGCCGCACCACACGACAACCGGAATCCACGAGCTCAGAGGCCGCTTCACGCCACGATACTATGATTTTGATAGGATGGGCGCCATGCTGCGGGAGCTAAGGGGGCTAGCCAAGGAGACGGCGTTTTACGGCCTCTCCACCGTCCTAGGACGAATGCTGAGCTTCCTGCTCACGCCGCTGTACTCTCATCTTCTGGAGCCCGCGGATAACGGCGCGATGCAGGCGCTTTACGCCTGCATCGGCTTTCTGAGCGTCATCTACGGGCTCGGCCTCGACACGGCCTATCTGCGCTTCGGACGCCGCGACGGCAAGGCCGACAAGTCGGCGTTTGGCTCGGCCTACCTGACCGTCGTGGGCACGGCGCTCGCGGCATCGACGATCCTCCACCTCGCCGCGGCGCCCCTGGCGCGCGCGATCGGACTGCCCGACGAGATGGCGCTCCTCGTCCGCTACGGCGCCTGGATCCTTGCCGTCGACGCGGCCATGCTGCTGCCCTTCGCGGAACTGCGCGGTTCCCATCGCGCCGGAACCTACGCGGGCATCAAGTTCGTCGGCATCGCGATGAACCTCGTCCTCGCGTACGTATTCGTGCGCCAGATGCACCTCGGCCTGCGCGGGGTGTTCCTGGCGAACCTCGTGGCCTCTCTGGCGAGCCTCGCGGTGCTGTCGCCCGTCATCGTTTCGCGCTTCGGCGCGCCCGACCGCGCGCGCCTCAAGGAGATGATGGACTTCAGCCTGCCCCTGATCGTCGCGGGCATGGGCTCGATGATCGTGGGCTGTGCCGACCGTCCTATTCTCGTCAAGATGATCGGCCCGGCGGCCGCCGGCGTCTACGGCACCTGCTACAAGCTCGGCATCGCGATGATGCTGCTCGTCGGCATGTTCGATCAGGCCTGGAAACCTTTTATTTTGGAGCGCGCCGACCGACCCGACGCCGGCGCCGTGGTCGCGCGCGTGCTCACCTATTTCACGACGCTCGCGGCCTGGGCGTTTCTCGCCATCGTCTTCTTCATCGGCCCGCTCGTCCAAGCGCCCCTGTTTGGCGGCTTGTCTCTCATCCATCCCTCATACTGGAGCGGCCTGCCCATCGTACCGGTCGTAGCCTTGGGCTACCTCTTCAACGGCCTATATTTTGTCATGCTGGCGCCCCTGATGCTCGACAAGCGCACCGGCGCGGTCTCAGCGGCGACATGGGCGGGCGCCCTCGTGAACATCCTTCTCAACTGGTTGATGATCCCGAGGCTCGGCATGATGGGGGCCGCGTGGGCCACCTTGGCCGCGTACGCGGCGATGGCGACGGCGGTATGGACGCTTGGGCGCTCGTCGCGCCCGGTGCCCTATGAATGGAAGCGCATCGCCATTCTCGCGGGCTGGACCGCGGCTCTATGGCGAACGTCCTCCGGGGCCGGTCTGCCCGCCCGCTTCCTGCTCCTCGCCGCCTACCCGACCGGCCTGCTCCTGACGGGGTTTCTCGGCGCCGACGAGCTCGCGGAACTTCGTTCTCTGTTCAGGGCGCGACGGGCTTGATGTTCAGAAACTGAGCGTCCGGCCGCGGCGCGAAAGGATCGTTGAGGGGAAGCACCGGACGCGGACTCTCCAGCGATCGCGCGGTATGCGCGATGAGATGCCGGCCGGAAAACGAGAACGCGACCTCAACGCCCGAGCCCTTCCACGCGTCGAGAGCGCGCGCCAGGCGCGCGACCCGCGCCAGTTGCGACGCGGACAGCACGGCCGCAGCCGCACCCGTGCGGGGAGAGATCTCCCTACCCGATCCTCGGTCGAGAGAATAGGACGCCGTCTCGGCGTCGCCGGAAAGAATTCCATCGAGCGAGCCGGCCGTCGCCTCGACGAATAGGCGCTCGCGCCGCCCCGAGCCGGGGTCGCGGGAGAACACTAAACCGGAGGCGTCGGCCGGGGATATTTTTTCGACGCGCACGCGCCCGTCATAAGCGAGACCTCGTCGCGCGCGCTGCCGCGCGCCGAGCGGGCCGGGCGCCCACGACGCCGCCCAGGCCTCCTTCACGCGGTCGAGCACGTCGGCCGGTCCCGAAGCCTTAAGCGCCGCATCCTCGCCGACGACCAGAACGGGACCCGTCGCGGCCGCGAGGGCCGCGGCGCCGGCTGCGGACGTCGCGTCGAGCTTCGCGGCCGCTATGCGCTGCCGGATACGCTCGGATTTTCCGCGCAGCCCGAGAGAAGAGTCGTCGAGCGCGCGCGCGAGCCATTGCGCGAGGCCGTTGCTCTCGACGAAGCGCTCCCACGCAGCCGCCGGAAGATCGACGCCCTCGGGGCGGTCGCCGCCGCCCGACGCGGCGGCGCTCGCAAAAGAGGACGGCTTGCCGGCGAGGGATTTCGCGCGGTGGCGCGCCGCGTCGCGGCAGGCGCGCGCGGCGGAGGCCGCGCCGCCGTCGGGCAAGAACAGCATGCGGGCGACGGCTGCGACGCCCTCGGCCGACACGCGGGCCTCATCGGCCAGCCTCTCGAGCGCGTCGGCGTCCGCGGCCTCGGCGGCGTCCGCGGCGCAATCCTCGGCACGGCGTTTGGCCTCGCGTGCGGCGCGCGTGAAGGCGGACGCCTCGGCGCGGCGCATGTCCCCACGCACGGAGGCCGGGGCCGAGCGCTCGACCGCCCGGCGCACGCGCGAGAGGTCGTCGGCGGACATGGAACCCGCGACTGCGCGGGGCACCAGTTCCTCCAGCAGGGCCGCGCCGCGGCCCGCGCTTTCCGTCGTGACAAGCCACTGAACAAGCGCCTGCGCGTCGCGAAGCCCGTCGTAGGCGCGAGCGGCCTCGGCGGCGTCTACGCACGCCTGCGCTTGACTCGCAGGCACAAGGATCACCCTTCCTTTCGCCGCGTCCACGATCACCGCGTCGCCCTCGCGCAGCGCGCGTTGCTCGTATCCGGTCACCGGGCGATAGGAGTAGCCCGAGGCCATTTGCGGGTTCCCGTACGACGGCTCATCGAGATACAGCGTCGGTCCGCGCCCGTCCCAGCGGCCCTGGCCGAGCGCCACGGCGGGCACGCCGTGGCGGCGGGCTGCGGCGCCCGCGCGACTCGACAGGCTCGCGCGCCGCACGATGACGGCCTCGGACATGCGAATGGCCTGCTCGTCGCCGACGCCGGACGCATCGAGGACGAGCACCCGCCCGCCGGCCTGCGCCGCCGTACGGTCAAAGGTGGCCTTCGCGCACACGGGGCGCCCCTGCCCAAGGCTCAGCGTCAGACCGCGCAAGGCGCCGGGAACCGGTTCGGCACGCGCGGACAGGGCAAGCAGGAAAAAAATGGAACGGGAAGCCCGCAAGCTCGCGGTCATCGAACGCGGAGAGGTTCCACGCGGGCGAACTTCGCCAAGCCGGTCACGGAATCAAGCAGGGCGATCACGCGCACACCCGAGGAAGGGTTCTCCATCGAGACGGCCTCATCGTCGCCGACCCAGCCCACGGTCTTCGCGCGCGACAGACGCGCACTTCCGAACAGGGCCGCCGTCTTGGCCGCGTCTTTGGGCGCGCGTTTGATGTCGGAGAGCAAGCGCTCGAGCCCCGCCGCGGTCGCCGCGGGCTTAAGGGGCATGCCCGAGATCAGAGTGACCGCCTTGGCGACGAGTTCCGCCATTTCCTGCGGATCGGAAGACGCCGTTTCCCCGTCGAGCCTGGCGCGCAGGCCGCGGCCTTGGCGCGTCACCCCAAAGCCCAACTCATCGAGCGAGGCCGCGAGATCCTCGTCGCCGCGTTCCGTCTCAAGGAAAACCGAGCCGCCGCTCTCCGTCGAGCGCAGGTCGGCCGAGAGCTTTGTCGCGCCGTAAGGACCGAAACCGGACGCCCACAGCGCATCGTCAAAAACGGTGAACGTCATGTCCTTGGAGGCCGCCGCGAGCGTCCCCGCCGCGAGCGCTGCCGAGCCGACGCTCAGAACCACGACGGGGTTCGCGCCGCGCACTTTTCCAAACGCCTCGCCCCCGCGCTGACGCGCGTCGACGGCGTAGAGCGACGCCCAGTGGCGCAGGCCGCCCTCGCCTGAGACGATCGTCGCCGGTCCGGTAGTGAGCTGGTCCGCGGGAGAGAGCCCGGCGCGCTTGACGGCGGCCTCGAACTCCTCCCGGAGTGAATCGATACGCGAGACGGCGCCCGCCTCGCCGGTCAACGCTTCGTGCGCGGCCGCAGCACGGCGGGCGAGGGCGAACGCGCCCTGCGCGCGGGACACGGTCAGGTTTGAATATTCGGCGGCGCGCGCGGCGGCGTCGCCAAGGCGTACGGCGTCGCGCCACGCGCGCGCGGCGTCGAGCAAGCGCGGCACGGTCGAGGCGTTCGCGACGGTCGGCAGGCCGCGGCCCGCAAGCAGAGAAGTGAGCGCGCTCCAAACGCGCATGACCATGTACTTGAGCCAAAGCCAGCCGGTCCCAAGCGTCGCGGCAGGGACAGATTCTCCCATCGCAACGCGCGCGGCGATCGCGGACCGGGCGCCGGGCGCCGCGGCGAATACGCGGTACGCTTCGCTTATCGGCGAGACGGACGCCTTCATGAACTTGAGAGCGAACGCCGCGGCGAGGCCTGGCACCTTCTCGACCGTCGTGCCGGGCAATGCCGCGACATAGGACTTGCCGCGTTTGACGACCCAGACGCGGGGTGCGGCGCCCTTCGCCGCGGGGATATTGGCCGCGTGCGCGAGCGCGCTTTCGACGCCGGCCTTGAGACGGTCGCCGTTGGCGATGAGCGCGCGCCCCGGAACCCCAAGCAGCTCCTCCCACTTGTCGAGAGCCTTCAAGAGGCGGCGCGTCTCGGAAGCCTGGCCCGCGGTCGCGGCGGTGTACGCGTCCTGGGCGAGCACGGACAGCGAGGAATCGGCCTTGTGCTCGGCGAATGCGAGCACGGCCTGAGTCACGGCGGCGGCGGCCGCGGGGGGCAAGGTCTTCTCGGCGGTCTCAATGGCCGAGCTGTAAAGCCCGGGAGCGTCGGCCGGCGCCTCTTTGTTCGCGATTTCGACGAGGCTCGCAACCTGCTCACGAAAGTTTAAGAATTTTCCGGCCACGCCGGAGCCGACGTCACCGGAGCGTGTCGACAAGTCGTAGGCGCGGTTAAGCGCCTGCCGCACGAACTGTCCGCCGCCGCCGGCGGCCTCGCCCTTCTTTCCCTGCTCGATGCCCTGCGCGGCCGTTTTGAGGACGAAGGAGGCGTCGAGCGCTCCGTTCGTTCTAGGATCAGCCGGCTTCTCAATGACCACGTGCGGCACGAGATCGGGCTTCGTCGTTGGGGCCGACGGAAAAGCTTGCGGACCGACCTGCGGGATCGGAGCGCCCGCGACCTTGCCCAAACCGGTCTGGAGGCTCATGCCGTTCGAGGTCACGCCGCCTGGCATTGCGGAGGGAGACACCACCCCCATCCCGGCCACCGGCGCCTGGTTTCCGGAGGAGGTCGCGCTGGGCGCCGGCTTCTCGGTCGTCTGAGCGGTCGCGAGGGCGGACAGGAAAACGGCGCACGGCGCGAGCCGCATCAAGGCGTTGCGCATGGTCGGGGTGTCTCCTGTCCGCATTATAGCGATTATGGGGCAAATACCTGCTCGCGCGCCTGGGCCTAATGGCCCACTTGTACTATCATACCCCGCGTTCCCTTCGAACGCCAGGGTCCCCCATGCGCGCCGGCCACGTTGTTTTATTGTCGATTTTCGCCTTCATCGGGCTCGCAGGCCTGCGCTCCTGGCGCGACCAGGCCCCTGCCCCCCTGCGCGTCGGGGCCGAGCCCGCCCGCATCGAGGTGCGCCGCCCGCGCGAGGATTTAATCATCACCCGCGAGGCGGGCGGGCCCTGGGTCATCGTGCGCCAGGACGACCTCGCCGACGCCGAAGCCGTCGAGCTCCTGTTGCGCGGTCTGCAGTCGCTCTCATTGGGACCGCCCGTCGCCCCGGCCGACGCCGGGCTCGCCTGCGGCCTCGGCCCCGCCGATTGCGCGCGCGTACGCGTGCTCGATGAAGCCGGGCGCCCGCTGTTCGACGGCCTGTTCGGCCGCCGCCTGTTCGGCCGCACCTCCTAC